>QCBE01000009.1 GCA_003281715.1 Prochlorococcus sp. AG-347-B23
TTTCCTGATAGAGTTTGAATGATTTTTAAAACCATAGAAATAAAAACTAAAAAAATAAATAATGGGTCTATACTTAAGTTTTCCTTAAAAATCTATAAAAATAAATGGAATCTGTAAATATTTGGGATTTGACACAAAATAAACTTCATAAATTATTCAAAGATGATAACGAATTTATTTCGATCAAACTCCATGGTAATACTTGGGAGCCAATAACTAGATGGCTAAAATTAGATTCAAGAATTTTTAAAGAAACCACCAATAAAGCGAGAATAACTTTATGCGATATTGAATCTTTAGCTGAAATCTATAACTATAGACCGATAAGATGGAAAGCAAAAAAATTAACTCCTTTGCCAACTAAACATATTCCACCTTTCTTAAAAAATATTTTTCGAAAATTGCCTATCATAAAACAATTTGCCTACGAACTAGAAATCTTTTTTTATAAATATAAAGAAACTATTTCAAATAATTTCATATCAATAGTTATTCCTGCAAGAAATGAAGCTGGTAACAAAGAACTTTTAATAAACGCATTGAATAAATTCAAAAATATACCTAATAAATTAGAAATTATATTTGTTGAAGGGAATAGCAATGATAATACATATAAAATTTTGAAAGATTTAAAAGAAAAATTCTCAGATTCTTTTAAAATTTTTCTTTTGAAACAAACTTCTAAAGGAAAGAAAAATGCTGTTGAAGAAGGATTTAATATTTCCACAGGTGACACCCTTGCAATCATTGATAGTGATTTTACTGTAGATATTGATGACAGTATTGCCGCAATAATGCAATCAACCAAGAATGAAAATATCTTAATTAACTGCGCACGCATAACTTTCCCAATGGAAAAAGATGCAATGAGATGGGCTAATTATGTAGGCAATAGACTCTTTGCAATATTTCTATCAATACTCATAAATAAACCAATATCAGATTCACTGTGTGGAACAAAAGTTTTTTCAAGGAAATTTTTTAAACTTATGAAACAAAATGGAAGTTGGGATTCTAAGTCTGACCCATTTGGTGACTTTACAATAATATTTGAAGCGGCAAACAACAATATCAAAATACTTAATTATCCTGTCAGATATTACGCTAGAAAATCTGGAGTACCAAATATATCTCGATGGATTGATGGATTAAAACTTCTCAAAGTATGCTGGAAGTATATGATTTCTGATATTTGATTTTAATAAAATTTTCGTTATTGTTTTTCTATGAATTTTTAATTTCTCCAAATTAGTAATAAAGTAGTTAGATTCTTAAAGAATAATAAATTCATTAAATTCATGACATGAATTTTAATTTAAAGTTTGAAAAATTTAATAAAAAAAATTACTACGGAAAGGACTATAGAAAAATCCTAACTGTAAGACTGCCATGTAATCCAATATTTCCAATAGGGCCTATTTATTTAGCAGATCATATTCATAAATGTTTTCCAAATATAGAGCAACAATTTATTGATCTAGCAATAATTCCTTCTAATAAGGTTTCCAAATATTTAGCTAGGAAAATTGATCAATTTAGACCACATTTAATCATTTTTTCATGGAGGGATATACAAATTTATGCGCCCGTTGATGGTAGAAGTGGAAATCCTCTACAAAACTCTTTTGAGGTTTTCTATTCAAAAAACATCCTAAAAAAAATTAGAGGGTCTTGGGGAGGATTAAAATTAATCCTATCTCATTATGGAGAAATATATAGAAATACTTCTCTTGTCAAGATGGGGCTTAAAAGAGCCAAAAAATACAACAAAGATGTAACAGTAATCTTAGGAGGAGGGGCTGTTAGTGTCTTTTATGAACAATTAGGAAATCTACTTCCAAAAGGAACTGTTGTTTCTGTTGGAGAGGGAGAAAATCTCATAGAGAAAATTATTAAAGGAGACTCTATAGAGAAAGAAAGATGTTATTTTGCTGGACAAAAACCTCGGAACAAATTAATACATGAACAACCTTCGGGCACATTTAAAACTGCCTGTAACTATAAATATATTGAATCAATATGGCCTGAATTCAAATGGTATATAGAAGGCGGAGATTATTATGTAGGGGTACAAACAAAAAGAGGATGTCCTCATAACTGTTGTTTCTGTGTTTATACAGTGGTGGAGGGGAAACAGGTTCGCGTTAATCCAGTAGAGGAAGTAATCAAAGAAATGAAGCAACTATATGATCTTGGAGTAAGGGGATTTTGGTTCACAGATGCACAATTTATTCCAGCCAAAAAACATATTAAAGATGCAAAAAAACTTTTACAAGCTATTAAGGATCAAGGCTGGGATGATATAAATTGGGCTGCCTACATCAGAGCAGATAATATTGACGCTGAGCTAGCTCAGCTCATGGTTGATACAGGTATGAGCTATTTTGAAATAGGTATCACTTCGGGTTCTCAAGAACTTGTTAGAAAAATGAGGTTAGCATATGATCTTGAAACTGTATTAAATAATTGCAGAATGTTAGTCCAATCAGGTTTCAAGAACCATGTTTCAGTCAATTATTCATTTAATGTTTTTGATGAAACTCCAAGTACCATAAGACAAACAATTGCTTACCATAGAGAATTAGAAAATATTTTTGGTAAAGGTCTAGTTGATCCAGCTATATTCTTTATAGGTTTGCAACCTCACACACTTCTCGAAAAGTACGCCTTAGATCATAAAATTTTGAAGCCGAACTACAATCCAATGAGCATGATGCCATGGACAGCGAGAAAACTTCTATGGAATCCAGGAGCATTAGGGAAAAAACTTGGTCAGGTTTGCTTAGAAGCTTTTAATAATCCAGAAGATGAATTTGGTAAAACAGTTATAAACATCCTGGAGAGAGAATATGGAAAGTCTTCCCTAAAAGAATCCTTAAAAGTCCGCCCCTTATCAGAAAGGAAATTAGCTCATTCTAAATAATAAATTCAACCGTTATTAATCTTCTTTTTCAATTGAACTAGAAATTCCTTTCGATTTTAATGATTCTGAGTAAAATTCTGCTGGCTCTAAATCGCAAACAATCACCAAACCCACGCCCGTATTGTGTGCCTCTAGCATTATAGCGATAGCATCTTGTTCGCTTAATTGCGGAACAACTTCTCTTAGTGAAATAGTGACATATTCCATAGAATTAACAGGGTCATTATGGAGTAAAACCTTATATTTTGGAGATTTATTTTTTAATTCAGCAGGTTTCTTTTCAATGACTGCTGAACTATTACTTGCACTTTGTTCTAACTTTATAGATAGCATTAATTTTTTTAGAATCTAAATAGTTCTGCTTATTATATATTAATTATCCTTTCCATTGCATCAATTACGTTTGATCGTGAGTTAAATGCTGACAAACGAAAATAACCCTCTCCTGATAGCCCAAATCCGCTACCAGGTGTGCCCACGATACTAACTTTTTGGAGAAGAAAATCAAAAAAGTCCCAAGAAGTCATTTCATCAGGAACTTTAATCCAGATATAAGGAGCATTGTCACCTCCATAAACTGTATATCCTGCAGTCTGAAGTTTATTTTTCATGATTTTTGCATTTTCCATATAAAAATCAATTAAATTTCTTACTTGTTTCTTCCCTCCAAGTGTATAAACCGCCTCTGCTCCTCTTTGAACCACATAACTTACTCCGTTAAACTTTGTAGATTGTCGCCTATTCCAAAGAGGCCATAAGTCTATTTCCTCATTTTTTGAACTCAAACCTTTGAGATTTTTAGGTATTACGGTAAAAGCACATCTAACTCCTGTGAATCCTGCATTCTTTGAAAAAGATCTAAATTCTATAGCACAATCCTTGGCCCCCTCAATCTCATATATAGAATGTGGAACATCATTATCTTGAATAAATGCTTCATAAGCTGCATCAAAAAGTATTAAAGATTTATTTTGAAGGGCATAGTCAACCCACTTTTTTAAGTCTTTTTTAGTAATCGTTGCACCAGTTGGATTATTAGGAAAACAAAGATATATAATATCAACTTTTTTTTCAGGTAGTTCTGGAAGAAAGTTATTCTCCTCGTTAATTGCAAGATATGTCAATCCTTGATAAGTACCATTTCCAAGTGCATCTCCAGTTCTGCCTGTCATGACATTACTGTCTACATACACAGGGTAAACTGGATCTGTTACAGCAATTGAATTATCTTTGCCAAGAATATCTAAAATATTGCTACTATCGCATTTTGAACCATCTGACACAAAGATTTCTTCAGGTAATATTTGACAGCCTCTCGAAATAAAATCATGCTCAGATATTTTTTCTCTGAGCCAAGAATAACCCTGTTCTGGTCCATAACCTCTAAAACTTTCTATTTTTCCCATATCATCTAAAGCTTTACCCATAGCCTCTATGCATGCTCTAGGCAATGGTTCTGTAACATCTCCTATACCAAGCTTAATAATTTCTCCACTCTTATTTGATTGAGAATATATTTTTACCCTCTTAGCAATTTCGGGGAATAAATAGCCAGCTTTGAGTTTTAGATAATTTTCGTTTACTTGAACCACTTTAGATAAAAAATTTAACCAATATTAGAATAAATGATCAACGTGCTTTAGTGGTGATTAAATGTTAAAATAATCTTAGTTATGGTTAATTTAAGAGATAATCATAGCTACGAATTCAACTTCAAATAATTTGAAAATCGTTTAAAGCTTCATAAAGACCAGAATTCTATCACTATTAGCTTTATTAATTTTAAAAAGTAAAAAAATACTATCTATAAACAATTGATTACTTGTAAAGATAAAATTTAACCGTTTACTTAAGACGATTTTCAAAATTCAAACCAATTAGAATCAATTATATGTCTCAGCAAATTATCATCGCTGAGGATGCTCGAATTGCAGCACTACTCACAGATGATCAAGTTGATGAATTAATCGTCGCAAAAGGTCAATATCAAATTGGCGATATTTTCATAGGAACAGTTGAAAATGTTCTCCCTGGCATTGATGCCGCTTTCATAAATATTGGTGAAAGTGATAAAAATGGATTTATACATGTATCAGATCTTGGGCCACTAAGACTCAAAAATGGAATATTAGGAATAACTGAATTACTAGAACCAAAGCAAAAAGTTCTAGTACAGGTTATAAAGGAGCCTACAGGAAATAAAGGGCCTAGACTTACCGGTAGTATTTCTATACCTGGGAAATACATGATATTACAGCCTTATGGTCAAGGAGTAAATATTTCAAAAAAAATAAATACAGAAACAGAAAGAAGCCGTTTAAAAGCTCTTGGGGTTTTGATAAAACCACCTAGCACTGGTTTACTATTTAGAACAGAAGCTGAAAAGATAAAAGAAGAATTACTTATTGAAGATTTAGAGAATTTGATTCAACAATGGGAAAATGTTTTAAAAGTTTCTGAAACAACTAATCCACCAAATTTAATAAAAAGAGATGATGATTTCTCTCTTAAGATTTTGAGAGATCATATTAAATCATCAACTAATAGCATTATTATCGACAGTAAATTTTCAATTGAAAGGGCAAAAGATTTTTTAATAAATTATGAATCTAAAATAAATATTGAATTTCACGATAACGTTTCAAACCAACATATTTTAGAAAAGTATGATATTAAAAAAACAATTAAAAAAGCTCTTCAACCCAGAGTAGAACTTCCTTCAGGAGGTTATATTATTATTGAACCAACTGAAGCTTTAACAGTAATTGATGTAAATTCTGGATCATTTACAAGATCAGCCAACTCAAGACAAACTGTTTTATGGACGAATTGCGAAGCAGCAGTTGAAATCTCGAGACAAATGAAATTAAGAAATATTGGTGGAGTAATTGTAGTAGATTTTATTGATATGGAATCTCGAAGAGATCAATTCCAATTACTTGAACATTTTACTTCAGCAATAAAAGATGATTCTGCAAGGCCTCAAATAGCTCAACTTACTGAATTAGGTTTAGTTGAATTAACAAGAAAAAGACAAGGTCAAAATATATATGAATTATTCGGTAAAAAATGCTCTACATGCGATGGTACAGGACATGTAGAGAATATCTTAAATCACGAAATTTCTAACTTAAAAATTAAAAATGTTGAAAATAAATCTAATCAATCAAACAATCTAAAGTCTTTCGACATAAATACTTCTCAATCAACTGATGAGCAGGAAAAAATAATTGACAAGGAATTACTTAAATCCAAGGACCCAAGTAAAGATAACTCTTCAAATAAAAAAGAAAATGATCATGATAATTCGAACCAATCAAATTTGAAAGAAAAAAATATAATAACAGTTGATCTCAATAATGAAGAAAAAATTGTTTTCAGTCAATTAGGTATTAATCCACTTATAAAGTTAGGTAAAGAATATCTCACCAGCAATAATTTTGTGCGTTTAAAAGATAGTAATAAGGAAACGGAAAAGACCTTAGAAAATCAAAAAACAAAAGCAAAACAAATTAAAAAAATCTCAAAATCTGGAGAAGACAAGATTCAAATTCAAATTGAAGCAGATACAAATTCTAAAGATAAATCAACAAATAAAACTAATGAAAATAATGAAGTTGTATTCACAGATAAAAAGGATGAATTTGAACTATCTGATGAGCTAAGTAATACAAGAAAAAAAAGAAGAAGATCTTCAGCAAGCATTGAATAAAGTATCCGAAGTTGGAATAGATGAAGTTGGAAGGGGAGCAATTTTTGGTCCAGTTTTTTCAGCAGTTGTTGTATTAACTGAAAAAAATAAATTTACTTTAAAACAATTTGGAGTAACAGATAGTAAAAAATTAACTCCAAAAAAAAGAAACTTACTTTTACCAAAAATTTTATTACTTTCGTCAGATTATGGAATTGGGCAATCTTCGGTTAGAGAAATAGATCAGTTAGGTATAAGAGTTGCGACAGAACTTTCAATGATGAGAGCTTTAAAAAAATTAAAAGAGAAGCCATCTGAATTAATAATTGATGGCCCCTTATTATTAAGGCCATGGAACGGACCTCAGGAAAACATAATATCAGGAGACTCAAAGTTTATTTCGATAGCTTCAGCAAGCATAGTTGCCAAAGTTTCTCGCGACAATCTTATGGAGAGGTTAGAAAAAGAATACTCAGGATACTTAATATTTAAAAATAAAGGATATGGTACCAAAGAGCATTTTTCATTAATCAAAAGAAATGGAATAACTAAACTTCATAGGAAAAGTTTTTTAAAAAAATCAAATCTTATTTAATTTACACCAATCTAAAAAATCTTTTACTAGTTGCTGTTGAACCCTTGACTTTATACCCAAAAGAATCCCATTTAATACCGAATGACCAGTAGATTCCAAAATTTTCTTTGGTACCAGCTTCAGCAGAGGGGGTTGGCTTACAGAGACCCCGAGAAGCGCCTCACCTTCTAACCCAATATCAGTTGCTTCTAAATTCGCTTTCAAAATAAGATTAAAATCATCTATCATCCCCAAGCCATCCAATTTACTTTCAAGAGCACTCATTTTTAAAATTCCATCTTTATTTTCTACTGCAATTGAAACAACAGGGTTAATATCTAATTGAAAAACCTTAAAACTTGTTACTGTATACTTATATCTACCTACTCCTTCTGGTACTAATTTTTTGGAGTCAAGCATTGCTCCAACAACTCTTTCTTCTTCCAAAAGATATTTAGAAAGATATTCTTTATTACGTGTTACAGAAAGCTTTAGTTTCTGTTTAGCATCAAAAGACAATAGCATTTCTTATATTCCTCCAATGCTTATTTGATCTCTTTTTTTACGATTAATCATGCGCAAACAAGTTGCATATTTAGGTCCCAAAGGAACATACGCAGAAAAAGCAGCCCATATATTATCAAAGCTTGCCAATTTTCAGTCACCTATATTTGTACCATGTAATGGGTTACATTCGGTCATTAAATCACTAGCGTACAACAATTGTGATGCTGCGGTAGTCCCTATAGAAAATTCCGTAGAAGGGGGAGTTACGTCAACTCTTGATGCCCTTTGGAAATTCCCTGAAATTTTTATAAATAAAGCAATTGTTTTGCCTATAAAACATGCATTAATTAGTGATGGAGAACTTTCAAACATTTCAGAAGTATTATCCCATCCTCAAGCATTAGCTCAATGTTCAGAATGGTTATCTGAAAATCTTCCAAATGCAATTCCGCTCCCAACAAATTCAACATCAGAAGCTGTCAATATGGTTAAGGGCAGCAAATTCAGAGCTGCTATTGGTTCAAAATCATTAATTCAAATCGAAGGACTTCAAGAATTAGCCTTTCCTATTAATGATGTTTCAGGTAATTGTACTAGATTTGTCTTATTGAGCAAGGAATCAGATTCTAATTCAGCTAATATTGCTAGTTTTGCTTTCTCATTAATCTCAAACAAACCAGGAGCATTACTTAAAGCTTTAAATTATATTGCAGATTTTGGTTTTAATATGAGTAAAATAGAATCTAGACCTTCTAAAAGAGAGTTAGGCGAATATATTATTTATATCGATCTAGAAATTGATCACCAACATAACATTGAAAAATTTTTTGAACTAAAAAATCAACTTATGACTCTCTGCAATAACTTTGTAGATTTTGGAAATTACTTTTCTGAAAATATAGAATTAGATTAATTTATCCTCTACATTTATAAACTCCAAACTCCATTAAACCTTTTCTAAATGCCCAATTCATAAGAAGTATAGTTGGTATTTCTCTAATGGACTTTATTATCGCTAAAGGACCAAGAGATAAAATCGTTATAGGTCTTCTAATTCCTTCAATAATGGAGTCATACCAGGAAGGGTTAGTATAAGTATTCCAATTTTCAGAAATAACTCTTCCTGCACTATTTTTATTGGTACTAAGAATATTACCGAATTCGTTAATACTAATAAAATTAGGATGTACCCACTGTTCAAGTAATTGATTAAGAACCAATTTCTCAAAAAAAGATGGAGGGTAAGCTCTGAGATCTCTGGAATTCCAATCAGCCAATGCTAAATACCCGCCAGGTCTCAAAGTCCTAAGCATCTCATCTGCGAATTTAGTTTTATCATTCATGTGTGCACCAGCTTCAACACTCCAAATAGCATCAAATGATCCATCTTCAAATTTCAAATCCAAAGCATCCATAACTTGGAAGCTGCAATTGAGTCCTGAAGGGGTAAGTTCTCTTGCTCTTTTTACTTGACCAGGACTAATTGTAATTCCAGTAACATTAAACCCGTAATAATCTGCAAGAACCCTCGAACTTCCCCCTATTCCACAACCTACATCAAGTATTGTGGATCCCTTTGGCAATTTATCTAAACCACTCCAATTGACTAATTCATGAACAAACTGCACTTTAGCCTCTCTAAAATCAATATTTTTTTTTCCTGAGGGATAAAAGCCCAAATGTATATGTTCTCCCCA
The DNA here is from genome assembly GCA_003281715.1 of Prochlorococcus sp. AG-347-B23. GTDB lineage: Bacteria > Cyanobacteriota > Cyanobacteriia > PCC-6307 > Cyanobiaceae > Prochlorococcus_A. The sequence goes on from QCBE01000009.1 coordinate 9,393, forward strand.
CAATCTTTCAAGTAATTTATCTTGAGTCCAAGCATCATATGCAGAAGCTACAGTACCAGAAGAAATATATTTTCTTGCGTTAATTCTCCATGTAATAAATAGGACTAAAAAGAATAAAACTATTAAAAAAAAAGGTAATAAAAATTCAAACATTTAATTTTCTTTTATATCAGGAAAACTTTCTTTCAATGCTGTTCTCGCTGCAAGTTGTTTTCTTGTATGATCAAGCATTTCATATTCTCTTTGCAAACGGGTAAAAGTATTTCTTTCCTCAAGAAGTCTTTGCTGTTCCTCCGCAACAGGACCACCCAAATGAGCTCCTATCCAAAATGATAAATCCATTGGGTTGTCGGGTAATTTATCTGGCAAATTTTTCTTAGTATTAGTCAATTTACTTGTTAGTTTAATAACATCACTAAGAGCTTCTTTTACGGAATCTTTTAGAGAATCTAATTTCTGGAGGTCATCAGTAGCATCATCACTAATCCAACTAACCATCGCCGAACAAAATGGAGTCGAACGGGTGATTTCTAAGACTTGAAATCTTTGTTGTCCGAGAGTGATAATATTACTTCTCCCATCCTCTGCAGTTTGATGTTTTATAATTTGGGCGCAACATCCTACGTTAGCCATACTTTTAGTAGTTGGATCCCACTTAATGACTCCAAACAAAGAATCACTTTCTAGTGCAGATTGAAGCATGATTCTATATCTCGATTCAAAAATATGTAAAGGTAATACTTCTTGAGGAAAAAGGACTACCTCTGGCAAAGGAAATAAAGGTAATTCCCTTACAGAGAGTTCTCCCATCTAAACCTCAATTCATTATTTTTATATTAGTAAATTTAGGGCGGTTTCGGGATTTCTTAAAGTTTAACTTCTATATCTACACCACTAGGGAGATCTAACTTCATTAAAGCATCAATAGTTTTTGCAGAAGGACTATAGATATCTATTATTCTTCGATGTGTTCTTGTTTCAAAATGCTCTCTAGAATCTTTATCAACATGTGGTGATCTTAGGACACAATAAATTTTCCTTTTTGTAGGTAAAGGTATTGGACCAATTGCTGAGGCAGAAGTAGTATCAGCAGTTTGGATTATTTTATCGCAAGACAAATCTAGCATTCTTCTGTCAAATGCTTTCAGTCTTATTCTTATTTTTTGTTGTGCAATTGATGCAGTCATAATTTCAAATAACTTATAGTGGAGGGTCATTTTAATCAATGACCCTTATCCATTTATCTATATTAGGTGATTAAGGTTAAGTTTTTAAAATTCAAATATATTATTTGAGTATTTTAGAAACAACTCCGGCACCGATAGTACGTCCACCTTCACGGATAGCGAATCTCATACCTTGTTCAATTGCTACTGGACAAATTAATTCTCCAGTCATTTTGATTCTGTCTCCTGGCATAACCATTTCAACATTTGAGCCATCATCTGAGGTAAATGCGGTTATTTGTCCTGTAACATCAGTTGTTCTGATATAAAACTGTGGTCTATACCCTGCGAAGAAAGGAGTATGTCTGCCGCCCTCTTCTTTTTTAAGAACATAAACTTCTCCTTCAAACTGAGTATGAGGTGTAATAGATCCTTTTTTAACAAGTACCATACCTCTCTCAATATCTTCTTTCTGAACACCACGTAAAAGCAAACCAACATTATCACCAGCCATACCTTCATCAAGAAGTTTACGGAACATTTCAACTCCAGTAACAGTTGTTACTCTTGTATCTCTTATTCCAACTATTTCAACTTCTTCTCCAACCTTTACCTTACCTCTCTCAATTCTTCCAGTAGCTACAGTACCTCTACCAGTAATTGAGAAAACGTCTTCAACTGCCATCAAGAATGGTTTATCAACTTCTCTTTCAGGCTCTGGGATGCTAGCATCTACTGCTTTCATTAATTCTTCAATCTTTGATTCCCAAGTTGAATCTCCTTCAAGAGCTTTTAAACCGGAAACTTGAACAATAGGAATATCATCTCCAGGGAAGTCGTAACTATCAAGTAGTTCTCTAATTTCCATTTCAACAAGTTCAATAATTTCTTCATCATCTACCATATCGCACTTATTGAGAGCAACTACAAGAGCAGGAACTCCAACTTGTTTAGCTAAAAGAATATGCTCTTTTGTTTGAGCCATAGGTCCATCTGTAGCTGCGCAAACTAGGATAGCTCCGTCCATCTGGGCGGCCCCAGTAATCATGTTTTTTACATAATCAGCATGTCCGGGACAGTCGACATGAGCATAGTGTCTACCCTCAGTTTCATATTCGACGTGAGCTGTATTAATAGTAATACCACGCTCTCTTTCTTCAGGAGCACCATCAATGTCTCCATAGTCTTGAGCTTGAGCTTGACCTTTTTTTGCTAATACATTTGTAATAGCAGCAGTTAGTGTTGTTTTTCCATGATCAACATGGCCAATAGTACCTATGTTGACATGTGGTTTGTTCCTTTCGAACTTCTCGCGAGCCATTTTTAATTAAAGAATCGAGGGTTTAAGAGTTTTTTAGTTTAGAGATCAGGAGTTGCCCTGATTCTTGGAAATGATAGCTTCAGCAACATTACGAGGAACTTCCTCATAGTTTGCGAACTCCATTGAAAATATACCCCGACCTTGAGTCATTGATCGGAGTTGAGTGGCATAACCGAACATCTCGGCTAAAGGCACTTTGGCCTGTACCTTAGACAATCCATCATCAACAGATTGTCCTTCTACTTGACCTCTTCTAGAAGAGAGATCACCAATTACAGATCCAAGAAAATCGTCAGGACTTTCGACCTCAACTTTCATCATAGGCTCTAAGAGGACAGGATTACATTTTTTAACCCCGTCTTTAAAAGCCATGGAGCCTGCAATTTTAAAGGCCATTTCAGATGAGTCTACATCGTGGAATGAACCATCGACTAGTGTTACTTTTACATCAATGAGTGGATAACCGGCAAGAACACCAGATTCACACGTTTCTTTCATTCCATTTGAGGCTGGACCAATATACTCTTTTGGTACAGCTCCACCAACAATTTTGTTGACAAATTCAAAACCCTTCCCAACTTCAGCAGGTTCCATTTCAATTATTACATGACCATATTGACCTTTTCCTCCTGTCTGTCTTGCATATTTGCCTTCACCTTTAGAACTTGACCTAATAGTCTCTCTGTAAGAAACCTGGGGAGCTCCAATATTTGCTTCAACTTTAAATTCCCTTAACATTCTGTCAACAAGGATTTCTAAGTGCAGCTCACCCATACCTGCAATAACAGTCTGATTTGTCTCAGGATCTGTACTTACCCTAAAAGTTGGATCCTCTTCAGACAAAGCGGTTAACGCTTTTGATAATTTTTCCATATCTCCTTTAGTTTTTGGCTCGACTGCCACTGAGATGACTGGTTCGGGGATAAACAACGTCTCCAAGACTATTGGATCATCTGTATTACATAAGGTGTCACCAGTTGTTGTGTTCTTGAGGCCTAATACAGCTCCTAAATCTCCTGCCCTCAATTCATCAACTTCCTCTCTTTCATCAGCCTTTAAGATTACTAATCTAGAAATTCTCTCTTTAGCATCTTTAGTAGAATTCATGACATAACTCCCCTTTGAAAGTACACCCGAATACATCCTTACAAATGTTAATTTCCCATATGGATCTGACATAACTTTAAATGCTAGTGCGCTGAAAGGAGCATTATCATCTGAAGGTCTTACATCTTCCTTACCACTCGGTAAGATACCTTGTATTGGTTTCACATCAACCGGAGCTGGCAAGTAATCGACTACAGCGTCTAGTACAAGTTGTACACCTTTATTCTTAAAAGCTGAACCGCATAATACTGGAACCAATCCATGCTTTAAAACTCCTTCCCTAATTCCTTTTTTAAGTTGTTCTTCTGATAGTTCTCCTGTCTCAAGGAATATTTCTATTAACTCTTCATCATTTTCTGCAACACTTTCCATCAACTTGTATCTCCACTCTGAAGCTTCCTCCTCCATTTCAGATGGAATTGAAGCTTCTTCGATATCAGTACCTAAATCATTTTTGTAAAGATATGCTTTATTAGCGACTAAATCAATAATTCCTGTAAGATCCCCTTCAGCTCCAATAGGTAGCTGAATTGGTAGTGCATTTGCCTTAAGTCGATCTTTAATTTGCTTATTAACCTTTAAAAAATCTGCCCCAGTCCTGTCCATTTTATTAACAAAAACCATTCTTGGAACAGAGTATCTATCTGCTTGACGCCAAACTGTTTCTGATTGAGGCTGAACTCCACCAACTGCACAAAATACAGCTATGACTCCATCCAAGACTCGCATTGATCTTTCTACCTCAATAGTAAAGTCAACGTGTCCAGGAGTATCAATAATATTAATTCTGTGATCTTGCCAACTAGTAGATATTGCTGCAGCAGTAATAGTTATTCCTCTTTCCCTTTCTTGAGCCATCCAATCTGTTACGGCAGCACCATCATGAACTTCGCCTATCTTGTGAACTACACCTGAATAAAACAAAATTCTTTCAGTTGTTGTTGTCTTCCCTGCATCAATATGAGCGGCTATACCTATGTTCCTTACTCGTTCTAGGGGAAAGTCGCGTGCCAATTTTAAAGCTCCAAATAAAATAATTTTTAATAAGTATAGTTCACCCTAAAAGCAAACTTTTATAATAATAAACTACTTAAGTACCTTTTTGATGAAATTAATATCTGTAATGTGCAAAAGCTTTATTAGCTTCAGCCATTTTGTGTGTATCTTCTCTTTTTTTAACTGCACTACCAGTTTCATTTGCTGCATCCATCAACTCTCCAGCAAGTTTTTGGGACATACTTTTGCCATTTCTTGCACGTGAAAATGTAACAAGCCATCTTAATGCCATAGCTGTGCCCCTCTCTTGACGTACTTCCATGGGTACTTGATATGTTGCACCACCAACTCTTCTAGCTCTTACTTCAACAAGAGGAGTAGCATTTTTTACAGCTGTTTCAAATAATTCGACTGCATTCCCACCTGTTCTCTCACTTATCAATGAAAAGGCGTCAGATAAAATTCTTTGAGCTGTAGATTTTTTACCATGCTTCATCAATCGAGAAATCATCATTGAAGCAAGACGACTATTAAATTGTGGATCTGGAAGAACTGGTCTTTTTACTGCTGCATTACGACGTGACATTTTTTTAGAAAGTGATGTTTACAAATTAATCTTTTGGAGCTTTTGCTCCATACTTAGACCTAGATTGACGTCTATCTTTGACTCCAGCTGTATCTAAAGTTCCCCTTATTATATGATATCTCACCCCTGGTAAATCCTTAACTCTTCCACCTCTAAGTAAAACTACAGAGTGTTCTTGCAAGTTATGTCCAATACCTGGTATGTAAGCCGTTACCTCGAAACCAGAAGTTAATCTAACCCTAGCAACTTTTCTCAAAGCTGAATTAGGCTTTTTTGGTGTTGATGTATATACTCTTGTACATACCCCTCTTCTCTCGGGACAAGCTTTTAATGCAGGAGATTTTGTTTTCTTTGTCAGACGTTTTCTTTCTGAACCTACTAATTGGGCGATGGTGGGCATCTACTAATCTTTGATAAAAATAAATATCTAACCATCATAACCTTTTACGAGCACCAACTAAAAGTTTTTAATTATTTTATTTGTGAAAGTTGTTAAATTAAAATTCTTTGGTAAATATTCATTATCTTTAGATTTATTTTCATATTTATTTTTATAATAGAAATACATAAATAACTAAATAGAATTAAATAATCCATGGGAGAGAGTATCAAAAGAATCGTTAGCCCATATCAAGATAGTTATTCCCCAAATGGAATAATTGGGGAGAAAGATGCGTGTGGAGTTGGTTTCATAGCAAATATTCAAGGGTTAGAAAGCAATTGGATCCTTAAACAATCACTTAAAGGTCTTAACTGCATGGAGCATAGAGGAGGTTGCGGAGGTGATAGTGACTCAGGAGATGGAGCAGGCATTTTATGTTCAATTCCATGGGGATATCTAGAAGAGAAAATTAATCTAAAAAATACTCAAGAATTTAATAGAGGTTTAGGCATGGTTTTTATGCCTAATAAAAACGAAAAAATTGAAATATGTAAATCAATATGTGATAAAGAAGCAGAAAAATTAAAAGTAAACAAAACTTCTTGGAGAACAGTACCTGTTAATAAAGAAATCTTAGGTCCTTTAGCTAAAGCAAATGCTCCATTCATCTGTCAGTGGATTTTATATATAGAAAAAGAACATCATCATGATGTTGAAAGGCTTCTATTCCAATTAAGGAAAAGAATTGAGAAAAAAATAAGAGAAACTTTCAAAAACGATGTTGGGGATTGTGAATTTTATTTTGCCTCACTAAGTTCTCACACAGTTGTTTATAAAGGTATGGTTCGCTCTGAAATATTATCCGAGTTTTATCAAGATCTAAAAGAAAAGAGTTTTAAAGTTTCATTTTCTGTTTATCATCGTAGATTTAGTACTAATACACTTCCAAAATGGCCACTAGCTCAGCCCATGAGATTTTTGGGTCATAATGGCGAAATAAATACTCTCTTAGGCAATATTAATTGGGCTAAAGCTTCAGAAACACATATAGATGATTTTTGGGGAGAGTTATCTAATGAAATTAAGCCGATTGTAGATGTAAACAAAAGTGATTCATCAAATCTTGATGCAACCCTTGAAATAAATATTCGTTCAGGTCAGCCCATTACTGACTCATTATTAAAACTTGTTCCAGAAGCATTTAGAGATCAATCAGAACTTGAGCAGAGAGATGATATTAAAGCTTTTTATGAATATTCCGCAAGCCTACAAGAAGCTTGGGACGGTCCAGCACTCCTTGTATTTGCTGATGGAAATTTTGTAGGAGCAACGCTTGATAGAAATGGCCTAAGACCAGCAAGATATTCAATCACAAATGATGGTTTTGTAATAATGGGTTCTGAAACAGGAGTAGTAGATCTTCATGAAGAAAGAATAATAGAAAAAGGTCGATTAGGGCCGGGACAAATGTTGGCAGTTGATTTTCATCAGAATAGAATCCTAAGAAATTGGGAAGTAAAATCTGAAGCCGCTCAAAGGCATGATTATAAAAATCTTCTCAGTAATAGAACTATAAAAATTAAAAATAATGAATGGGTTAAAGAATGCAAACTAAAAGACCTTGAATTATTGCAACAACAAACTGCATACGGTTTTTCAGCGGAAGATAATGACCTTATCTTAGATTCAATGGCTTCATTAGCTAAAGAGCCTACTTATTGCATGGGTGACGACATCCCATTAGCAGTTCTCTCATCTAAGCCACATATTTTATACGACTACTTTAAGCAAAGATTTGCGCAAGTTACTAATCCTCCTATTGACCCTTTGAGAGAAAAACTTGTAATGAGTTTAGAGATGCATCTAGGAGAAAGATGTACACCATTTGAAAATAAAGATGCTAAACCTTTTGTTCATTTGCAAAGTCCGATTCTTAATGAGGAAGAACTCATTTCCATCAAAAAATCAAAAATTAAATCTAAGACAATTTCAAGTTTGTTTGATTTAGAGGAAGGTATTCAAGGCTTAGAGAACCAATTAAAAGCAATCTGTAAACAGAGTGAGCTGTCTATAAAAGAAGGTTGCTCTTTAATTATCATTTCTGATAAGGGAATTAATCCTAAAAAGACTTTTATACCTCCTTTACTTGCTGTTGGAGCAATTCATCATTATCTTCTTAAAAAAGAAATAAGGCTAAAAGCTTCCTTAATAATTGAGACCGGTCAATGTTGGAGCACACATCACTTAGCTTGTTTAATTGGATATGGAGCGAGTGCAGTTTGCCCTTGGTTGACCTTCGAAGCAGGTAGACACTGGTTAAAACATCCAAAAACACAAAAACTCATTGATAGCAAAAAAATAAATACATTATCAATAGTTGATGTTCAAGAAAATATTAAAAAAGCTCTTGAAGACGGTCTAAGAAAAATTCTCTCAAAAATAGGGATCTCACTTTTATCTAGTTACCATGGTGCACAAATTTTTGAAGCTGTGGGCCTTGGATCTGACTTAATAAAAATTGCTTTTGATGGTACAACAAGTCGTATCGCTGGCATAACATTAAAAGAATTAACTAATGAAACACTTTCAATACATACGAAAGCTTACCCAGAGATTGATTTAAAGAAATTAGAATTTTTAGGATTTGTACAATTTAGGAATAATGGAGAATATCATTCCAACAACCCAGAGATGTCCAAAGTTTTACATTCAGCGGTAAAACAAGGGCCAGGATACGATCATTTTGAAACTTACAAAAAACTTATTAGTAATAGACCGACAACATCTCTTAGAGATTTACTAACAATTAATTCAAAAAGAAAAAGTATTCCATTAGAAGAAGTTGAAAGTGTTGAATCAATTTGCAAAAGGTTCTGTACTGGAGGAATGAGTTTAGGTGCTTTATCCAGAGAAGCGCATGAAGTTCTAGCAGTTGCAATGAATAGAATTGGTGGAAAAAGTAATAGTGGAGAAGGGGGAGAAGATCCAGCTCGTTTTAATGTTTTAAATGATATCGATGAAAATACTCAGTCAGCGACGTTGCCATTTATTAAAGGCTTAGAGAATGGAGACACCGCATGCTCAGCTATTAAACAAATAGCATCAGGAAGATTTGGAGTTACACCTGAATATCTAAGAAGTGGAAAACAACTTGAAATTAAAATGGCTCAAGGTGCAAAACCTGGAGAGGGGGGACAATTACCTGGTCCAAAAGTTGATTCTTACATAGCAAAACTAAGAAATAGTAAACCTGGAGTAGCTTTAATATCTCCTCCCCCGCATCATGATATTTATTCAATTGAAGATTTAGCTCAACTTATCCACGACTTACACCAAGTTCATCCAAAAGCGAAAGTAAGCGTTAAACTCGTTTCTGAAATTGGTATAGGTACTATTGCTGCTGGAGTAAGTAAAGCTAATGCAGATGTAATTCAAATATCAGGCCATGACGGAGGTACAGGTGCCTCACCCCTGAGTTCTATTAAACATGCAGGTTTACCATGGGAACTAGGTGTTGCTGAGGTTCATAAATCTCTATTAGATAATAACTTACGCGAAAGAGTGATTTTGAGAACTGATGGAGGTCTTAAAACAGGATGGGACGTAGTTATTGCAGCTTTACTAGGTGCTGAAGAATACGGTTTTGGTTCTGTAGCGATGATTGCTGAAGGATGCATAATGGCTCGGGTTTGTCATACAAACAAGTGTCCTGTTGGAGTTGCCACTCAAAAAGAAGAATTAAGAAAAAGATTTAAAGGTATTCCAGAAAATGTTGTCAATTTTTTCTTGTATATCGCTGAAGAAGTAAGACAGATAATGAGTAGTATCGGTGTTTCTAATATGGAAGAACTGATTGGTAATCAAGAATTTCTTTCTGCAAGAAATATCGATCTTCCAAAAACTTCTAATATTGATCTTTCTTCTTTAGTAAATGAACACTCAACCCCTGAAAGATCATGGTTAAAACATTCAAAAACTGCCCATAGTAATGGTTCTGTATTAGAAGACAAGTTTTTGTCTGATACTAAATTTATAGATGCAATTAAAAATCACGAAATATTAACCAAAGAAATTGAGATAAAAAATACAGATAGAAGTGTTTGTGCGAAAATATCAGGCGAAATTGCAGAACTTCATGGCAACACTGGCTTCAATGGCAAACTCAACTTAAAATTCAAAGGATATGCAGGACAAAGCTTTGGTGCTTTTTTATTGAAGGGAATGAATGTTCAATTAATAGGAGAAGCTAATGATTATGTTTGTAAAGGCATGAATGGAGGAATACTCACAATAATTCCACCAAAAATAGCAAAAACTTCTTCCGAACAGGTTATCTTAGGAAACACCTGTCTTTATGGAGCAACAGGTGGAAAATTATTTGCACTTGGAAGATCAGGAGAACGATTTGCAGTAAGAAATAGTGGTGCTACAGCGGTTACAGAAGGAGCAGGCGATCATTGTTGTGAATACATGACTGGAGGAAAAGTCGTTATTCTAGGTTCCACAGGAAGGAATATTGGTGCGGGCATGACTGGTGGAATAGCTTTTATAATCGATGAGAATAATAATTTAAGTAAAAAAGTTAACAAGGAAATAGTTAGCATTCATAAAATATCTTCATCAAAACAGGAAGACATCTTATTGGAAATCATTAGAGAATATCGAGCAAAAACAAATAGCTTAAAGGCTATCAAAATAATTGAAAATTGGTCTTATTACAAGAGTACTTTCAAATTAATAGTTCCCCCAAGCGAAGAAGAAATGCTTGGCATAAAGAAAATGTAAATGCCTTTCTTTATAAAAACTGAAATCATTAAAAAAAAATATTTAATTAATCATGATTTAAAACAAAAAATAATTAACGAACATATTGTTTGGATAAAAAAATTAAAAAAAGAGGGAATTAATATAAAAAGTGGTTTTTTAGTAGATGAGTTAAAGAGGCCAGGTGACGGCGGATTACTCATTCTTGAGATGAATAATTATAAAAATGCACTAAAAATAATTAAGAATGATCCAATGATTAAAAATGATCTAGTTGAATGGAAATTAAATGAGTGGATAGATTCAAATAAATAAAAATGACTATCTTGGATACTTTTTCATAAGTTTTTGAATTTCTTCAGCATGGTAACTGCTACGAGTTAAAGGAGAACTAACTACTTGCATAAAGTCCAAATCTTTTTCCCCGTAAACTTTATAATAATTAAATTTTGAGGGACTAACAAATCTCTGAACAGGTAAATGATTTGGACCAGGAGATAAGTATTGGCCAATAGTAACAATATCAACGAAATTACTTTTTAAATCTTTAAGAAGACTTAAGACCTCCTCTTCTTTTTCCCCTAAACCAAGCATAAAACCTGACTTTGTATAAACTTTGGGAGAATATTCTCTGGTCCTTTTAAGCAACTCAAGAGTTCTCTCATATTTACCCTGAGGTCTTACTTTTTTATATAGCGAAGACACAGTCTCAATATTATGGTTTAAAACGTTTGGATTAGAATCAAGAACTGTTTCAAGCGCTTTCCAGTTACCACAAAGATCAGGTATTAAAAGCTCAATAGTAGTTTCAGGAGATTTTTTTCTTACTTGATAAACACATTCAAAAAATTGAGATGCGCCACCATCCTCAAGATCGTCTCTATTAACTGATGTGATTACAACATGTTTAAGATTCATTCTATAAACAGCCTCGGCTAAACGATATGGCTCTGTTGGATCTAATTCTCTTTTAGATCTATCAAAATCAATATCACAATATGGACATGCCCTAGTACAGCCAGGACCCATTATAAGGAAAGTAGCAGTGCCACTTGCAAAACATTCACCAATATTTGGACAACTTGCCTCTTGACATACAGTATTGAGATTTAAATCACTTAACAAATTCGCAGTATTCCCAATTCTCTCAACTTGCGGAGCTTTTACTCTTAACCAATCAGGTTTTGAAATTAAACTATTGGAATTATTAGTCAAATTAATTTTTCAAGCCTGTATTTTTATTTTACTAAAAACATTTTGAATTAACTATTAATAATTTCAAAAATGATGACTACTCAAAAGAGGTCAAAAAATAAATAAATTTAACTAGTCCATCGATAATTTAAAAAATCCTAATTCAAGTTATCACTTACAAAATATTTTTGTTCTATCAACTAAATATAAAACAGTATTCAGAACGTAATTTTTAATACAGATATCAGAACAATAGTTTACACTCTTGTCAATTAAATTCTTTTTCATAATTGCAATTTGTTGTGCTAAAAAGTGTTTTTTTATTTATTTATTGATACAGTAAAAAATATATGTAATAAAACATTGACTTTTAAATTTAAAAGAAAGCGTATTTTACTATCTGAAAAAAATAAAAACTCTAAAGCAGTTGGTTATGCTAGAGCAACTAATAAGGAATATGAATATTTAGAAGAACAAATAAAAATTTTAAAGGAAGAGGGTTGCAGTTTAGTTTTCTCAGAATTGATAAGTTTAGATGAAGAAATCAAACCCGAACTCAATAAAGCTATAAATTGCTTGTCTAAAGGCGATCAATTAATAATAACTCAGCTTGATCGAGCGTTTAAAAATAAAAAAGAATGTTTGAGGACAATAAATAAACTTATTAATAAGGATATTAAATTGCGAACTTTGACTGGTTTTTTTGCAGCTAATGAATCAACTAAAGCAAATTCTTCAATTTTTCAGATTTTATATGAATTAGATAATTTAGAAGACAAAAGTCTAGGTGAAAGGAAAAAAGAACAACTATTACGCAGAAAATTATCTGGAAATAATCTGGGAGGAAGGCCCAAAATAAGTCATTTAAAAGAATCTTTAGTAATCAGATTACGTAATGAGGGATATTCATATCGATCAATCAGATCACAAACGGGAATTGCATTATCAACGATAAGAAGAGTTATTTTGGAAGGTGAATTAACATAAAATGGGGAAGAAAGAAATTGAAAATTTAATTAAAGAAAATTTTAAAGATACAGCATTACGTATTTATGAATTAGATAATGAAGATAGAAAAAGTTTGTTAGCGGAATATAGAGAATGGATTATGAATGATTTAGATTCTGAAGAGGTAATGATGTTACCTTATGAAGCCTATACTGATAAATTAGACTCTAATTACTTAGACGATTTACTTTAGTCCTTAATAGTATATTTCTTATTAAATTCATATACTTCTTTGGCTATTAATGGTAAAAAGGAAGTATCTTTAGAATATTTTTCTCCATTACAAAAAACGACTAATAAAGTGTGTAAGTATTGACTATTAGTCCACCAAGCTGAATCATGTCTAACTTCAGACATTAAGCCTGCTTTACTCCAGAGATTAATGCTTTCTGGTAATCCTTCACCCAAAAAACCATTTATTTGATTCAGAGAATCGTTTTTAAGAACAACTTTATTTAAATTTCTTTTTAAAAAACTTCGTAAATTTAAGTCATTTTTTTGATAATCAATATGAATCATAATTTCCTCCAAAACCCTTGCAGCTGAATCAGAATTCATAGCGTTTCTATTTTTATTGTCATGCCCATAAAATTTATTTTCACGACCATATGGTCCATCATCCCAAGTCTTCTGACAGCAATTTATACCACTCAATTCCTCCCAATGTAAATCATGTAGCCAATCATTTATTATATTTCTTTGATATTTCCAATTTTCCCATAATTCCCCTTCAATACAAGGGCCACTTGTTGTTCCTGTAAGTAAATCAATTAAGAAGCTTGTTGCGTTATTACTTGATAAAGAAAGCATTTTCCTTACAGCATCATTAAGTTCATCTGATAATGATAAACTTCCTTTTTTAATCCAATAAAATGCCGCTAGGCCATAAACCAACTTGACTATACTGGCAGGGTAAACCATTTTTTTATTATTAATACCAGTTCCAAAACCTTTAAATACACTGTTATTTTCACTTTTATAATTAATCCAAGTTATAGCAATATCTTCTCTTGAAAAATCTTTATTATGAGTACATAATCTCCCTAAAATTTTATTTAGGGCTAGACCCATCTCTTTACTTGAATAGTAAAAGGACATTGTATGGAAAGTTATAAAAATCCTATCTCACTATTTAAACAAACTAATTTTTCAAAAACTATTTGGTGGAAATTAAAAGTTAATATTTCTGGATATCAAAGTGCAACAGAAAATAAATTAGTTACTGAAATATTTAAAAATAGAATTTTTAGGCTTATTTATCCAAATATTTATCAAAACAATCATAAATTTTCAAGAATATTAGTTCAACTATATGAAGATGGTTACATCTGTTGGATAAATTTAGATGGATTGATTATTGAAAAATATGAATTAAATAAAACTGTGAGTTTAAAAAATGAACACTTCCTTATAAAAGATAAAATTACCTCAATTATCAAATGGATCAAGGATCAAGCGGAGTTAACTAATGAATACCTTTGGGGAGGCACATTAGGTCCCAATTTTGATTGTTCCGGTTTAATTCAGACTGCTTTTTTAAAGCATCGAATTCATATACCTCGAGACTCTTATCAAATAAAAAGTTTTTGTAAACATCTTTTTTATTTCAAAGAGTCTTATACAGCTCTAAGACCTGGCGATCTTTTATTTTTTGGAAATAAAGAAAAATGTGATCATATTGGAATCTACAAAGGAGACGGTTTGTATTACCATAGCTCTGGAAAAGATTTTGGTAGAAATGGAATAGGATTAGATACCCTAAAACAGACTAATGATAAAATCTCATTGCATTATAAATCCAAGCTTATTTCGGCAGGAAGAGTTGTTAGAAGTTATAGATGGGACAGAACAATACGTTAGTAAGTAGAGCTCACCTTTTAATTGAAAATAAAATTTTAGATATTACTAATTCTTATATTTAGGAATTAACCAGCAGTCCAAATATTTTTAATAATTGGCATTATTGTATCTAAGTGTAATGTACCAACAAGTAGCCAAGCGAAAACAGCTCCTCCACAGCCTCCTAACCAAAATCCACTTGTAAAATCAGCCCAACCAGCTCTTGTAAATAAGTCCTTTGGCGGATTATTAACAGTCGCATCTGGAGGTTGAACATTGGGTGCTTTACCGGGTGCATTATAGAGAACTAAGAGTGCTGTTAAAATATGAACAGCTCCAATAGCCGCAAGAAGTCCAGCAGTTAGAGCAAATTCAGAATTTCTTAGTGGGCCAGTCATAGTGAAAGGACCGTATAGGAGATATCCAAAAGCTGCTCCAGTTTCTAAGCCTCTAAAATTAGGCGAAATACCTTCTCTATAAAAAGGCAAATTATTTATAAAAGCTTTTGTAAAATAGCCACTATTAACTGGAGTAGCTAAATTACCAACACATGGATCAGCAACAGTTTTTACTGCCCATTGTTCTGCAACACCAATATCATTTGGTTGTACAGAATTATCTATGTATTTCTCATCAAACTTAATTGAACTTGTTGATTCTGAGAATGATTTTTGAAAGTCGCTCATGTTTTTAATAGTTTAGTGTTTAATAATTTATTCAGTTGCTGTAATAAATCTTCCAATCAATACGATAAAAACAGCAGGCATTGCGATACCAATTAATGGAACAAAAATTGAGGGTAAAAGACTTGGTAAATCAGATGGCATAGTTCTTTAAACATCTTTAAACACTTTAGTATTTATATGCGAAATAGTGTTAATTTTATTACTGGATGATATAAAAATTATTAACTTTTTACATGTTAAATTTTTTCGCAATTGTAATTATTATTTTTATAGGAATATTACTTCTAGTTTTTAAAAAAAGAAGCTTT
This sequence comes from Prochlorococcus sp. AG-347-B23, assembly GCA_003281715.1. Classification (GTDB taxonomy): domain Bacteria; phylum Cyanobacteriota; class Cyanobacteriia; order PCC-6307; family Cyanobiaceae; genus Prochlorococcus_A. The sequence continues at coordinate 24,750 of QCBE01000009.1, forward strand.
AGAAAGTTAATAAATAAGGGGAAATTACATTCTGATAAATTAAAAAAAAATAGAAAAAATAATAATAAATTTCTATCTAATAAAAAAAGTTATTTATACAATCACGAAGCAAAAAAGTACTCATTATTTTATAAAAATTCTCAAAGAAATAAAATGTTTAGTCTTTTTCAGGGAAATACTGAAGACAAATTAAAAGCATTAAAAATTGCGGAAGAATTGTCTGATAAATCAACATTATCAATTTTAAGACAAGGCTTAAGAGATATGTCCCCTGATGTGGTTAAACTTTCAGCTTTATTAATAAGAAAATTCAAGTAAAAATTTAATTTTTATTGGCACTGCTTATTGACCTTATTCTATAAATTGGACGACTTTGACTTTCATGATATGTTCTAATTAAAAGTTCGCTCAATAATCCAAAGCTAAATAATTGAACCCCAGCAATTCCCAATATTAAAGCAAACATTAACAACGGACGATTTCCAATATCCTCACCCATTATTTTTAAAACTATCAAATAGGAGCTCATTGCAAGGCTAATCAAAATACTTATGATTCCAACAAAACCAAATCCATACATCGGTCTTGTTAAAAATTTAGTCATAAACCAAACAGTTAGTAAATCCATTAAAACTCTAAAAGTTCTATCTATTCCATATTTGCTATATCCATATTGCCTGTTTCTATGATTGACTTTAATTTCTTTGATTCTTGCACCTTCAATATTTGCTAAGACCGGCAAAAACCTGTGAAGTTCTCCATACAATTTAATATCATCAATTATTTCTTTCTTAAAAGCTTTTAATGAACATCCATAATCATGCAACTTCAAACCTGTTACGCGAGCTATTAATTTATTCGCTATTTTTGATGGTATCTTTCTATTAATTAATTTATCTTTTCTATCAAACCTCCATCCACAAATCAAATCGCAGCCATTATTAATTTCTGAAATTAATATCGGAATATCATTTGGATCATTCTGTAAATCACCATCCAAAGTAATAACAATATCGCCTTTAGAGTTATCAAAGCCAGCTGACATTGCTGCAGTTTGCCCATAATTTTTGCGAAGGGAAATCACTGACAATTCTTTAATTTTGAAAGTTAATTGTTTTAATACTTGTTGAGTATTGTCTTTAGAACCATCATTTACAACAATCAATTCAAAATTAAATTTATGTAATAACATTACATTTATAACTTCATCCAATAAAAAACCAATACTCTCACTTTCATTGAAAACAGGGATGATAATAGAAATTAATTGTTTTATATCTGACATTTATATTTGATATATTTATATAATTTTAACTTAATTTAGAACATTAAAATTAAACAAAAAAAATCACCACATATGTGGTGATTTAAATTATTTAAAGAAAAATTTAACCAAACTTACCAGAAGTTGATGCAATCACAAATGCACCGAAAGTCAGAATGTTACCAATGGTGAAATGTGCTAATCCAACTAATCTAGCTTGAACGATTGAAAGTGCGACTGGCTTATCTCTCCAGCCAACAAGATTAGCAATTGGAGTACGCTGATGTGCCCAAACTAATGTTTCAATTAATTCTTGCCAGTAACCACGCCATGATATTAGGAACATGAAACCAGTAGCCCAAACCAAGTGACCGAAAAGGAACATCCAAGCCCAAGGAGATAATGAGTTTACTCCAAATGGATTATATCCGTTAATAAGTTGAGCAGAGTTTAACCAGAGATAATCTCTGAACCAACCCATTAGATAAGTTCCTGATTCATTAAATTGTGCTACATTACCCTGCCAAATTGCTAGGTGTTTCCAATGCCAGTAGAAAGTTACCCATGCTAGTAAATTTAATGCCCAGAACATAGCTAAGTACATAGCGTCCCAAGATGAACTATCACAAGTACCTCCACGTCCAGGTCCATCGCAAGGGAATGCATAACCTAAATCTTTCTTGTCAGGAATTAATTTTGTTCCTCTAGCATCAAGTGCACCTTTTATAAGAATTAATGCAGTTGTATGAAGACCTAAAGCAATAGCATGGTGAACTAAGAAATCTGCAGGACCTATTGGTAAGAAAGCACTCAATGCATCTTGTCTATTGATAAGATCCATCCAGTAATGATTACCTGGCAATGAATTAGCTGCGAGGCTTGCTGAGCTTGTAGGATCGGATAGTAAAGCGTTAAAGCCGTACATCATCTTACCTTGAGCAGCTTGAACGAATTGAGCAAATACTGGCTCAATTAGAATTTGCTTTTCAGGATTACCAAAAGCGACAACAACATCGTTATGAACATAAATTCCTAGAGTATGGAATCCCAGCAACATTGTTACCCAACTAAGGTGACTTATCAAAGCTTCCTTCGTTCCAAGTACTCTCGCTAATACATTATCTTTGTTTAATTCTGGATCGTAATCTCTAACGAAGAAAATAGCACCGTGTGCGAAAGCACCAACCATCAAGAACATTGCTATGTACTGATGATGACTGTATAAAGCAGATTGTGTAGTGTAGTCCCTTGCAATGAAGGCATAAGAGGGAAGTGCACCCATATGTTGAGCTACAAGAGAAGTCGCTACACCAAGTGATGCTAATGCTAGTCCTAGTTGGAAATGTAATGAATTATTTACAGTTTCATATATTCCATCGTGGTTAATACCGAAACTACCTTTATGAGGATCATTGGGGTGTCTTGTATTATGAGCTTCTGTAATTTCTTTGAGGCTATGACCAATACCAAAGGTATTTCTATACATATGACCAGCGATTACAAAAACTGTTCCAATCGCTATATGATGATGCGCAATATCAGTAAGCCATAATGCTTCACTTTGAGGATGAAGTCCACCTAAAAAAGTAAAGATTGCTGTACCAGCTCCCTCGGCTGTTCCAAATACTTGATCTAGTGAATCAGGATTTTGAGCATATGCTCCCCAGTTTAAAGTAAAGAAAGGGGCTAATCCTGCAGGGTGTGGAAGGACTGTTAACCAGTTATCCCAACCCACATGCTGTCCTCTTGATTCAGGTATAGCAACATGAACCAAATGACCTGTCCAAGCAATACTACTAAAACCAAATAAAACAGCTAAATGATGGTTTAATCTTGACTCTGCATTTTTAAACCAAGCTAGAGAAGGTCTGAACTTTGGCTGTAAGTGTAACCAACCTGCAAATAGAGTCCAACAAGCCAAAATACTCATGAATATTGAAGCTTGGAAGAGTTGTTCGTTAGTTCTCATTCCAATTGTGTACCACCAATGGTAAAGACCTGAGTAAGCTATATTTACTGGACCACTAGCTCCAGCTTGTGTCATTGCTTCTGTTATACCAGATCCAAAATGTGGATCCCATATAGCATGAGCAATAGGACGAACGTGAGTTGGATCAAGTACAAACTGCTCGAAGTTACCTTGCCAAGCAATATGAAATAAGTTACCAGCTACCCAGAGGGCGATTATTGCTAGATGACCAAAATGTGTAGAGAAAAGCTTCTGATAAAGCTTTTCTTCGGTCATACCATCATGACTTTCAAAGTCATGAGCGGTAGCTATTCCGTACCATATTCGACGGGTTGTGGGGTCCTGAGCTAGACCCTGGTTAAATGATGGAAATTTTGTTGCCATTGAATTAAAAAGGTGAAGTTCAGGTTATTAGCCCAGCCCGAAAAGGCGAGCATGGAAGAAGGCCCATGTAGTAGCAATACCACCTACAAGGAAGTGTGTAACACCTACTGCACGTCCCTGAGTAATAGATAGAGCTCGAGGTTGAATGGTTGGTGCAACCTTTAGTTTATTGTGTGCCCAAACAATTGATTCGAACAATTCTTGCCAATACCCTCTTCCGCTGAAGAGGAACATTAAACTGAACGCCCATATAAAGTGAGCTCCTAAGAACATCAAACCGTACATGCTTATTGATTGGCCATAACTTGTTAATACTTGAGAAGCTTGAGCCCAGAGGAAATCTCTCAACCAACCATTGATAGTAATTGAACTTTGTGCAAAATTACCACCAGTGAGTCCCCAAACATCACTCTGCATTTTCCAAGAGAAGTGGAAAATAACTATTGATAAACAGTTATACATCCAGAAGAGAGCCAAGAAAACGTGATCCCATGAAGAAACTTGACATGTACCACCTCTTCCAGGACCGTCGCAAGGGAATCTAAATCCTAGAGAAGCTTTATCAGGGATTAACCTTGAACTTCTTGCATAAAGTACTCCTTTGAGAAGTATCAAAACAGTCACATGAATTTGGAAAGCATGAATATGATGAATCATTAAATCAGCTGTACCTAATGGAATTGGGGCTATAGCTACCTTTCCACCAACTTCTACTAAACTTCCATTAAAAACTTCGCTTAAAGCTTTGTGAGGTAAAGCTTCTGCTGTACCTGCTAGAAGAGAAGTTCCAACAGCAGATGATTGAATACTCTGTACCCATTGAGCAAAGATTGGCTGAAGTTGGATTGCAGAATCACTAAACATATCTTGAGGTCTACCCAAAGCTCTCATTGTATCGTTGTGAATATAGAGTCCAAAACTATGGAATCCTAACCACATACATACCCAGTTCAAGTGACTTATTAAAGCATCTCTTGCCTTAAGAATTCTGTCTAATACATTATCAATATGTTTTGCTGGATCGTAATCTCTAACCATTGCAATTCCAGCATGGGCACCTGCTCCTACTATGAATAATCCACCTATCCACATGTGATGGGTAAATAATCCAAGAACTGTCATGTAGTCAGTAGCTATATAAGGATATGGAGGCATCGCGTACATGTGATGAGATACAAGTATGCTTATTGATCCAAGCATCGCTAGGTTTACTGAAAGCTGCGCATGTCTACTTTCTGCCATGAACTCAAAAAGACCTTGATGACCTTTAGGCGCAGGGAATAATATTGGATCTCCTTGTTGTGAATCTAATATTTCTTTCATACTATGACCAATACCGTAATTGGTTCTGTACATATGTCCACCGATTATTGCTATTACACCAAAAGCTAAATGATGATGTGAAACATCAGTCATCCACAAGCTTCCTGTCACAGGGTTAAGTCCGCCTTTGAAAGTAAGGAAGTCTGAGAAAGCTAACCAATTTAAACTAAAGAAATTGCCTGTACCACTTGCTAATCCTGGAAATATCTGACCAATAATTTGTGGATCGCAGAGTTGATGCGGCATAGGCATATCTGCAATAGTTGCTATTTCTTTTCCATTAATAACTAAAGGAGAGCCTGCATCAATTGCATCTAAGAGAGCTGCAGTAGGAGCTCCGATATGAATACAATGGCCAGCCCATGCTAAAGATCCTAGTCCTACTAAACCAGCTATATGGTGGTTAAGCATAGACTCAATATCTTGGAACCACTCCATTTTTGGAGCTGCTTTATGATAATGAAAAATTCCAGCATGAAGCATAAGTGCAGCCATTACTACAGCACCTATTGCCAAAGCCATTAATTCACTCTCATTAGTTATTCCCCATGCCCGCCACATGTGGAATATTCCTGAACTGATTTGAATTCCATTGTAGTTAGCACCAAGATCAGCATTCAACATTTCTTGACCAACTATTGCCCAAACTTGCTGAGCTCCTGGTTTGACATGAGTTGGATCAGCTAACCAACCTGAGTAATTAGAAAATCTTGCTCCATGGAAAAATGCAGCACTCATCCATATAAAGATGACTGCAAGATGTCCAAAATGAGCTGAAAAGATTTTTCTTGTTGCTTCTTCAGCATCGCCTGTATGCACATCGAAATCATGTGCGTCAGCATGCAAATTCCAGATCCAAGTCGTAGTTTTTGGACCTTTAGATAACTTACTTGACCAGAAACCTGGCTTATCTAATTTGGCAAAATCAATAGGTCTTGGGTCGGCCTTAACAGGATCCTCCAAAACTTTTTTGTTTTTTTCTCCACTTTCTGGTGGGCTGATGGTCATCTAGCACCTCGAAAATAATTGACATTAAAGCCGATTGATCTGATCTTGAACCTATTTTTAATCATAATGTTCAAGAAAACGAATCCCTCGGAACTTTAGATATTCGTTTCAAAAATAATAAGGCAAAGATTCTTTCGTTATGCATTAACGTAACAAATGTTCTAATGATTGTTACTATATGAATATTTTGTTAAATTCTAGTCTAGGACTAAATTATGGGTAATTTTACTTAAAATTTATGAAAATTTCTTAAATTTTTTTTTATATTTCAAAGAAAATTTTTTAAATCCAGCGACAGTATATAATTTCAACGTAACTATCAATAGTTTCTGATTTGAAAGGAATTGCTATAGGTCTATCTAATAATTCAAAAGAAATTTTAAAAAGGCTTAAAAAAACCGAATTTGTCAAAGATATATATATTGCAGGTTCTTCAAAAGATGATGGAGATAAAAATGAACTTATTCAAGTACAAAAACCTAGAGAAATCTTACTTAAAAAATGGCCGGAGATAGATTTAATTATTTTTATAGGCTCAATTGCTGCATCAATACGCATAATAAATTCTTTTTTAACCTCTAAAGATCAAGATCCAGGAGTAATCGTTATAGATAACAAATGTGCCAAGATAGTTCCTTTAATTGGCTTACATCAGTCAAATACGCAAAATATTGCATATCAAATTGCTAATTTACTTGATGGCGAAATAATAGAAACTAATAATTCCAATGATCAAAGCTTCTTAAATCTTGATGCATTTGGGAATCAATGGGGTTGGGAAAGATCTGGCAACATAAAGGATTGGTCAAAACTAGTAATTAAACAAGCTAATAACGAAGAAATGTTTTGCAAACAATTATCTGGTAATAGTTTATGGAAAAATTCAGAATCAGGGGAGATTATTAATCAAATTAATGAAAAAGAAATTGAAAAACCAGATTCAACATTTCATGTGAGTATATTCGAAGATCATAAAACAACTTGGCACCCGCCCGTATTGTGGATTGGCATTGGATGTGAAAGAAATACAAGCAAAGAATTAATAGCAAATTCTTTAAATAATTTATTGAAGTCGAGAAATTTATCCAAGTATTCAATTGCAGGACTTGCAACGGTTGATATTAAAAAAGATGAGAAAGGAATTTTAGAACTTGCAAAAGAAAAAAACTTGCCTATAAAGTTTTTTAGTAAAGAAGATCTTTCAAAAATAATTGTTCCAAATCCATCAAATGTTGTGCAAAAGGAAATTGGCACCCCTTCCGTAGCAGAAGCCTCTTGCTTACTTGCAGCGGGAGAAGGATCAAAATTGTTAGAAGAAAAAAGTATTTTTAAAAATCAATCTGGGGCAGTAACTATCGCTGTATCAGAATCAAAAAATCAATATAATCCAACCCAAGGTGAAATCCATATTATTGGAAGTGGGCCTGGTGATATCTCCTTCCTAACCAATAATTCAAGAAAAGCACTTTCAAGATGTAGTGTTTGGATCGGATACAAAATGTATTTAGATTTAATTAAGTCCTTAAAAAGGAGTGACCAAGTTTTAATTGAAAGCAATCTTACTGAAGAAAAAGAGAGATGCAGTAAAGCAATTAAACTAGCTGAGGAAGGAATAAAAGTTGCTTTAATTTCCTCAGGTGAATCTGGATTTTATGGCATGGCAGGTCTACTTTTAGAATTACTCCAAAAAATCAAAAAAGAATATAGACCTTACTTTGAAGTACATCCAGGTATAAGTAGTGTTCAATTAGCGGCTGCAATTAGTGGCGCACCACTAATGAATGACTTTTGTTCAGTAAGCTTAAGCGATAAATTAACTCCATGGTCCTTAATAGAAAAAAGAATTGAAGGAGCTCTTCTGGGCGACTTTGTAATAGCTTTATTTAATCCTCAATCCATTGAAAGAAATTGGCAGCTAAAAAGTGTAATAGATATATGTTTACAATCTAGGCATGGTGATACTCCAGTTTTAATAGCTAGACAAGTAGGGAGAGAAAATCAAACCAAAAAATTTTTTACCTTAAACACCATTCCTTTTAAAGAGATTGATATGTTATCAATTATTATTATTGGCAATTCTCAAACAACCTTAGTTGACGAAATATTTCTCACTCCCAGAGGATATTTACAAAATTAATTTTAGATAATCCATAATTTTATAAATAGAATGTTTTTTTTGCTTTTTCTTTACTAAGAATACTAATCTTTTATAATGATGATTTAAGAAAATTAATTGAAAAATATTGGTTTAATTTTGTTTGACATTGATGGAGTAATCCGCAGTGTAGAAAATAGTTATAGACTTTCATTAAAAAAAACGGTTTACAAATTTTCCGGATGGGAGCCAAGTTATGTAGATATTGATAATGCAAAAAATGAAGGGATTTGGAATAATGACTGGGATTTAAGTTTAGAACTTATAAAAAGATTTATAAAAAAAGAGAACTTAAACCTTAAAATTCCTACAAGAGAGGAAATAGTAAAATGTTTTGAAGAGTTTTACTTTGGTGGAGATCCAAATAAAGATAGTAAATATTGGTCTGGTTACATAACAAACGAGGAGTTATTAGTTGATAAAAAGTTTTTTGATTTAATTCAAGTTAATGGAATAATCTGGGGTTTTGTTAGTGGTGCAGAGTCTGCTTCTGCAAAATTTGTTTTAGAAAAAAGACTTGGACTAAAATCACCACCATTAATTTCTATGGGAGATGCCCCTGACAAGCCTGATCCTAAAGGTTTGATTAACTTATCAAAAAAGCTTATTGGAGATAAACTTGGCGAATCAAATATTCCCATTGCATATGTAGGAGATACTATTGCAGATATAAATACAGTTATAAACGCTAGAAAGGAAATACCATCTCAGAAATTCATAAGTATCGGAATAGCTCCACCTCATTTACATTTAAATTCTCGATTAAAAGAACGTAATTCTTACGAAACAAATCTTAGAAATGCAGGCGCTGATTTAATTTTGAATTCTATTTATGACCTTAAAGATATTAATCTTGACTTGATTTAAAACAAATATTAATTAAAAATTTTCTAAATAAATCACGGAGAGGGAGGGATTCGAACCCTCGACAAAAGTTACCTCCTGTAACTCCTTAGCAGGGAGCCGCTTTCAACCACTCAGCCACCTCTCCAGTTCTTATACATTATCAATTTTTTTGCAAACATTCAAAATTTTTTATTTAATCGAAATGTCTAATCAACTTGAACTCTCGGTAATCTATTTTTAAAAGAACAAAGAATTTCCCACGGTATAGTATTAGATTTTCTTGCCCATTCAAGTGGAGAAATTGTTTTATCTCCATCAGATCCTAGTAATACCATGGTACTCCCAACTTTAATTTCACTTGAACCTGTTATGTCCACCATCATTTGATCCATAGTTATGGATCCAACTTGGGGATAAAGTTTATCATTATGAATAACGTTTATCTTTCCTGAAAGATTTCTTGGTACTCCATCTGCGTATCCAATACTTAATACAGCTAAATTAGTTTTTCTATAACTTACAAATTTACCTCCATAACTTACACCAACTCCTGGATCAATAGTTCTAATAAAAGCTACTTTAGCTTTCAAAAATAAAGCTGGTTTAAGTGATAAATTTTTATCTATTTTGTCTAGAGGACTGTATCCATACATAGAAAGCCCGACACGTACCATGTGAAAATGAAAATCTTTGTTAATGAGCATTCCTGCAGAATTAGCCAAATGAATCTTAATTTCATTATTTCGATCAAAATTAATTTGCTTTAATATTTCATTAAACTTCAGTCTTTGTAGTTGTGTAATACTTTTAGGATCTACTGCGTTAGCTTCATCTGCAGAAGATAAATGACTATATATTCCTTCTATTAAAATGTTCTCAAATGATTTAATTTTTTCAAATTGCTGAACAAATTTACTGTATTCAAATCCTAATCTTGACATTCCCGTATCAACTTTAAGATGTAAAAGAAATTTCAATCCAAATTGCTTACCAATGTTATTGCAAATTAAACATTCTCTTATACTACTGATAGTTGGCATAAGATCATTTTTAAAACATATAAGAAGATCTCTTTTCGTATAAAGATTTCCGAGGATAAGTATTGGTTTTTTAACTCCAGAAGAACGAAGCTTAATGCCTTCATTTAATGTGGCAACACCTAATTGAGATGCTCCACCTTTGATAGCATACTCTGATACTAATTTCGCATCATGTCCATATCCATCAGCTTTAACGACTGCCATAAATTGACAATTTTTACTTAATTTTGATCTTAACTGTCTAACGTTTGTTTCTATTGCCTTACCTTTAACTTCAATCCATGCTCTTTGTTTTAGATCTATATCTTTTTCAAAATTTCGAAATTTGTCAAAATTAAATACCTGATTTGTTTGCCTATTTTGCATTAACTTTGCACAAATTAAATGCGCTTATTGAAATATACAGTTAGCATGACATGTAAATTCTATTTTGGCATGGGCCAGACTCTAGTTTTAAATGCATCTTATGAACCTTTAAACATCACTTCCTGGCGAAGAGCTGTAATTTTGATGATTAAAGGTAAAGCAGAAAGCTTAGAGGAAGACAAAACATATTCGATTCATAGCGGAAAAAAGTTGCCGACAGTTATAAGACTTCGTTACTACGTCAAAGTTCCTTTTAGAGAGGTTTCTTTAACAAGAAAAAATATTCTTCTGAGAGATAATAATTCTTGCCAATACTGTAACTATAGGGGTAGTGACCTATCAATAGATCACGTTTTACCGAGAAGCAGAGGTGGAACAGATAACTGGGAAAATGTTACTACTGCATGTCTCAGATGTAATGTACAAAAAGGAAATCGAACCCCCGAAGAGGCGAATATGCCCTTAAAACGTCGACCTTATCGTCCATTAAGTAATCTAAATTTTGAAGCTACAAGACAAATTGACTCTGGCAAGCATAAAGAATGGAGCAAATACGTAATAGGGGTTGCAATATAATAAAAAATCTTAATTTACTTCTTTATTAAAATCTTCCATCATTCTTTTTTGTTCTTGCGCTATGCATGCATTAATCACTTCTTCTAATTGACCCGCAAGAATTGGCTCAAGAGAAAAATTGGAACCTAATCTATGATCAGTTGTCCTGTTATCTTTAAAATTATAAGTTCTGATTTTTTCACTTCTATCGCCTGTTCCAACCTGGGAAAGCCTTTGTGATCTCTCTTTTGCATTGGCTTCTTTTAATTGAATTTCATACAATTTAGCTCTTAAAATTTCCATTGCTCGTTCGCGATTTTGCAATTGTGATCTCTCTTGAGTACAAAAAACTCTTATTCCTGTAGGCTTGTGGAGAAGATCAATAGCAGTCTCTACCTTATTAACATTTTGTCCCCCTGCACCTCCTGATCTTGCTGTTCCAACCTCTAGATCTGTTTGATCAATTTTAACTTCAACAGGATCAGCCTCAGGCATAACAGCAACTGTAGCAGTAGAGGTGTGAACTCTACCTTGAGATTCAGTAGCTGGAACTCTTTGGACTCTATGTACACCAGCCTCAAATTTAAGTTGACTATAAACAGAATCTCCCTTAACGGAGATAACTAACTCTTTAAATCCACCCATATCTGACTCGGAAGCACTAACTGGTTTTACAGACCATCCAATTTTTTGTCCATATCTTTCATACATTCTTGCTAAATCACCGGCCCAGATACAAGCCTCGTTGCCTCCTGCACCGGCTCTGATTTCTAACATTACACTTCTTTCATCTCTTGGGTCTTTTGGCAATAAGGCGATTGTGGTTTTTTGAATCAGTTCACTCTTAGATTCCTCTAGAGTTATTAACTCCTCATTTATCAAAGATTCCATTTCTTTATCATTTCTATTCTCTTTTAGTAGATTTTTTGAATCTTCGATTTCTTTATCAGTATCAAGCAACTTATTAAAATCAATGACCAAAGGTTCCAATTTTGACCTTTCTCTTGCTATGGATTCTAATTTTTTTGGATCATTAGCTATATCAGGATCTGCAAGTTGCACTTCCAAATTTTCAAAACTTTCTGAAGCAGTTTTCAACCTTGCAATTAATGTTGAGTATTCCAATTGAAATTGTGCTTAATTTTAAAAATTCTATTTTTTAGAATCTTTTTCTTCTTTTTTATCTGTTGATGTGGCTGAATTAGCTGAACCCATTCCATATTTTTTCATAAACCTATCAACCCTTCCTTCTGTATCAAGAATCTTTTGAGTTCCGGTGAAGAAGGGATGATTTCCACTCCAAACATCAACATGTAATTCAGGCTGCGTGGAGCCAGTAGTCATTACAACTTCTCCATTACAAATGACTTTTGCATCTGGATACCATTTTGGATGAATTTCTGATTTTGGCATAATTTAAATTCCTTTAACGTTTAGAGAATTGAGGAGCTTTTCTTGCTTTTTTAAGACCATATTTTCTTCTTTCCTTAGCTCTAGGATCTCTACTGAGATGGCCTTCCGTTTTTAGCGGTTTCCTATTGTCAGGAGATAATTCGCATAGTGCTCGTGCTGCACCTTGCTTTATAGCATCTGCTTGGCCAGTCAATCCACCACCAAAAACATTTACCAAAATATCATAAGAATTTTCAAGGCCTAATGTTTGCAAAGGTGCTTTTATTGAATTTAAGTGCAGGGGATTAAAGTTTAAGTAATCATCTCCAGCACGACCATTAATGTTTATTAGTCCATTTCCTGGAATCAAGCGAACTCTAGCTACTGAAGTTTTTCTTCTTCCAGTTCCCCAATACACAGCTTTGTTTTTAATTTGACTATTCATTTTGATAAATTAACTATTTAATAATACAGGATTCTGAGCAGCATGAGGATGATCAGCACCTTTATAAACTTTTAGTTTTTTAAACTGCTGTCTTCCTAAAGAATTATGAGGCAACATGCCCTTAACAGCTTGCTCGATTATTCTTTCAGGAATTCTTTCTTGTAAAGACTCAAACTTTTCAATTTTCATACCTCCAGGTCTTCCAGAATGTCTTCTGTACAATTTTTGTGATGCTTTTTTACCTGTTACCTCGACTTTCTCGGCATTTACTACAATGACAAAATCTCCAGTATCTAGATGAGGTGTAAATGTTGGTTTATTCTTACCTCTCAATACAGTTGCTATTTCTGTAGCAAGTCTACCAAGCGTCTTATCTTTTGCGTCAACTAAAAACCAATTTCTTTCAATTGTTTCTAAAGAGGGAGTAATTGTTTTATTCATTTACCAAATTTCTGCAAATAAATTTAAATTAGTCTTAAATTCTACCTTATTGAAGGAATATTAAACAACAGTTTTGAATGAATTACACAAAAAATTCTCTTAATTAAACCTTACTTAAGAAAAACCCTTAATTAAAAATAGAGGGAAAAAATCATTGTTATTAATCTTTTTAAAAATATTTTCTTCATAAACAGCGTTTACAAAACATAACCCCTTAGCTGGAGCAGATTCTTTAACATCATTTTTCTTTTTGTTTACCCATCTATCTGTAAAAATTTCTGGCGATATTTTGTTTTCTCCAACTAAAACTAGTTGACCAATAATTAAGCGGACCATTCCATAGAGAAAACCAGTAGCTTTAATATCAACAAAAATCAAATCTTCTACTCTTTTAATATCTATATCTTTTATTTTTGTAATTGAGTTTGTTCTATTACTACCACTTTTCTGAAAAGCAAAAAAATCATGTTCTCCTATCATTTTCTTGGATGCATTTAACATTAAAACTTCATCTAGTACTTTTTGATATCTATGCCATGACCAATTATTGATGAACAAGTTTGGGAATTTACTGTTATTAATGACATATCGATAATGTCTATACATTGCTGAATAGCATGCATGCCAACTATCTTTTACCTCAACTGATTCCAAGATCCTAATTGATGAGGGTAAAAGACTATTTAAGACATCAGAATAACTATTTCCTGGAACAACACAATCAACATCAAAGTGTACTACTTGTCCTGATGCATGAACCCCAGCATCAGTCCTACCTGCTGCAAAAGTATTTACTGTATGATTCGTAATCTTTAAGAGAGCTTTGTCTAAAATTTCTTGAACAGTAGTTGCATTTTTTTGTTTTTGCCAACCTGAATAATGAGTTCCGTCATATTGGACTAGTAAAGCTACCCTTTTCAAAAGTTATTTTTTAGTAAAAGTCCCTTTAATTAACTAACTTAAACAAGCTCGATTATTGCCATCTGAGCGTTATCACCTTTTCTAGAAACAGTTCTTACTATACGTGTATAACCACCATCTCTGTCTCCATATCTTTCCTTTGCTTTTTCAAATAATGAATGAACTAATTTTTTATCATAAATATATCCAATAGCCCTTCTCCTAGAGGCCAAACTTCCATCTTTGGCGAGTGAAATCATTCTTTCAGCTTCATTTCTTAAAGCTTTAGCACGAGCTTTTGTTGTAGTTACTCTACCTTCCCTAATTAATTGAGTAGTTAAACCTCTTAGAAGTGCTTTCCTCTGGTCAGCAGGTTTACTTAATAATGGAATTCTAAGTTGGTGTCTCATAATCTTTAAAATTGTTAAACAGATGTTCTGCTTTGTGGAATAGAAATGCCTATACGCTCAAGAGCCTCAATAACCTCATCTGCAGATTTAGAGCCAAAGTTTTTAATTTCAAGAAGATCTTCATAACTGAAGCCCATTAAATCCGAAACTGAGTTAACTTGAGCTCTTTTTAAACAATTATATGCTCTAACGGATAAGTTTAGTTCCTCTAAAGGAATTTGAGCTTCAGGAGATGGTTCAGGTTCCTCGGGTATCTCTTCCACCATTGTAACAGTAGCAAGTGGTTGAAAGAGCTCTATTAACTGATTTGCAGCTTCAGCAATAGCATCATCAGGACTTGTTGAGCCATCGGTTACTACTTCCATTTTTAATCTTTCTCTACCTGCAGCGCCCTCTGAAACTGCAGTTTCATCGATAGTAAAGTTAACTCTCTTAACTGGCATAAATACAGCATCTATTTGAAGTAAATCAATAGCAGCTGTCTCTTCGTTCCTGCGATCAACGGGTCTATATCCAACGCCTCTTTCAACATGTATTTCCAACTCTAATTTATGACCCTCCTGAATAGTTGCGATTGGTTTTTCACCATCAACAATTTCAACTTGAGATGAGAATTGAATATCATTCGCCTTCACATCCATTGGACCACTTGCTACTAACCTACCAATTTCAAGCTCGGGATTAGAACTATTAATTGATAGTTGCTTACAATTGAGAAGAATATCTAAAACGTCTTCCCTAACACCTGGAATAGTTGCATATTCGTGATTAATTCCTGCTATTCGCACAGCGGTTACTGCACTTCCTTCAAGCCCTCCCATTAGTACTCTTCTTAGAGAATTACCTAAGGTTGTAGCTTGTCCCCTTTCTAATGGGCCAATTAAAAAAGTTCCTGTTTGGGAGCGATCATCTGATATTTGATGGTCGATTCTGTCAATCTGGTATTGCAACACGGAAAAAATAAGGTTGAAAGTTTTTTTTGGGGGGGTTGGAGAATGATAAGAGGACTTAAACTCGTCTGCGTTTAGGTCTTCTACATCCATTATGAGGTAATGGAGTAACATCTCTTATTAGAGTTATTTCTAAACCGGCCACTTGTAAAGCCCTTATGGCCGTTTCCCTACCTGAGCCAGGTCCTCTAACTAATACTTCTATTTGTCTCATACCTTGATCGAGTGCTCTTCTAGCTGCAGCTTCAGCTGCTGTTTGAGCAGCAAATGGTGTACCTTTCCGAGCGCCTTTAAATCCACTTGCGCCTGCAGAAGACCAAGAAATTACATGGCCAGAGGTGTCAGTAATTGAGACGATAGTATTATTAAATGTGCTTTGAATATGTACCACACCATTAGGTACATTGCGTTTTGATTTCTTTGAACCTGTTTTTTTTGCTGTAGCTGCCATGATGTTAAATTAATACTGCATTTGTGAATAGATTTAGTTAACTATTTTTTTCTTCCAGCAACTGTTTTCCTAGAGCCCCTTCTTGTTCTTGCATTAGTTCTAGTCCTTTGGCCTCTTACTGGAAGGCTCATTCTATGCCTTCTCCCTCTCACACACCCTATATCTTGTAGACGTTTTAAAGCCATTCCCTCTTTTCTTCTCAAATCCCCTTCTAAAGTGAATTCTTCTGAGGCACCTCTAAGTTTTTGCACATCAGAATCTGAAAGGTCTTTAACACGAGTATCTGGGTTTACACCCGTATTAGCAAGAATTAGCTTTGATCTAGTTAAACCAATTCCATAAACGTATGTTAGTGCAATTTCAACTCGCTTTTCGCGAGGTATGTCAATTCCTGCAATCCTGGCCACGTGTTTTGAATAAGTAAAAGTTTGAATTTAAGGGTTGTAATTTAACCCTGACGCTGTTTATTGCGAGGTCTTTTCTTGTTAATAACATAGATTTTACCTCTTCTCCTCACGATCTGATCGTCAGGACTAATTTTTTTGACTGAAGATCTGACCTTCATAAGGGATTAACAAATAAAACGTTAATACTATATTCTACATCATCATCAAGCCATTTTTTGTTTGATATCGGAGGAAATGGTTTTTAAATCTCTATCAGCGTCAATATACTCTAACAATGAAAGATCTTTAAAATATTGAATCAATGGTTCTGTAGTTTTTTTATAAATGGCAACTCTTGTTCTAATTGTCTCTTCTGTATCATCTTTTCTCCCTCTTAAAAGCAATCGCTTAATTAGCACTTCTTCTGGAATATCTAAATAAAAAACCACTTCCAAAGGTTGATCTATTTCAGTTAAGACTTCATTCAATGAATTTGCTTGAGATAAATTTCTTGGGTAACCATCTAGAATCCAACCTTTATTATCCTTGACTAAGTTATGTCTTACTATCTTTAATACGAGCTCATCACTAACAAGTTCCCCTCGATTCATAATATCTTTTACCTGGATACCAAGAGTAGTATTCATTTCGATTTCTTTTCTTAATAATTCACCAGTAGAAAGGTGTAAGTAAGAATTAGTTTGACTGAGCAATTCCGCTTGAGTCCCTTTCCCTGCTCCAGGAGCTCCTAAAAATAGTAAATGTTTCTTCATTAATTATTAATTAGTCCCTCATACCTTTGTGAAATAACATAAGTTTGAATTTGCTTAGCAGTATCTATAGCAACACCCACTAGAATAAGTAATGACGTCGCTCCTAAACCTTGAAAGGTCTGAACATTTGTGGCTCTTTCAACTGCAGCTGGGATTATAGCTACTGAACCCAAAAATAATCCTCCCAATAAAGTTAACCTATTTTGTATACCTGATAGGTAGTTTGCTGTATTGGTTCCTGGTCTGACTCCTGGTATTGCTACTCCTCCTTTCTTTAAATTTGAAGCTACATCAACTGGATTAATAGTAAGAGATGCATAAAAATAGGAGAACCCCAAAATTAAGGAGAAGAAAGTAATAGCATATGGCCATGGATTAGAAGAGCCAGGATTTAAACTACTGGCTAACTTTATTAAGACTGGATTACCCGTAACATTTGCAATAGTTATAGGTAAAAAGATTAAAGCAGATGCAAATATTATAGGCATGACTCCACCTGCATTTAATTTCAAAGGTAAATAACTTTGCCTGGTAGGAAGTAGTGTTGAACTTCCTATCTGCCTTTTTGCACTAACAATAGGAATACGTCTTGCTCCCTCTTGGACAAAAATGATCCCAACAATTGTAAGTAAAAATACTCCAAGTAAAACTGCTATACCCAAAACATCCCCTCTATCGCCAGTTTGAGCTTTTTCAATGGTTGAACTTAGAGCCTTAGGTAAAGTCGATACAATATTCAAAAAAATTACCAGTGAAGCTCCTTGACCTATCCCTTTCTCTGTAATAATTTCACTAAACCACATAACTAACATTGAGCCAGTTACTAAGGCAATAGAGGTTTGTAAGACAAATGTAGTTTCACTTATCCCCTGAATAGCATATTGTCTGAGAATTAAGGAAAAAATTATGCTTTGCAAAAACCCCCAGCCTAATGAAACATATCTAGTTATTTGAGCAATTTTTCTTCTTCCCGCTTCTCCTTCATTTTTTTGTAAATCTTCAAGCACCGGCAATGAAGCTGTGAGAAGCTGAATAATAATTGATGCGTTAATAAAAGGAAGTATGCCTAATGCAAATATCCCTAAAGTTGAAATTCCTCCTCCAGTAAAAATGTCTAAAAAACCTATAAGTTGACCCCCTTGATCTATAAAACTTTTAAAAGCAACCCTATCAATACCAGGCATAGGGATATAAATACCAAGTCTTACTAAAAGAAGAAGACCTAAGGTTGTTAAAACTCTACTCCTTAGCTCTTTATTTAAAAATAATTGGGAAAGTATTTCAGAAGCGCTAGGATTTCTACTTTTGTTGACAAACATTTTTAAGCTTACCTAAATTTTAAGTAAATTTATTTATTATTTATAAGCTCGCAGGATCCACCTGCGTCCTCAATTTTTTGTTTTGCAATTTTTGTAAATGCATGAGCTTGGACTTTTAACTTTACATTAAGTTTTCCGTTGCCAAGGATTTTTAAAGGAAATTTGGGCTTGAAGATCAACCCTTTCTTAACTAGCGAGTCTAGGTTCACAGTATCGTTATCTTTGAAATCATTTAGTTTTTCTAAATTGATTATAGAAAAGTTCTTTTGATTAATTATTTCAAAATGCTTTAATTTTGGAACTCTTCTATAAAGGGGCATTTGACCTCCTTCGAAACCTGGACGTGTAGGTCTTCCAGAACGGGACTTTTGCCCTCTCATTCCAAAACCACATGATGCACCCTGACCGGCTGCAATACCTCTACCCTTTCTTAATTTCTTCTTTCGCGAGCCAGAGTTTGATTTAAGTGAATTTAATGTTGAAGTCATAATTTTCAAGAATAAAGCTGTTCAAGTGAGATGCCTCTTTCTCTTGAGGCAGATTTGTGTGTTCTTAATTGAGAAAGAGCTACCATAGCAGCTCTTGCATTATTCAAAGGTGTTTTACTACCCAATCTTTTTGCTAAGACATTTTTTATGCCTGCTAATTCTAAAACTGTTCTTATTGAACCACCAGCAATAACACCTGTACCAGGGGCAGCTGGTCTAATTAGTACATTAGCAGCACCATCTCGACCTAAAGATAAAGTCGGTATTGAATTACTTGGGGTTAAGGGAACTCTGACAAGATTCTTTTTACCATCTGAAACTCCCTTTCTCACCGCACCAATGACATCCCCTGCTTTACCAACTCCTACTCCAACTTGACCTTTCTCATTACCTACAACAACAATTGCCCTAAAACTCATTTTTTTTCCACCTTTAACAGTCTTAGAAACGCGTCGGATTTGGACAACTCTTTCTTGCCAATCAGAATCTCTGTCTAAATTTTTTGAATCACCTCTTCTATTTCTTTTTCGATCATTACGATTATTCTTTTTTTGTTCTACAGGCATAGCTTGAGGAACATTATCGCTCTTGGATTGAATTTCTTGTTTTGTTGGAGTGTCAGTCATAATAAAAAATTAAAAGTTAGAATTCTAGGCCAGCTTCACGAGCAGCATCTGCAAGTGCCTTTACTCTGCCGTGATATAAATTACCTCCACGGTCAAAAATTACTTGCTTAATACCTTTTTTTATAGCTCTCTTTGCTAATAATTTTCCAACAATGGAAGAAGAATTACAATCAGAAGGTAATTTCTCAGATTTTTCTCTTAGTTCTTTATCAACAGTTGAAGCTGAGCAAATAGTTGTTTGAGCACTATCGTCTATAACCTGGGCATAAATATGGTTATTAGAGCGAAAAATAGACAATCTTGGACGAGTTGCATCTCCAATTAAGAATCTCCTTAATCTTCTATGTCTTTTTTGGGTTTGTAATTTCCTGGAAAGTTTGGTCATTTTTTTAATTGGAATTATTTTTTGCCAGATTTACCAGCTTTTCTGAGAATTCTCTCATCATGATATTTAATTCCTTTACCTTTATATGGTTCTGGAGGTCTAATTGATCTGATTTTTGCTGCTTCATTACCAACAATTTCCTTATCAATTCCAGATACAGTAACGTTTGTATTACTCTCAACTTTGTATGTTATACCATCAGGGGGGATCATTTCTACAGGATGACTATATCCTGCACTTACAACAAGATTTTTACCTTTTACTTGTGCTCTTGATCCAACGCCTACAATTTCTAGTTTCTTTGAAAAACCTTGAGTAACCCCTTCAACCATATTTGCAATTAAAGCTCTACATAAACCATGTCTCTGCCTTGAATGTATTTTGGTTGTGGTAGGACTTACGACAACAGTATTATCTTTCTTATCAAAACTAACTCCCTCAGGCATGAGACGTTTTAACTCACCCTTTGGACCCTTAACTGTAACTGTTAATCCATCAAAATCAACTGTAACTTTCTCTGGAATAAGTACTGGTGTTTTTCCGATTCTTGACATGATTAATTCTCCTTAATAAACATAGCAGAGGACTTCGCCGCCAATGCCTTGCTTTCTAGCATCGCGATCACTCATAACGCCTTTAGAAGTTGATATTATGGCAACTCCAAGACCTCCAAGAACTTTTGGTAAACCTCTAGTATTTTTATATATTCTCAAACCAGGTTTACTAACTCTTTGCATAGATCGAATAGTAGGAAATTTGTTTTTTCCACTATATTTGAGGCCGAGTATTATTTGTGATTTATAACCTTCACCTTCCTCATTAATATCAGAAATGAACCCCTCTTTTTGAAGTACTTTGGCGATACTTAAGGACATTTTTGAACCTGGGATTGTTGTGGTTGTATGCTTTTTTTGACTCGCATTTCTAATTCGAGTTAGCATATCTGAAATTGGATCGTGATTTGACATAGTTTTAATTTAATTCTTACTAAAAGGCATTCCTAACTCCTGCAAAAGAGCTTTACCTTCTTGATCTGATTTTGCACTAGTGACAATAGTTATATCCATACCTCTTATTGAATCTATTTTATCAAAAGAGATTTCAGGAAAAATCAACTGCTCTTTCACGCCAACGGTGTAATTACCTCTCCCATCAAAACTTTTGGGATTAACTCCTCTAAAGTCTCTTATTCTTGGTAAAGCTAGATTTATAAATCTCTCCAAAAAAGAATACATCCTGTCGCCTCTCAAAGTTACAGTACAACCAATAGGCATACCTTCACGAATTTTAAAACCCGCGATAGCTTTTTTGGCTCTAGTTACTAAAGCCTTTTGTCCTGTAATTGTTGACATTTCATTTAAAGAAGCTTCAAGAGCTTTCGAATTCGAAGCTGCTTCACCAAGACCTCTGTTAACGTTGACTTTGACAACTTTAGGTACTTGATGAATATTTTTAAGACCAAGGTCCTTTAAAAGTTTTGGTCTTATTGATTCTTTGTAGCGATTTTTTAGAGTCATAATTTTTTGGTAATTCTGGTCTTTGTCAGAATTGATAAATTAGAAAAAGTTGAAATCTGGTTTCTGATGAAAAATTAATCAATTACTTCACCAGTTTTCTTCAATCTTCTTTTCTTAACCCCCTCTTTATCAATAAAGTATTCAATCTTACTTGTAAGATTTTTATCCTTTGAAAAAAACATTACATTTGATGCATGTAAAGATGCTTCTTCTGTAAGAATTCTTCCAGTTTCTCCTTCCTGAGTTGGTTTTACATGTTTGGTCCTAAGGTTAATTCCCTTTACAACTACTCTATTTTCAAGTGGGATAGTTTTTAAAACTTCACCAGTTTTCCCTTTGTCCTTGCCATTAATTACTTTTACCAAATCTCCAGTTTTGATTCTCATTTTTATTCTCTGGAAATTTTTCTTTTGCTTTAATGAATCCAACATTTAAATCACCTCCGGAGCAAGAGAAACAATCTTTGTATAATTTTTATCCCGCAGTTCTCTAGCTACAGGACCAAAGACTCTCGTACCTTTTGGATTCTTATCTTCATTTATCAATACTGCCGCATTGTCATCAAATCTGATTGAATTACCAGTATTTCTTCTTAATGTTGCTTTAGTTCTGACTATAACAGCTTTAACAACTTCAGATTTCTTAACTCCCATGTTAGGAAGAGCATCTTTTACAGTTGCTACTATTACATCCCCGACATGTGCATACCTTCTATTAGAACCTAAAACTCTAATACATTGGAGTCTTTTTGCTCCGCTATTATCGGCAACTGTTAAATAAGTTTCTTGTTGAATCATTTTTTAACCTCCTTAGCCTGACTTGTTTTATTGAGAATCTCTTCTATCGCCCATCTTTTATGAGCACTGAGCGGTCTAGTTTCTCTAATTTTAACTCGATCACCTAAAACACATGTATTTTCTGGATCATGCGCCTTATATCGTGTAGTTCTACTTACAATTTTTTTATAAGTGGGATGTGGATATCTGTTGATAACAGCAACAACAACTGTTTTATCCATTTTGTCGCTGACAACAGTACCAATTCTTTCTTTAAGTGCCATAACTAATAATTAATCAGAAGTTGTTTTAGAAGCAGATTGACTCTTACTGAGAGTAAGTAATTGCGCAACTTGTTTCTTGATAATTTTGAATTTATGAGTTTCATTGAGCTGTCTTGTAGCTTGCTTGAATCTCAAGTCAAAAAGATCTTTTCGTAATTGGTCAATCTTTTCAGTAATTTGTTCAGAATTTAATTTTTTAAATTCCTTAAGTGACTCTGAGTTTTTCATTGTTTAACCTCCTCTTGAGGTTTTTTAATATTTTTTGTATTTTCTTGGGAGGAATTTTCTAGATTTTTATCAATCGAGATAAATTTAGTTTTTACAGGAAGTTTGTATTGAGCCAGACGCATAGCTTCCTTTGCAGTTTCCTCAGTGATATCCTCACCACCCATTTCAAATAGTATTCTTCCAGGTTTTACTACTGCTACCCAAAACTCTGGATTACCTTTACCAGAACCCATTCTGGTTTCGGCAGGTCGCATGGTTACGGGTTTATCAGGAAATATTCTTATCCAGATTTGACCACCACGTTTGATATATCTAGTCATAGCTCTTCTGCTTGCTTCAATCTGACGTGCAGTTACCCAGCCACAGTCTTGAGCTTGGAGAGCAAATTGACCGAATGCAATAGTATTACCTTTTGAGGCTACACCCCTCATTCTGCCTCTATGTTGTTTACGGAATTTAGTACGTTTTGGACTAAGCATTTTTATACCTCCTATGAATTCTCATTTGAACGATCCTCAAATTGCTGAGGTCTTCTACTAGCTTTCCTCTTAGGGCTCGCACCCACAGGGATAGTTTGTTCTTCTTTAGGGAGAACTTCACCTTTGAAAACCCAAACTTTAATGCCTAGAACACCGTAAGTTGTATTAGCTTCACGTGTTGCATAGTCAATTTCAGCTCTCAAAGTATGTAAAGGTACTCTACCTTCTCTAGTCCATTCAGTTCTAGCTATTTCGGCACCATTTAACCTGCCCCCTACTTGAATTTTAAGACCTAGAACTCCAGCCCTTTGAGCCCTTTGTAAGGCCATCCTAATAGTTCTTCTAAAGGCGACTCTTTTTTCTAGTTGTTGAGCAATATATTCAGCTAGTAAAAAAGCATCAGCGTCTACGCGTTCAACTTCAACAACGTTTATTCTGACTTGCCTTGTTCTATCACCTATAGTTTTTTGAATGCCAGATCTTAATTCTTCAATACCACTTCCTTGTCTTCCAACTATAACTCCTGGTCTTGCTGTTTTTAATTCAAGTTCCAGTTGGTCAGCTTTTCTTGCTATTAAGACATCGCTAATTCCTGCTGCTCCATATTTTTTTTGTATGAAGGTACGAATTTTAAAATCTTCTTGGAGAAGAATTGGATATGTTTTAGAAGTAGCAAACCACTTAGAGCGATGCTCTTGTGTAATTCCTAATCTTAGTCCAGAAGGATTTATTTTATGTCCCATTAGTTTTGTACCTCCGCATTAGTTTGAGTAGGAGCAGACTCAACAGAAATACTGATGTGGCAAGTCTGTTTTTTAATTGAAAAAGCTCGACCTTGAGCTCTGGGTCTATACCTTTTCATTACTGGACCACTATTAGCCCATGCAGAGGAAATAACTAGGGTAGATGGATCCATTCCAAAGTTATGTTCTGCATTAGCAACAGCAGATCTAAGAACTTTAGTAATGGGGTCTGTAGATCTGTAAGGCATAAATTCCAACATAATCAATGCATCTCTATAAGATCTACCCCTTATCTGATCCAAAACTCTTCTCACTTTAGATGCTGATCCGCGAACATAATTCCCATGAGCAATTGCTGTTTTTGTTGTTTCAGGTGTTTTTGTCATGATTTTGCTCCTTTCTTATCTCTTATATGACCTCGGTAGGTACGTGTAGGAGCAAATTCACCGAGTTTATGACCAATCATTTGTTCAGTAATAAATACTGGAATGTGAGTCTTTCCATTATGTACAGCGATTGTGTGACCGATCATTAAAGGTAAAATCGTAGAGGATCTTGACCAAGTTTTGATAACAGACTTGTCATTATCGGTATTTTGTTTTTCTACCTTCTTGAGCAGGCTATCTGCTATAAAAGGTCCTTTTTTTAGTGAACGTCCCATGATTATGTAATAGAAATTGAAATAATAAATGAAGTAATCAAGAGTCTCTTCCTCCTCTACTCCTCTTAGAAACGCGACGGCGTCTTCGAACAACTAATTTATTACTTGGTTTGTTCTTTTTACGTGTCTTTAGTCCAAGAGCTGGCTTACCCCATGGAGTAACTGGACCTGCTCTACCAATTGGTGCTTTTCCCTCTCCTCCTCCATGTGGATGATCACATGGGTTCATTACACTACCTCTTACTTGAGGCCTTCTTCCAAGCCATCTTCTTCTTCCTGCTTTACCTAAGCTAGTATTTCTTATTTCAGAATTTCCTACTTCACCAAGAGTTGCGTAGCATTCTTTTCTTACAAGTCTTACCTCAGTAGATGGGAGTTTTAAAGCAACATAATCTCCCTCTTTTGCCATAACTTGAGCACTAGCTCCTGCGGATCTAACCATTTGAGCACCCCTACCTGCGTATAACTCAACACAATGAACACTAGATCCTAATGGCATAACAGAAAGCGGCATTGCATTTCCATCTTCAATTGGAACACTTTCTCCAGAAATGACATTTTGTCCGACTTTTACTCCTGCTGGAGCGATAATATATCTTTTCTCTCCATCTTCGTAAAATAAAAGTGCCAACCTTGCATTTCTATGAGGATCGTAGTGTATAGCTGCAACTTTAGCGTTGATATTTCTTTTATCTCTTCTAAAGTCGACCAATCTATATTGCCTTTTATGACCACCTCCACGATGACGACAAGTGATAACTCCACGATTATTCCTGCCTTTAACTCTATGTTTTGAAACTATTAGTGATCTTTCAGGTTTTGCACTTGTGATTTCACTAAAGTCAGTAACTACTCTCTGCCTAGTGCCAGGTGTATAAGGTTTAAATTTACGTATTGCCATGATAAAAACTCCTTAAGATTCTGGAAATAGTTGGATTTTGTCTCCTTCAGCAAGACGTACAATTGCCTTCTTGACCTGAGAACGTTTACCGGAAAATTTCCCGACTCTTCTTGTTCTCCTAGGAGGATTCATAGTGTTAACTCCTATGACTTTAACACTGAACAAGGCTTCAATAGCAGCCTTTATTTGTGGTTTAGCTGCTCTATGATCTACTTCGAAAGTATATTGGTTAAGATCTAGTGCATTTGTAGCTTTTTCAGTAATAACTGGCTTTCGTATTACATCGGCTAAACGAGAATCGAATAATTTACTCATGATGCATAAACCTCCTGAATTTTATCTATCGCTGATTGACCTATTACCAATTTATTGGCATTGAGAATATCAAATACATTTAATTGATCGGCGGCAATTAATTTTACTTTCTCAATATTATTAATGGATTTTTTTATAATATCGGAAGGGCTATCAAGAATAACCAAAACTTTTTCAGTTTTTTGTATACCTAATCGAGCAAGGCCATTGATGATATCACTTGTTTTAGGCTGCTTTAAAGTAGATCCAAAATCTTCAACAGCCTTCATATCAGATACTCTGGACATAAGAGCTGTTCTAAGAGCTAATCTACGTTCCTTACGATTCATATCAAGGTTGTAAGAACGTGGCTTCGGTCCAAAAATAATTCCGCCACCAGGTCTTAAGGGTGTCCTTATTGATCCTTGACGAGCTCTTCCTGTACCTTTTTGTTTGTATGGCTTTCTACCGCCCCCGCGCACTTCAGATCTTGTCAAAGTTGAAGCTGTCCCTTGCCTTTTATTTGCTAGCTGTCTAAGAACTGCTCTATGGATTAAGTCTGCCGAAGAAGTTTCTTTAGCAACTGCTAAATCAAGAGTAACTTTGCTTGATTTTTTACCATCCCACTTTAAAGTTTCAAGTGTTGTCATGATTTTTCACCTCCTTTTTTGCCTACAACATTATTTGGCTTAATGTTGACAATTGAGCCGGGCTTACCTGGAACAGAACCCTTTACTACAAGCAAATTCTTCTGATCATCAATTTTTAGAACTAACAATCCTTTGGTAGTTATCTGTTTTCCTCCATA
>QCBE01000010.1 GCA_003281715.1 Prochlorococcus sp. AG-347-B23
GAAAAAGCTTTAGCTGGATTTGGTAGCCCATCCTTAATTACGCTAATGGGTTTGTTTGCAGTTTCTTCTGCATTATTTAAAAGCGGTGCTTTAGACAGAGTAAGAGAATTGATTTCTTCTGAAAGTATTAGAACGCCAAGGAAATTAATTTCTTTAATAGCTTTTTTGATTGCTCCAATATCTGGAATTGTACCTAATACACCAGTAGTAGCATCTTTGTTACCCTTAATTGAAGGATGGTGCGAGCGGAGAAATATATCACCATCAAAAGTCTTATTACCTCTTTCTTTTGCTACTTTACTAGGTGGAACCCTGACATTATTGGGTAGCTCAGTAAATCTTCTTGTAAGTGATATTAGTCAACAATTAGGTTATGGAGCTTTGGAATTATTTAGTTTGACTTCAATCGGTATTCCTGTATGGCTTATAGGTACAACCTATATGATTTTAGTTTCTGACATGCTTTTGCCAGATAGAGGTAGAGATAAGGAGTTTATAAAAAATGGTGATATGAATATATATTTTACTGAAGTTACTATTCCTTCAACTTCAGAATTAGTTGGGCAATCTGTCAGAAATAGTAGATTGCAAAGACGATTTGACGTCGATGTTCTCGAATTGCAACGAAATGGAAAAGTTATTCTTCCTCCTTTGGCTGATAGAAAGATTGAACCGGATGATAGGTTAATAATCCGCGTCACAAGGGCAGACTTATTTAGACTGCAGCAAGAACATACCATTCTGTTGGGAGAAAACAAAACATCTTTAGAAGGAGTTAATGTTTTTTCAGATGATGAAGGCACTAAGACCTTTGAAGCCCTTTTACCAGCCGGCTCAACTCTTGCTGGTGCAAGTTTGAGAGAATTAAGATTTAGGCAGCGTCATAATGCAACAGTTTTGGCACTAAGAAGAGGTCAACAAACTGTTCAGGAAAGATTAGGCCAAGCTGTTTTAAGGGCTGGAGATGTTTTATTATTGCAAGCACCCTTAGATTCAATAAGAGGTTTGCAAGCTAGTAATGATTTGCTTATTTTAGATCAATTCGAAGATGATTTACCTTTCTTGATAAAAAAACCAATATCTATTGGAATTGCTATAGGAATGGTGGTTTTGCCTACTGTTTCTAATATCCCATTAGTAGGTTCAGTCCTTTTAGCAGCCATTGCAATGGTTGCTTGTGGATGTTTAAGACCTGCAGAGATACAAAAATCAATTAGGTTAGACGTTATTTTATTGTTGGGATCTTTGTCATGCTTTAGTGTAGCTATGCAAGTAACAGGATTAGCAGATTTAATTGCAGTCAACCTAAACTTTGCACTTAATGGATTACCTCTGTATTTTGCACTAGTTGTAATTTTTGTATTGACAGTCATTCTTACACAATTTATAAGTAATGCTGCGTCAGTTGCTTTGATTTTGCCTGTCGCTATTGAATTCTCAAATGTTTTAGGTATTGCACCAAGCGCTTTAATAATGCTTGTTTTATTCGGTGCAAGTCAATCTTTCTTGACTCCAATGGGTTATCAAACAAATTTAATGGTTTATGGTCCTGGAAGATATAGATTTTTTGATATCGCAAAATACGGAGCTGGTTTAACGCTTATAATGGCATTTACAGTGCCAGCATTGATAATTCTAAATTACGGGTAATATTGTGAAATTCACAAGTAAGGTTTATAAGTTAAAAGATGCTTACAAAAAACTATCCGTTCCTCAATTTACTATTGTTACAGGTTTTTTTATTATTTGCCTTGGAACTTTAATTTTGAGTTCTCCATTATGTTCATCTTCAAAAGTTGGTTTGTGGGAAGCATTTTTTACATCAACTTCAGCTATAACTGTAACTGGCCTAACCATAATAGATGTTGGTGTTGATTTAAATTTCTTTGGCCAAGTTTTCTTGGCTTTTATGCTTTTATCAGGTGGTCTAGGATTAATGGCTATTACAACATTTTTACAAGGGTTTGTTGTAAAGGGTACAAAGCTAAGAACTAGATTAGATAAAGGAAAGACTCTAGATGAATTTGGAGTTGGTGGAATTGGTCGAACTTTTCAAAGCATTGCTATTACAGCGATTAGTATCATATCCTTGGGAGCAATTGTTTTATATTCTTTTGGATTTGTAGAAATTCAAAATAATTGGGAAAGACTTTGGTCCTCGATTTTTCACAGTATATCTGCATATAACAATGCAGGATTTTCTTTAATGTCAAATAGTCTTCAAGACTATAGAACAAATTTTTTGGTGAATAGTGTTTTTGTGTTTCTCATTGTTATGGGTGGATTGGGCTGGCGGGTTATTGATGATATTTGGAGTAATAAAAAAAATCTTTCTTATAAAAAATTAAGCCTTCATTCCAGACTAGTTATTAGGACAAGTTTCTCTCTAATATTGTTCGGATCATTAGGATTCTTTATCACTGAATCATTGCTTAATAGTCAATTTTTTAATGATTTGAATTTGTTTGAACGGTTATTGTCATCGGTCTTTGAAACAGTAAGTGCAAGAACTGCAGGCTTTACAAATTATCCCATCTCTTTGAACTCTATATCAGATACTGGCCTATTATTATTAATGACTTTGATGTTTATTGGAGCAAGTACCGGAGGTACTGGTGGAGGTATAAAAACAACTACATTCATTGCTTTAATGGCTGCCACCAGATCAACTTTAAGCGGTCAGAAAGATGTAATTATTAGCAATAGATTAATTTCAGATAAAGTTATTCTAAAGGCAGTTGGAATCACAGTTGGTTCTTTGCTTTTTGTTCTTTTAATGGCAATGTTGCTAAGTACAACAAATACCTTTGTTAAGAAAGAATCTTTCACATTCCTAGAAATTCTGTTCACCTGCATATCTGCATTCGCAACTGTTGGTTTTGATATTGGTTTAACTGCAAAATTAAATCATTTCGGCCAATTTATTCTTATTGTTGGAATGTTTGTGGGCAGACTTGGCATTCTTTTGCTTCTAAGTGCACTTTGGGAAGCTCTATATAAGAGTAGAATAGATAGACAAAAAAGAATTGGCTATCCTAGGGCTGATCTTTATGTTTAGGATTGACTGAGTTTATTATGGCTGATTGGTGGCAGTGGTCTCAAAAGACAGAAAAAGAAGCACTCACTTTTGCAGTTGTTGGCGTTGGAAGATTTGGAACTGCTGTCTGTAGAGAACTTATAAGTAATGGTGCAGATGTTTTGGCTGCAGATTATTCGGAAAAAGCTATTGATGATTTGAGACAATTGGAACCTTCTATAGAAGCTAGAGTTGTAGACTGTACTGATGAAGAGTCTATGAAGGAATCTGGAATACTTGAAATGAATACTGTTGTGGTAGGTATAAGTGAACCTATTGAAGCAAGTATAACTACGACACTTATCGCTAAAGATAGTGAAGGTAGCAAAGTGAAAAGAGTAATAGCAAGAGCTACAAGTGACTTGCATGAAAAAATGTTAAAAAGGGTAGGTGCAGACAAAGTTGTCTTTCCTTCCAGAATGCAAGGAGAGAGATTAGGTTCAGAACTTGTTAGACCAAATTTAATTGAAAGATTGGAACTCGATAACCAAACTGGTATAGATGAAATAACTGTTCCGGAGGAATTTATCGGAAGATCTTTGAGAGATTTGAATTTGAGGAAAAATTATTTAGTTAATGTTCTCGCAGCAGGACCTGCTGAAGAGTTAACAGTTAATCCTCCAGCAAAATATATCTTAGAAAGAGGAAATATTTTGGTAGTAATGGGAAAAACTGCTGATTTACAGAAATTGCCTCAGAATTAACTATTTTTAATCAGATTTCTTATAGTATTTAATCCTTTGCGGAGCTCGTTTTAATCTTTTGATGCTTTGTTTTTCAAGTTCGTCTCTGAATTTATCGGTATTTAAATTATTTTCTGAGAACAATGATTTATCCTTCTTTTCGAAGTATTTTTTTATACCCTCTTGTATTAACACTTTTGCCATATTACTAACCGTCCTAGATTCATTATTGGCCAAAATAGTTAATTGCTCACATATTAATTCTGGAAGAACGACTTGAATTCTGGGGGATTTAGGCTTCCCATTAGTTGAGTTTTGCCGGGTAGCCATGAGTCAAAGTTGATAACTGTTACTTACAAGTATACACAGTTAGTCAAGGATACTATCTTTGTGTATATTATTAGTAAGGAAATTAATGTCCGTATCAATTAATTGTTTTTATTACCTCATGAAAAATTCAAGAAAACTTGATTCTCCTAAAAAGTCGATAATTGATAAAAAGAAAAAAAGATTAGTTAATTCTGATTCTCACGATAATGAAAATAGTGATGTTTTGGTATCAGCTGTAATTAGTCCATATTTGTTAACTCATCTTCATCATATCCTTCAGCAGTCTGAGTACTATGCTCAAAAAGATGGTAGAAAATCTCATGCAGCTAACTTTGCGAAATTAAGAAAAGTTTTATGTTTAGACGCAAGAAGTATGGCAGATGCCTCTGCAAAAGAAATAAAAGATTCCGATAATGATTTATCTATTAATCAATATAATGAACAAAATGTAGCTTGAAGTAATAATCTATTAATGAATAGATTTTAAAAACATGTCCAGTAATGCTGAAAAGCTCTATAAGTTAATAGCAAACGATTCCAAAAAGAAACAAATTTTGTTTATGATAGCCCTAACTAATCCCAAAAAAGCATTAGATAAAATATGCGATATTGGCAACGAGTTAAATATTTCCGTGACTAAAGAAGAGGTTATTGAATATTTGAGTACTATTGATGATGAAGCTACTAAAATGTGGTTAATCAAGGCTCGAGGTGGTCTTTAGGAAAAGGTTTCGAATAATTATTATTTGGATTAGTTAAAGGTTTTATTCTTTTGTTGTAGCCACCTCCACCAGCTAAAGTCCAAAAAAACCAGTAACTTGGAATTGCAAGAGCTGCAGCTATGAAAATTACTACAATTTGTTCTATTCTTTTCATAATTTAATTTTATTCCACAAAATTTTTTTAGTAAATAAGCCACAGATTTTGTAAATTCTATTTTTATCTATTTTTAAAACAGTGATTAGATTTGAAGGTGTAAGCAAAATATATTCTACAGATGTTGTTTTAAAAAATGTTAATTGGGAGATTAAGAAAGGAGAAAAAGTTGGCTTAGTTGGTTCTAATGGTGCAGGTAAATCAACCCAATTTAAGATTTTAATTGGAGAGGAAGAGCAAACAAGTGGAATGATCATCAAAGAGGGGAATCCTAAAATTGCCCATTTAAAGCAGGAGTTTGATTGTAATTTGAATTTTTCAGTGAGAGAGGAATTAGAAAGTTCTTTTAAAGATATACAAATTGTTGCCATTAAACTTTTAGAAATTGAGAATAAAATGAAATCGTTGGATATAAAAAAACATTCCGATGAACTTGAAAAATCTGTCAATCAACTTGCAAAATATCAAGCAAAATTTGAAGCTTTAGGTGGTTATAAAATTCAATCTGATGTAGAAAAAATATTACCAAAATTAGGCTTTTCTATGGAAGATGCTGATAAATTAGTTGGTAATTTTTCAGGTGGTTGGCAGATGAAAGTTGCACTTGGGAAAATAATCTTACAAAAACCTGATTTACTTTTACTGGATGAACCAACAAATCATTTAGATTTAGATACTATTTTCTGGCTGGAAGAATATCTAGCTTCGCTTAAGATTGCAGTAATTATAATTAGTCATGATAGATATTTCTTAGATAAATTATGTAAAAAAATAATTTTTGTAGATAGAGGAACATCTGAAATATATAATGGGAACTATTCTTTTTTTGTCGAACAGAAATCTTTAAATGATGAATCTCAAAATAAGGCATATCAATTACAACAAAAAGAAATTGAGTTACAGAAGAGGTATATAGATAGATTTAGAGCAAGTGCAACAAGAAGTTCTCAAGCAAAGAGTAGAGAAAAACAATTAAAAAAGATTTCTAAAATTGAGGCTCCTATAGCAAAATCAAAAAGTCCTGTTTTTAATTTTCCAGAATGTCCACGTTCAGGAAAATTAGTTCTAAATATAAAAAATTTGTCTCATAGTTTTGACGATAAAATTCTTTTTTTAGATATTAATTTAAAGATTTCTGCGGGCGATAAAATAGCAATATTGGGACCTAATGGCTGCGGTAAATCTACATTACTTAAAATTATTATGAAAAAAATATCTCCTGAAATTGGAGAAATTAATCTTGGTAAACATAATATAATTACTAGCTATTACGAACAGAATCAGGCTGAAGCACTTTCACTTGATGACAGGGTTATTGATTTAATATGTAATAAGTCTCCAGAATGGCCCCAAAAAAAAGTAAGAACATTTTTAGGAGGTTTTGGCTTTCAAAATCAAACTGTTTTTAAATATATTAAACAACTCAGTGGGGGAGAAAAGGCAAGATTAGCATTGGCGCTCATGATTATTAATCCTAGTAATTTTCTTCTTTTGGACGAGCCAACTAATCATTTGGATTTGCAATCTAAGGAAAACTTAGAATTAGCAATTAATAATTATAAAGGTTCATTATTAATCATTTCTCATGATCGGTATTTTATTTCAAAGGTTGCAAATAGAATTGTCGAAATTAAAGATTCAAAGTTATTTTCATATGACGGAAATTATGAATATTTTTTAGAAAAAACTCAAGGCCATAAAAAAATTTGATTAATTTTCATAAAATTTACATCTACCTAATTAAGATCACTCATTTATCTTTACATAGTTTACCGTCCTTGATTAATCTTAAAAATATAAAACTAAGAATTAATAATTTGAATGAAAAATTAAGATTTATAAGAAAAATACATTTAAATTTCTGATCCTATTGAAAATTATTTTGAATGCATTGCTATTTGGAATATAAGGGATGGTAGATATATGCCTAGGTGTGTGGAAATACTTAAATAGAATGAAAATTAAATCTTTTAGTTATTTTGTAGATTAGTTATATCCGTTGGTATTACTTTTAATTTAATAAATTTATTTCTACGCTTCAATAATATATTGACTTGTATATTGATTCCATTTTTACTTATTTGTTCTATAACGTCTGATGCAGTTTGTATATCTTTACTGCCTACTTTTATTAAAATATCACCTATCTCAATTCCACTTTTTTCTGCTGGACTATTCGGTACAACATATCCAACTTTTATGACATTATCTTTTGTCTCAGAATTACTTTCTTCTATTAGGCTAATCCCAATCATGGGATGTATTACTTTTCCATTTTTTATAAGTTGTCTGGCAATTTCCTTAGCTTTATTAATTGGTATTGCGAAACTCAAACCCGCTCCTGGACCTGATCTTATCAAGGTATTAATACCAATTACTTCTCCGTAGCTATTCAACAGTGGACCTCCAGAATTGCCAGGATTAATAGCAGCGTCTGTTTGTATTAGTTCAAGTTTTTTATCATATATTCCTAATTGAGTAACGTTTCTATTTAGATTACTAATAATACCAAGAGTAACTGTGTTTTCTAGTCCGAATGGATTCCCAACTGCTATAGCCCAATCACCAACTTTAATCTTTGAGGAATCTCCCAATTGTGCTTTTGGCCAAGGTCCTTTGCCTTCAATTTTTAGCACAGCTAAATCAGTAAAAAAGTCTTGCCCTATAAGTTTTGCGTTTAATTTTTTGCCATTGGTTAAACCAACAACAACCTTATCTGATCCATTCACAACATGAGCATTGGTCATTACAAGTCCGTCTGCAAATATAAATCCACTACCTTGGCTTTGCTCTATCCTTGGTCGATTGTTATCAGGTAAATCTAATCCAAAAAATCTTTCAAAATATGGGTCTAGAAATATTTGAGAATTTCTAGGAAATTTTCTTTTTTTTATATATCTTTGGGTATCAATTGTCACCACTGCTGCACCTGTTCTTTCTACAGCTTTAGTTATGAAAGATTTGTTTGAATATAAATTAAATTCATTAATTTTGGGTTTACTTACTTGTTGGGATATGACTTTTGCAGGACATGTAATACCCACTGTAATTAATGAGGCGAGTAGTAATATCTTTTGGATGTATCTTTTCAATTTTGATTTTTTATGTTCTTCGAGGGATTTAATACACAATATCAGTGTAATTTAAATATACCTACTAATTAAATTAATTGAATCTAGTGAATAATTTAATGACTTAAAATAGCTAAATTTCTTTTTTTCGGGCTATGATATTAAAAACAAAACAAATTTATAAGTTCGATGACTATTCTATTTCCAATCATATATTCTGCGGCCTTAACTTATTTAGTTTGGAAAGCTTTTAAAGTAATGTCAAATGGTTGGGGTATACCAGATAACAAAAATAAACGTTTCAGTACTTCCAGTTTTAACCAAAAAAAGTACTCGATACATCCAGAGCTTTTAGATAAAGCAGGAAATATAACAGAAGAGGAGCTATTAACAGTAAGATTCTCGAATGACAATGATTCTCCATTAGAAGAAAAAGGTTTTACAACTGATTAATCAAATTACATTTAAGGAAAAAATTGGAATTAAGAACAAAAATTGTTTCAGCGGTAATAAGATCTCTCAAGTTACCGCCGAGGTTTCGTTTAAAAATGGTTAAAGAAGATCCAGTGAGACTCGAACTAAGTCTTACTCCTTCTTACGGTAAAAATCCAGTTATTGTTGGTATAGTTGAATCTTTAGACTTAGTCGCGCGAAGAGATAGAGAAGGTAGATTACCCAGAGATCTTCAAGGGACTTGGGACTGGACCGTAAGACATGGAAAAGTTAGTACTGGAGGTTGGAATCCTATGTTAAAAGAAGCATTGCAAACCATGTTTGATACAGGATTGCCAGCAATTGTATATGAGGAATTAACAGGAGATGAGTATCGACCTGTAGATGGCGTAAGACATGTTAAATAAATAATTTATTATTTATCATAAATTATTCCTTTAAACGTTAAAATTATTTGATAGTTAATTTAGTTTATTATGAATAATGACAATCAACCAAGATTTGGCTTTGTAAATTTTGCAGAAACTTGGAATGGTCGTATGGCAATGATGGGTATTTTGATTGGACTTGGTACTGAATTAATTACTGGACAAAGTATTCTTCGACAAATTGGAATAGGTTAGAATTTGTCTATACTTCTTCTGCTTTCACATCAATGGTACTTTCACTAGGCTTTTTATCAAATTGATTTTTATTACTGATATTTTCTAGATTTGCCCCACAATTCATACAGTTTTCACTTAAGCCTAAGGATATAGCACCACAACTATTACATGTGTTAATTTTTGATTTGTAAGAGTTAAAACTAATAAATACCAAAATTACAAATAGTAGAGGAATTAAAAATAATAAGAGCAGAATATTACCAAGAAAGCTTATGAAAAAGTTTATTCCAAAAATTGGAACAACTATAAGTATGATTAATGAGTAAGTAAGAAGATTTTTATTAGCTTTAAGAAAATAATTCATCTTTATTATTTTTATTTATAATTTCTTTTTTTATTCAATAGAGTCATACTAGCAATAACTACGCTCCAGCACTGTCCAAAATATAAAATCACTCCTAATAGCCATACCCACAAGGTAAGCACAAGAAAACCCCCAATAAAACCATATGCTTGGAATCTTGCTCCTAGTGAGAGAATACTTTTACTTACTGCAAGGTTCAAAGTGGTTAGGCCAATTCCAATAAGAAAAGATCCAGGTAAAAGTGGTTTCAAAGGAACTTTTCGACTGGGTAAGAGCGCTTGTAATAAAAGAGCCATTAAGGAAAATCCGAATAGTGGTATTGCAAACTGACCAACTTGTAGTAGCGGTAACTTTAATAATAAATCAGAAATAAGATTATTAGATTTTCCAAGATTTTCTAAAACGTTACTAGGGATCATCCTAAGATTTGCACTAATCTGATCTAGTACCATTAAAAAACCAATAAAAAAAACTATTAAAAAGGCTTCAACTCTATTTCTGAGAAACCTCGAAGCTTGCACTCTCCAAGCAGCATTCTCTTTTTTAGAAGGAATTTCATCTTCCCAAAGCCTATCCGAACCTCTTTGAAGAGATAGATACGCATTTCCTGCTGTAAAAAGCAAAAACATAGCCCCTAGAATACCTGCCCCAAAACCTTGATCTATCAAATTAAATAATGTTGTTTCTACTAATTCAACTACTGAAGGAGGTAAAAGCTGAGCAGCAATATCAATTATTTGTTGGTCTAATCCTTCTTGTTTTCCAAGGAACCATGATGCTATTGACAGAGAAATTAGAAGAATAGGAAAAAATGATTGAAGTGTGTAGTATGCAAATGCAGCGCTTAAATCAACACAATCAGATTTGCTCCATCGCTCACAAGCTCCCCATAAACTTTTCAGTATCCATGTAGAGCTTCGCTGCATATTTATTTTCTTCAAATATTTCATTTATTTACTTATTTTTTATTGTATCTGATACAGAAATTTTTCAAGCAATTATTTATTAATGATGCAACTATTTTTCCAATAATAAATTGCCCCATGGCTTTAAAATTTCAACTTTTTCTATAGATCTACAAGCAATTAATGGAAAATTAACATCGCTCAAGTCTTCTCCTGAAGCTAAATTTAAAGGATCTGTTTTTAACCACTCTATAGAACAATTGAGTTCTTCTAATAGCAGCCAGGCCGCTGCAATATCCCAAATCTTAGGGGTTGATTCTATTGCTCCGAAAGTTTGTCCCATCGCTACACTCGTAAGATTTAAACTCGATACACCTAAGAGTCTGATTTTGCCAGGAAATACTGAGTTTGGTTTTTTTTGTAAAATTTTTATTGATCTACTACACAAAGAAATGCATTCACTTTGATGATTATTTTGGCTAGGATTTATTTTCTGGTTATTTAACCAAACCCCTTTACCTTTAATGGATACAAACTTTTTTTTCAATGTAGGAATTATTAAAAAAGAAGATTGCGGTTTACCATCAACGAATCTTGCAACTGATATAGACCAGTAAGGAATACCTGCAGCAAAATTAGTTGTCCCATCGAGTGGATCGACCACCCAATAAGCTTTTGACTTTGGAATTAACTTTTGCCCTTCTTCACTAAGGACCCCTTCACCAGGAGCTATTGAAGCTAAGCCATCTACGATTGTTTTGTCACTCCATAAATCACAACTTGTTAATAATGATCCATCTGCTTTATTGCTGGCGCTAATATTTCCAAAATCTTTTGTTTGCCTTTGACTAACCAATTCAAATAAAGAATCTAATTCGCGTAATTGCTTATTAGTTAAATTTGGTGGATTCATCTTTATAAATTGCAAATAGAATCTGTATCTTTAATTTTAGTATTATTACTACCCAAACATTTTTTACTTTTATCAAGAAAAGTTAATCTTTCTAATTCATCTATATTCAGATTGTAATTATATATTGCATTAATATTTTTTGATTGCGCGTTACTTAATTCACTTTGCCTAACAAGAACATCTTTTAGAGTTGATATTCCGACATCATATCTAAGTCTGGAAAGCCTTACAGACTCTTTGCTAGATTCAATTTCTTTAAGAGAAGAGATTATTTTTTCTTCATTTAATTTAAGATTTAAATAGGCTTTACTAATACTTGTGGTTAAAACATTTTTTAGATTTTCATACGCATATTTTTCGGATTCTGCATCTGCTATTTTTGATTTGTAGGAGTTCTTATTTTGTCCGCTATCAAAAATACTCCATGCAAAATTTAGACTTATGGTATTTGTATAATTAGATCCAG
Organism: Prochlorococcus sp. AG-347-B23; assembly: GCA_003281715.1. Classification (GTDB taxonomy): domain Bacteria; phylum Cyanobacteriota; class Cyanobacteriia; order PCC-6307; family Cyanobiaceae; genus Prochlorococcus_A. The sequence continues at coordinate 11,743 of QCBE01000010.1, forward strand.
ATTTTGCAGAGTCAATATTAGTTGCTAGAGAGTCCCCCTTTGAAAATGTACTAGATAATGAATTACTGATATAGATATTTGGCTTATTTTGAGCTAAAAAGCTCTCTGCTTGGCTCTTTTTGATTGATTTTTGAAGAATAAGGTTTTTTAAGGAAAGATTTTTATCCAAACCCTCATTAATATTCTTATTCAATTTATAATTCCAAAACCCTATAAGATTTTGCTCTTTATTGGTTTCGAAATCTCCCTTAACATTCAGAATCTCTTTAAGAGAAATTTTATTAATTTCATGTTCTATTTTCTTTTCATTAAGTGATTGTTGATCTCGAGATAATTGAGCATCTGCTTCAAGAACTTCAAATTTTGTACCAATTCCAGCATTTAACTTCGCTTTAGCATTTTCTAAACTTGTAATTGATAAATTAAGCGTTAATTGTTTATTTTGAATATCTTGATATGACTTTTTGTATTTGTGATATCTGATTCTTGCTTCTTGAATTAAATCTTTTTTCTTAATCTCATAATTATTTTCTGCAATTTTGTAATTTGTTTTGGCAATTTTAATTTCAGATCCTCTTAGAGGGGCAATTACATCCCATTTAATATTCAGAGAGGGATTAGCCGTAAATTGTGATGTTTTTAAAGTGGGTGAATTGCTATTGTACTTTTTACCTGCGACATATTTTGGTAACCCATTGGCTTGAAAATCTAAGGATGGGTATCTTTTGGCAATTTGACTTGAGAGATTAAAGCTTGCAGAGGCTACTAGATTTTGTAATGATTTTAATTCTTGATTATTTAATACAAGTTTTTCTATTTCTTGATAATCAACAAAAGTAATATTTGATTTTTCTTCTAAAACATTATCAATATAATTTTTTATTTCGCTCGATTGAACATTAAATGTATTCATACTTACAGTAAGCGGCAATAATAAGAAAGGATTTATTACTCTTCTAAGCATGTTTTATAGTTGCGAAAATATTCGATTAACCAATCAAAGTATTAATAATATCATTTGAATCATCAAGAACGTGAATTTTAGTATTTATTTGATTCTCAACTTCTTGAATATTTTTATCATCTAAAAATAAATCAGTATTAATTTTTAACATAATAGATGGTATGTAAACAGCTTCTCCTAAATCCTTATTTTTCAGCCCGTAAATTAGATCCTCTCCAGTAAGAAGACCTGTGACAACTTGATCTTGACCCCAATAAATACTTGGCAAACCATATAAATTAATTGTTAATCCATTAATTAAGTTTAATTTCTTAACTGTAGGAATTAGGGCTTCATAAACTAATTTACCAACTATCCAACTAACTTTTTTTGGCTTTTTTACTTTTTTGGGCAGGTTTTGAGTCTTCTCCCTTAATGCTTCTAGAAAGTTTCTAATAGTCCCAACTCCATTAGATTCTTGTGGCATATTTTCGTAGGTTTTGTAACTAGGTAAATTTGTACCAGCAATTAGATACCATTCATCTGCTAGCCAACAAAAACGAGTCCCAAGAGTATTTTGTAAAGAGACTTGTATTCTTTCTACTTGTTTAATAGTTTTTTTTGCGAATTCTGGCCCGATTGATTTCAATCCATCATTTTCAGGTCTAAATTTTGTAAGTCCTACAGGAACTATTGCCACTGAGAGTACTGTTTGAAAGGTTTTTTTGTAGAATTCAGCAAGTTCTAAAATTGATTTCTCGAGGATATCCCCATCATTTATATCTGGACAAACAACAATTTGAGCATGTATTTGAATAGAGTTTTTTTCAAACCACGAAATTTGATCAAGTATCACTCCAGCTTTTTTATTTTTTAATAATTTTTCTCTTGTCGCAGGATCAGTAGCATGAACTGAAATAAAAAGTGGGGATAGTTTTTGCATAGCAATTCTTTCCCAGTCTTCTTTTTTTAAATTCGTAAGAGTTAAATAAGAGCCATATAGGAAACTTAATCTATAATCATCATCTTTTATATAAAGGCTTTTTCTTTTACCGCTTGGCTGTTGATCAATAAAACAAAATGGACATCTATTATTGCATTGCTTGATTGAATCAAATAATGCATCTTTAAAATTTATCCCTAAATTAACATCCTGATCTTTTTCAATATTTATATTGTGAATCTCATGATTTTTATCTAAAACTGATATGTCTAAAATTTCTTCACTAATCAGAATCTGATAATCAATTAAATCTCTTGGTTTTTTCCCATTAATACTAATTATTGAATCACCTGATTCAAATCCTATTTCTTCAGCAATAGAATTAGCTTCAATACTTTCAATTTCTGCAGGGTTTATTTTATAAGTAATATTAGGAACCAAAAGATCAATGGGATTTTCAGTGTAATTAATTTCTTGCCACACAATTTAAGGCCAAATACTCTTATTTATATTTATTCTAAACTTATATATGACTCAAAGTGTATTAAATACTTTTAAAAAACTAAATATAGGTGTCAAATTATGGGCCTTTTATTTATTAAAATATGGCATTCGCAGTTTTCTAAAACACGATTTAGATTAATTAAAATAGCCTTTTTCATTGAAAGAATTAATTACAAAAAATTTAGAAGTAAAAGATAAATTCAACTATGAATCCCATAAGACAGTTGATTCATACGAAAATAGTTTTTTATCAAATCCTTTATCTTTAAGATTGTGGTCTTCTTTTTTTGTAATTTTACCTATTTTTGTTCAAGCCCCTTGGGTAAGATTAGAACCAATAAGTGCTATCTGTTTTACTTTTGTTATTGTCTTAGTGGCAATTGTTTTGAATCAGAAAGGATCAAATAAGTGGTTTATTGTCAGTTCATTATTACTTGGTATATCAGGTAGCTGGCTTGGTGGTTGTTTGTTCTGGGGATGGTTAAGCCCATTTCCTATCCTTCACATACCTGTTGAAGCTGTAGTTCTTCCATTAGCTTTAATTGGATTTGGTACTAATTGGAAAATAGGTTCAAGTTTTTATATCTCCTCTTTATTTGGAACCGCAGTTACTGACATTACAATATTTTTAATCGGAATTATGGATCAATGGAGGCAGGTAATTACAGCAGATTCTGAAAATGCACCCATGATTCTTCAAAAAACTTCAGAGAGTCTTATTCAAATAAAATCAGTATCTATTATTGTTTTTGTTGCTCTTATACTTTGGTTTATTTCAAAAGAAATTTTAGATGCTGGCACAATTAATACTACTAGTGGTAAAGCAATCTTAGTTGCTGGTTACGTAATTCAAACGACATTAATTGTTGATGGTATTTTTATTGTTTTAGCAATTCTGCAACCAACTTTTAGTGGATTGGTTTAATGTTGAGGCCTCCATTTTCGCAAGAACCGATACCAATTAATAATTGGGACGTAATCGTTATAGGTGCTGGAGCTGCTGGCCTTATGACTTGTCTTGAAATACCTTCAAATTTAAAAGTGCTTCTTTTAAATAGAAATACTAGTAAGATATCTTCCAGCAGATGGGCTCAAGGCGGAATTGCATCTGTTGTTAGACAAGATGATACATTTGATCTTCATGCTGAGGATACTTTAAAAGCAGGTGATGGACTATGTGATTTTCAAGCTGTTGAAATGCTAGTTAAAGAAGCTCCAGCTTGTGTAGAAAGGTTGCAGAATTTAGGGATGATTTTTGATCAAAGTTCTGATCAACTAGCTACTACCTTGGAAGCAGCCCATTCACGACGAAGAGTCTTACATGTAAAAGATCGTACTGGACGAGCATTAGTTGAAGTTCTAGAAGATCATATTGAGAATCAAAAAAATATTCTTCACTGCAGGGGTGTAAGAGTAACTGAACTTCTTATTGAAAATAAAGAATGTAGAGGAGTTCAGGTTCTTGATGGAGCAAATTTATATTGGATTAAATCTAGAGCTGTTGTTTTGGCTACAGGTGGTGGTGGGCACTTATTTACAAATACAACAAATCCTGCTCAATCCTCTGGTGAAGGGATTGCTCTTGCATGGAAAGCTGGAGCTGCTATCGAAGATTTAGAGTTCGTGCAATTTCATCCAACAGCTTTAAAATTTTATGGTGCACCTTGCTTCTTAATATCTGAGGCACTTAGAGGGGAAGGGGCGATTTTAGTTGATAAAAATGGTGAAAGTCCAGTTAAAAATCTTGAAAATCGTGATCTAGCAACTAGAGATCAGGTAAGTAGAGCAATTATGAAAAATATGTACGATAATAATGAAGACCATGTTGGGTTAGATCTCCGGTATATTGACCCAGAAAAAATAGTAGAGCGCTTTCCCACGATCTTAAGTCGTTGTCAGGATTATGGCGTTAATCCTTTAAATGAGGTTATTCCCGTAGCTCCTGCAGCTCATTATTGGATGGGAGGTGTTAAAACTGATCTAAATGCATCTTCAACAAAAAAAGGATTATATGCCGTTGGAGAAGTTGCTTCTACAGGTGTGCATGGTGCTAATAGACTGGCAAGTAACTCACTTATGGAGTGTCTTGTTTTCGCAAGAAAAATGTCTTCAATTGTTTTGAATGACTTTTCTAAATTTGAAAAATTTGATAGATCATTTCAAGAGTTTGATATTGAAGATCCTAAAGAAGATCAAATTTCTATAATTGCTGAAAAAATTGATGAACTAAGAAAACTATGTTGGTCAAATTTAGGTGTATCTCGAAATAAGGTAAATATGAGTAAATTTTTAAATTACATTCAAAACGATATAGATAAATTAAATAAAAATGATTTACTAAATAGTCTTGAAAAAATAAAATTTGATCAAAAAATAAAACTTAGTGAACGCAATAGAAGAGCATTAAATCTTTTACTTGATTTAAAGAATAGACAAATAACCACCATACTTTTATTAAAAGCTTGCCTATTTAGAGAGGAAAGCAGAGGAGGGCATTATAGAGATGATTTCCCTAATAAAGATAAAAATTGGGAATGTCATACTAGACAACAGTTAGATCAAAAAATTCAAAAAAGATTTATTAAAAATTAAGATCTCCCTGATAGTCGGTTTTTGTTGCTAACTCATTTAAGTCACGCGTACCACTAATAACTTCTCCATTTATTTCCCAAGAAGGAAATCCACTGATTCCTTTCGTTTGGCATAGCTCATACTCATTATCTTTGCCATCTTTAGCACACTCAACTACTTTTAATTCTTTAACTGCTTCCTTACCAAATAATTGTTTCTGATCGTGGCAATGCGGGCACCAGTATGCACTATACATAACAATATTGTTTTCACTTAAAAATTTTGCAAACTTTACCTTTTGGGTAGAGCTTGAAGTGGTAATTATTGGCGATACATTTTCAGTAGGGTTTGCAACATCAACAGCATTAGATGGGTCAACGTTTGTTGACCAAATTAGGCCTCCCAGCAGGACACTAATGGCTACAATAAAACCTCTAAAAATCATAGGTTCTCTACTTTCGAACTTTGCTCCAATCATAGAAATTATAAAGATAGAAAACGATAAAATTGCCGAAAGTATACAAAAAAAGCAATATGCTTGAATCTTAAAAAACATTATATTGATCAATAAAAAGCTAAATGTTGATGACGCACAAGAAATTAAAAATACTAACCACCAAAAAAACTTATTTAGTTTTTCTTTTGGGGAAATTAAATTAAGCGAGAGTATTATTGTGATAACTAATATTGATAAATATGTTATGAATCCAGCTAATGAGAGAGGTATATTAATTTGATTATTTTCAAATAAAGTACCCCAAGGACTATTTAAAACTGTTTCACAACCATTTTGTATCCCTGGGCATGAAAGCGAAGTAAATAAACCCCAGTTTTTTAAAGTAATCGAACCTGTATCAACTATGCCTATAGTGCTAAGAATTGCGATTATGATTTTTGGCCATTTCAAATCTTTTGTTTTTCTTTTGTTTAAAGTCTTAAAGGCCATACAAAAAGAAAGTTTGTGATTTACATTATCTATCCTAATATTATCTTGGCATGAGAGTTATATACGAAATGCTTTTTAAATCTTTTAATTATTATTTTTCAAGTTGTGAAACAAAATAGTCTCAATGTAAAAGAAAAAAAACTATCTAAGATTGCATTCAGTCATGTTGGTTGTGAGAAAAATCTTGTTGATACTGAACATATGCAAGGCTTATTAGATAAAGAGGGTTATGAAGTTGAAAGCAATATAAATGATGCTAATGTTGTTGTTGTAAATACTTGCAGTTTTATTGAAACAGCCAGAGAAGAATCTATTAGAAAAATTTTAGAATATACAAATCAAGGAAAAGAAGTAATAGTTGCAGGCTGTATGGCTCAGCATTTTAAAGATGAGCTTATAAAAGAAATCCCTGAAATAAAAGGTTTGGTTGGAACAGGAGATTATCAAAAGATAGCCAAGGTTTTAGACAGAGTAGAAAAAGGGGAAATAGTTAATGAAGTTTCAAAAATACCTGAATTTATTGCAGATGAGGAAATGCCTCGTTTTGTAGATAAAAATAAATTTGTTGCTTATCTTCGCATTGCTGAAGGCTGCAACTATAATTGCGCTTTTTGTATTATTCCTAAGTTGAGAGGTCCTCAAAGAAGTAGAACAATAGAATCTATAGTTTCAGAAGCCAAAAGTCTTGCAAAAAAGGGTATTCAAGAAATCATATTAATTAGTCAAATAACAACTAATTATGGTCAAGATATTTATGGAAAACCATCATTAGCCAAACTTTTGAATGAGCTTTCTCAAGTTCCAATTCCTTGGATAAGGATACATTATGCTTATCCAACAGGTTTAACTGATGAAGTTATTAGAGCTTTCAAAGATTCAAAGAATATCGTGCCTTACTTTGATTTACCACTTCAGCATAGTCATCCAGATGTGTTGAAGAGTATGAATAGACCTTGGCAAGCTTCTTTGAATGAATCAATTTTGGAGAAAATTAGAGAAGAAATTCCATCTGCTGTATTAAGAACTAGTCTAATTGTTGGTTTCCCAGGAGAAAAAAAAGAACATTTTGAACATCTTCTCGAATTTTTGTATAGGCACAAATTTGATCATGTAGGAGTGTTTATTTTTTCTCCTGAGGACGGAACTGCAGCTTTTGATTTGCCAAATAGAATATTCCCAGAGGTTGCAGAGGCAAGAAAAGATAATGTTATTTCAGTTCAACAAAATATCTCTAAAGCTAAAAATCAGGTATATGTTGGTTCAAAAATGAAAGTTTTGGTAGAAAAAATATCAGATAATAACGAATTAATAGGTCGGTCCTACAATTTCGCTCCTGAAATTGACGGAAATGTGATTTTATCTATTAATGCTAAAAATGATTTGAAAAATTATATTGGCAAATTTGTTGAAGCAAATATTTCTTTTGCCGATGAATATGATTTGTATGGAGAGATTATTAAAATTTTATAGTTTTTAAATTAATTTAACTGCTCTTAAGAGCTTATCTAATGCGAAAGCAGCTCCAAAACCAAAACCAATAAATGCAATATAGAAAATGATGTTCATTAATTTTTTTATTTTTATTTAATTTAACATCAGATGAAAAGATTAGATTTTTTCGTTTAATTTCTTAATCTTGGATATATGGTAATTTTTTGTATAAACATTCTTCTGCTTTTTGTAGTTCCCGGCCTAAATATAAAGCGTGATCGAATCTGGTTATTAAGTCATTTCTTTCTTCAGTAATCAATATTCCAAGTTGTTTCGCACTAATACCTTTAAAAACTTCATTACTAACTCTTTTATTTTGAGAGTCGCATTTAATAGGTTCATTTGTTTCTGGGTCAAGAGCATAGCCTTCTTCATCAATGTTATTTAAAAAGTGCTCTAAAATTATTTTATTTTCTTCTAAATCTACTTTTATAATAAAATATCCGTTTGGATCTAAATCTATATATCGGTTGGATAGATTATTATCAATCTTTATTTTTTCATCTAAACTTTTACTAGAATCCATTATTAGAAGTTAATAAAAACTATATTACTAATATAATCTTTAGAAAAGCCAAATAATTTTTTATTTAAAGGGTATAGAATTATTCTCAAATTCAATTTCCTTCTCGGTTTGTTTATTAACTTCATTTAGCCAAGGATAAATTATATTCTCCATATTTTTGTCAAACCACTTATGCAAGCTAATGGTGCTTTTTGCAAAAAAACCTCTCCGTCTTTTATGTTTACCACCCGCTCCAGGATCAAAAAAATCGATATTATTTGTTATTGCCCATTCAATTGGTTGGTAGTAGCATAATTCAAAATGTAAATTAGATATGTCTTCTTGACTACCCCAATATCTACCCCATAGGTTGTTTTTATTTTTAACGCACATCGACATAGCAAAAATATCATTTGATTCATTTTTTGATGCGCTAAAAAGTAAAATATTTTTTTTATTAGTAACGATTTTCTCGAAAAATGTAGATGTTAGATATTTACTTCCCCAAACTCCCCACCTTGAACAATGCTGTTCATAAAAATTATGCATTTTTTTGAGGATTTCTTGGTTGATATCATTTTCATTAAAAATTTCTACTTTTATATCTTGTTGGGTAATTGATTTCCTCTCTTTTTTGATATTTTTTCTTTGATTAGAGTTAAATCTACAAAGAAAATCATCAAACGTCTTTTCTCCATTACTCCTCCATTCACTGCTGGAATTTATCCATTTTTGGTATCCCAAAGATTTAAGATGATCCCCCCAGCTTTCGTCAATGTATAAAAAATTACAACTTAAAATTTTGTTTGTAATCGCAAAGCTTTCGATATGGTTTATGAGTAAATTTGTAATTTCTTTCTTATCTTCATTTTTTTTATAAAGAAATTGATATCCATTTACAGGACTATAAGGACTCATTCCAATTAATTTAGGGTAATAATTTAAATTCAGCTCTTGAGCCAATCTTGCAAATGATTGATCAAAAATGAATTCTCCATAGCTATGATTTTTTAAAAAAAGTGGAGCAATTCCTAATATTTCTTCATTTTTATAAGCAACAAAATATAGAGGTTGCCAACCAGTTTCTCTTGAGACACTTTTTGATATTTCAAGGTTTTTAAGCCAAGTCCATTCATAGAATGGATTATTGATTTCATTTGTTAATTCATTCCATATCTCCTTGGAGATTTCCTTTATTGACAATTTGACTTCAACTTTATGTATTTTTTGGTTCATTTATTATTTATTTTAAATTTTTTTGTAATGAATATGGATTTCATTATTCATTAAATTTTTAATTGATTTTATTTCCCATAGTCTTTTGAGATTAAAAATCTCATTTGTTTCTTTCGGCGGGATCCATGTATATTTACCTCCAATAATTTGTGGAATTATTGTAATTTTTATATCTGTTATTAGATCCTCTTTTATAAAAGAATTTATAAGTTTTGCACCTCCTAAAAGAGCTAAATCATCTATTCCTTGTTTTTTAAGTGAAATTAAAGTTTTACTCCATGAATCTTCGAAAAAGAGTTGTTTCTCGAAGTCATTATTCGACGAATTATCAACTTTACTTGAGCTTATTAGCCATCTTCTAATTGGTTGTCGAAAGTATTTCCAATTACTGTTAAAATTTTTGCTATTTGAAGCAACTATAGAAATTGGTTGTTTTTTTGAGATTGTTACTTCGTCATTATCATTCAGATTTTTAATTAGGTAAGTTGATTGATGAGCTATTAAAGTACCTAAACCAAAAATGGTGGCGTCAACCATTGATAAGTGTTGATTTAACATTTTTTTATCTTCTTCGCTTCCAAGATGCGATTCTCCACCTCTAGGAAATGCAATTCTCCCATCAAGACTAGATGCTATAACAATTATTACTCTTGGGATACTCAAGTTTGTGAGACTAAACTATTTTCAAGTTTCAAATTCAATGAATTGGTTAGCTTTTGATCAACATAAATTTCTGCAGCATTATTTGGGCTCTCTTGGAGTCTTATTTTGTGTAAAGTTGCACCAAGTTCATGTATTGGATTTTTAAGAATATCGGAAATATATAAAGCTATATTTTCAGCAGTTGGAACACAATTCTGGAAAAATTCGATGTCTTTATTTAGAAAAGTATGATCTAGTTGTTCAACAACCAATTCATTAATTATCTCCTGGAGCGCAGATAAGTCACAAACCATTCCCGTTCTTTTATTAATGTCTCCTTTTACAGTTATATCAACAAGATAGTTATGACCATGTCCATTAACTCTGGCACATTTCCCATAGATTTTTTTATTTTCATCAAAGGAAATCTCTTCTTTTGCAAGTCTATGAGCGGCTGCAAAATGAGTTTGTACTGTTAAAAATGCTTCCATGTTTTTTCCAAAATAATCTGCCCATAAATTTGGGTTTTCGTAAAGCCTTAGACTTGTAAGAGGTAAATCATCCTTTAGACGATTCCAAATAACTTTTACTAATGCTTCAGTTGTGGGAAGTATACCTTCTTGATTATTAACATTAAATTCAGGCCAGACATCATTTAAAAAACGAAAATCTAATTGTCCAGTAACCTTATCTTTAATAGAGTGTTTTACATCAGAGAGATTAAGTACCATTCCATCAGAGTCTAGTTCTCCACCCATTGAAACAATAAGTTCATAATTATGACCATGACCTGGTGCAATACTGCAATTTCCAAAAAGAGATAAATTTTCTTCTGGGGTTTTTTCAGGAAGCCAATAACGGTGACTAGAACTAAAGCAGGCGCGTCGAGTTATGACGCATTCACGTCCTTTTCCATGTAATGGTTTGGATTGTGTAGAAGTCATACCTTTCTGCGATAATACTATCTTAAGGTTTTAAATACGCTTTTGTCTTTATGGAACAATCCATTATCAAAAAAACAGTTCATACTTTAAAGGGCAGAAGCATATTTTTAATAGGAATGATGGGTTCTGGTAAGTCACAAACCGGTTTGAAGCTGGCCGAATTATTGAAGTATAAATATATTGATTTAGATTCGTTTATAGAGAAGTTGGCAAAAAAATCTATCAATCAAATTTTTAATGATGAAGGAGAAAATAATTTCCGTGAATTAGAAGCAAGATGCCTTAAAGAAACTATCAAAATTCCTTCATTAGTAATCTCTACTGGGGGAGGAATAGTTACCAAATCGGAAAACTGGGGAATCTTAAGGCAGGGAATAATTGCTTGGATAGATCTCGACAAAGATATAGCAATTGAAAGATTGAAAAATGAAATTGAAAATAGACCACTTCTGCATGGAAAGAATCTCAATGATTTATATATGAGCATTTTTCAATCAAGAGAAAATTTGTATTCTCAAGCAGATTTAAGAATTCAAGTAAAAAGGGAAAATATTGAAGAAGTCGCCATGAAAATAATTAATGCAATTCATAAAGAAATAATTAGTTAATCTGGTTCAATTCTTACGGCAAACCATTTGATAACGTATCCAAATTTTATTTCTAATTCATAAGTGCTTTCTAATAATTCTTCAAAAAATTCTTGATCAGGATCTTCTATATTTTGATATATTGTTTGTGTTTCTGTCTTACTGAGCCAATTCTTCAGCCATAAAATTGCTTCTTGCTTTGATACAATTTTTTCTTTTGAATCTGGCTCTAATAATACATAATGATCTGATGCTCTTATTAGTGGATTTGACATAATGAAGATTCTTCTTGGATTAATTCTTTGCTTGATTTTTCAAGGAATTTTTTTAGAAAGTTCTTTTGCTTTTGTAGATTCTAATGTACGAGAGTTTTTGGAAAATCGTGAAAATCAATGGCCAGAATTATATTTACCAAATTTTAAATTGTCTGATACTTCTGAGGATTTAATTTATCCTAATTGGTTCGAGGGGAATTGGCTTGTTACTTCTCAAGATATAATTAATGATTCAGAAGAGCCAGTTATTTATAAAGTAAATTTCTTTAAGAATGATTCAGATTTAGTTGTTGGTAATCGTGCAAAAAATTCTGAATCTATTGGAAAAGCAATATTTGGCGATATCTTAATCAAGGTTGTAAATGATCCTCAAACTATTAATAATCAAATTACTTATTTAAAAGATGATTTTTATATCGATTCAAGAATTACAGGGAGAAATCAGATCCAAGATGATGATATTTTTTTCGCAGATGAGCTAGTTATACAAACCGCACATAAGCCAGGTGCTTCAAGGATTAATCAGGTAGAGACCATTAGTAAATTTCAAAAATGTTCCGAAGAAATATTGGAAGTTGATAATTCAATCAAACCATCAATTTGTGGAGTGCAATATGTTGCTTCTTATGGTTCGAAAGTTGGTGATCCTTCTATTCATGCTATAAAAACAAATAAATATAAATTGAAGTTTGAATTTATTGAGAGTTAGCACTAAAAAGATATTCTTCTAAGTTGTTCCTCCAAATGAAAAGATTTTCTAAATAAGGGTTGTTTATGTATTCTTGGCTCCCCTCTCCTGAAAGAATTGGTCCAGCAGACTTTGGAAATTTAAGAAGGGATAATTGAGCAGCAATTGAAATATCTGCAATTGATAAACTATCTCCAACTAAATATTTCTTGTTGATCAAGGATTTTGATAAAGCTTCTAGTAATTTTTGGAGTTCTAAATTATCTTTAGAAGACAAAACTACATTAGAAATTTTACTAAGATTTTCAAAAGGTAATTTATCAACAATACTTTTAACTGAAGAAGGTATTTCATCTGGAAGTAATGCAGTTCTTAGCTGTGGATTTTCTATTGCAGATTTTATTAAAGCTTTTCTACAAGTTGTAGCCATTGTAGTATCTGCCCAGTCTTCAATTAGTTTGCATTGAGCAAATAATATTGGGTCCTCAGGAAAAAGTGGATTATTATCATTTTTTTTATCTATATATTCGCAAATAGTTGAAGAGTCATTAATAACTTGATCATTACTATCGACTATTACAGGTACTTGTTTTTGACCTGATAATTTAAAGATTTCAAATTGGCCTATTCCAGGTGTTACTTCTTCAACTCGATATTGTAGTTTTTTTGCATGAAGGGCCATTCTTGTTTTTAAACAAAAAGCACTATGCCTAAATTGATATAATGTAATCATGCTGTTTAATGTTTTTTAAAACTTAGCTAAAAAAGTAATCTATTTGTGGAGCTGATGGGCGAATTTTTCTCTAATGTTGCGAGATATCCAAAGTACTTGATATCTATAATTGTTGGGGGACTTGTTGCTTTGCTTGAACCTTTATTCATGAATAGATCAAATCCTCTCACAATAGTAGGATTGATATCTTCTGTTTTAAGTGCTTTCATAACTGTTTATTTTGTCTTGCAAGAGATGACAAACCCAATAAATTTACAACCATAATGCCAAATAATTACCGTCTTGCAAAAGTTTCTTCTCTTTTGAAGAAAGAAATAACCCTTATTTTGCAGAATGATTTAGAAAATGATCTTATTAGAGATCATTTCGTAAATATTTCTAAGATTGATTTATCAGGTGATTTGCAACACTGTAAAATTTACATAACTTCAACGGCTCAAGAGAAAGTGAGGAAAGAGATTGTTGAAAACTTGAATACTGCTAAAAGCTCCATAAGGCATAGTTTAGGAAAAAGAATTGAGATGAGAAGAGTTCCAGAGATAATTTTTAAAGACGATGTTGTTCTTGATAAAGGATTATCAGTCTTGAAACTTCTCGATGAATTAAAAAATCAAAATCAGAATCATAATGTTGAGGACAATGATGCCAAAAGTTGATCTACCCCTTGATCAAAGAAATATAATTATTACTCGATCAAAAGAAGGGATATTGGATATAAAAAAGATATTCATAAGCAAGGGCGCTAATGTATTTGATTTACCTGCAATAAGTATTGCTGATCCTGATGATTTGAATCCTCTTGACGAAGCATTAAATCAAATAAATGATTTTCATTGGATTATTTTTTCCAGTAGTAATGGGATCAAATTTGTGGATAAAAGACTTAGATACTTTAATAGTTCATTAAAAGAATGTTCTAAAAAAACAAAAATCGCCGTAGTCGGAGAAAAAACCTCAAAAACTCTTGATGATTTTGGGATTAAGGCTGATTTCATGCCTCCAGAATTTGTTGCTGAAAGTTTAATTGATAATTTCCCAGTATCTGGTTATGGACTGCGAGTTTTTGTACCAAGAGTTCAAACAGGTGGTAGGGATTTAATTGCAGAGCAATTTAGAAAGGCTGGTTCTCGTGTATTTGAGGTTGCTGCATATGAAACTAGATGTCCTGAATCAATTCCGGAAGAAACAATTGATATTATTTCTAATCGAAAAGTCGATGCAATTATTTTCTCAAGCGGTAAAACCGTAGTAAATGCTGCTTTTTTACTAGAAAAAAAACTTGGTAAAAAATGGTTAAGATATTTTGATCAAATTAAGTTATTAACTATTGGACCTCAGACAACAAAAATATGTAACAAGATTTTTGGAAGAGTTGATAGTCAGGCACAAAAATATACTTTTGAAGGACTACTAGATGTAGCAATTAATATTTTTAATTAGAAAAATTTTTTGTATAGTTCTTTTCAACTAAATCTTTGAACCTATCAATATTGGCCTGTAATTCGTTTGTAACCATTTTGCCTAAAATATTTTCTTCCATAAACCGAGCAATCATTTTTGGTAGTTCATAAGTTATGGCTAAATTGACCGTTGTGATTTGATCAGTTTTACTTTCGAAAACTACTGATCCCTCAGTTGGTAAACCGCCTATTGATTTCCATTTAAGTTTGCTTTTTTCAACCCTTTCTGTAATTTGTGCTTTCCATTTAAACCTAAAGCCATTTGCAGCTAAAGTCCATTCTGTTAAATCTGGTAAAGTATTAGTTTTTTCGTCAACTGTTTTTACAGATTCAATCCAGCTCATCCAAAGTGACATTGAGTCTAAATCGCTCCATGTATCCCATACATTTTCAAGAGGCGCATTAACAATTGTTGTTACGTCATGTTTTAGCCAAGTACCCATCAATTAACTTACTGCAAGATTTTTTGCTAATTCGGCTTTCTTCTCTAAAATTGCAGCAGCAGCTAAATGACCACTCATAGTAGCTCCTTCCATAGAGTCTATATAATCTTGTTTTGTATAACTACCAGCCATGAAGAAATTAGATATAGATGTTTTTTGATCGGGTCTGAAAGGTTCCATACCAGGAGCTTCTCTATAGAGTGATTGTGGAATTTGTACCACGTTACTCCAAAGCAATTTAAGGTTTTTTGAGGATGGGAATAGACGGCGAACCTCTTTATCAATTTCTTTTGTAATTCTTTCTGTGGATCTTCCCATCCATCTATCGCCAGGAGTTAAAACACATTGGAGAAGCGATCCCATATCTTTTTTTCTATAGTCTGCTGGACTTGCTAGTGCTAAATCAGCAAAACAACTGAAAGAGGCATCAGCAGAATAAAGAAGGTTATCTAGTCCAGTTGGTTCGTTTCCAGTATTATCTTTTTCTAATTCAGTAACCCAACCGTCATATCTTAATTGGATTGTGGCAACAGCTACAGCTCTAAGTTTTTTTAAACCTTCAAATTCTTTAAATTGATACCATTCTTTTGGAATTATTTTTTTTATTCCAGGAACATCACAAGCAGCTAGAAATTTATCTGCAAACACTGCCTTAATCCCTTCAGGAGAAGATATTTGTAATTGATTTACTAAATAAGAGGAAGATTCCTTTTCATAAATGATTTCTTCTACCTTATGGTTAAGATGTATTTTTGCTCCTTTGTTTGTGATGTAGTCGACAATAGGTTGAGTTAACCACTTATGTGGAGAACCTTTTAAAAGATTAAGTTTTGAGGCTTCTGTTTTTGAAGCAAACATCATAAATATAGTTAGCATGCATCTTGCTGAAATATCTTTGCAATTAATAAAACCTAAAGCGTATGCGATAGGATCCCACATTCTTTCTAAGCTTTTTTCACTTCCACCATGGTTTAAAAACCATTCTTTAAAACTAATTTTATCTAGATCTCTAATTATTTTCATTGCGCCTTCATAGTCTATCAATCCTCTTACTATTGGGCTTGTCCCTAAAGCTAAGGCATTTCTGATCTTATCTACCCAAGTAAGTTGTTCGGTAGTAAAAAAAGCTTTAAGTCCGTTAAATGGGGCACCTAAAGGGAATCTGAAGTCTAAAGATTTTAAATTACCACCATTATTAATAAATAGATGAGTATGGTCTTTCGGGAGTAGATTGTCTAGAGCTCCCACTTTTTTCATTAATTTAAAAAGATTTGCATAATTGTAAAAAAATACATGTAAACCCATTTCTATGTGGTTGCCATCCTTATCTTCCCAACTTCCTACTTTACCTCCCCAAAATGACCTGCTCTCAAAAATTTCTACTTCGTGACCTTCATCAACTAAATTGACTGCTGCTGTAAGACCAGCTAATCCAGAACCAACTATTGCAATTTTCACTTTTTCTTAGAATTATAACAAATCAAGTTTGGATAACGCTTGTTCTATGCATCCTATCGATTAAGTTTTTATATTATAAATAGTAAAAATCCCTTGTTTATGGAAAATGTAGAAGTTAAACAGGAAATTAAAAATTCTGATGATGGGAAAGGTATCTTAATTACGAATGATGCTATAGAACAAATTTCAAATTTATTGAAGGGCCAAAGTGATAAAAAAGCACTAAGGGTAGGAGTAAGATCAGGAGGTTGTAGTGGGATGAGTTATACGATGGATTTTATAGGAACTGATGAAATAAATCCCGATGATAAAGTTTATGATTATTCTTTAAAAGCTGATCAAAGCTTTCAAGTGGTTTGTGATCCTAAAAGTCTTTTATATATTTATGGAATGCAGTTAGATTTTAGTAAGGAATTGATTGGAGGTGGCTTTAATTTTGTAAATCCCAATGCCTCTCAAACTTGTGGTTGTGGAAGCTCCTTTGCAGTTTAATGAATAATGAATAACGAAATTAATCCCATCGAAGAGGATTTTAATACAGCTTTATCAAGATATAAAGCAGGGCAAGATTTAATTCCAATCGTTCAAGATTTTCAAAAAATTATACAGCAAATTCCAAATCATTTTGCTGCTTGGACTTGTTTATCATGGCTTCAATTACTTTTGAAAAATAATGAAGAAGCTTTGTCAGCTGCCAGACAAGCTGTTCGATTAAATCAGCAAGATCCACAAGCAAGAATGAATTTGTCTTTAGCGCTTTTGGCTACCAATAATAAAGGTGTTAGGGATCATATTGAGTTAATAAAAAAAATGTCTATGATGATGCCAGATGTGAAAAGTGAGTTGAAAGAATCTGTTGAAGACGGATTAAGTAGATATCCAGATTGGCCTGAGTTAACCAAAGTAAAAAAATGGTTGGAATTTTAAATTGTTTAAGATTTTAATATTAAGTAATGGGCATGGAGAAGATCTATCTGGTAGTCTAATAGCTAAACAATTCGTAAAAAGTGGTTATTCTGTTCATGCATTGCCAATTGTTGGTATGGGAAACCATTACGAAAAAGAACAAATTAAGATTATAGGTAAAACTAAAGAATTTAAAACTGGAGGAATTGGCTATAATTCTTTCAGGGGAAGACTTACTGAGATATTAGGAGGAGAAATATTTTATGTCTTAAAAAGATTATATTTAACTTTTAAAATAAAAAAAAAATACGATTATTTTTTTGTAGTTGGAGATATTGTGCCAGTTTTTTTTGCATGGGTTTGTAGGAAAGATTTTTTTACATATCTAGTTGCTTATTCCAGCCATTATGAAGGGAAGTTGAAATTACCATGGCCTTCTAAATTTTTCTTGCTCTCACAAAAAGCAAAAAAAATATATACGAGAGACCCCCTTACAGCTAAGGATCTAACATTGCAATTAAAAAAGAACGTGTCTTTTTTAGGTAACCCATTTATGGATAAGTTTTTTCCTAGAAACAAAGAATTAAATAAAGCTGAATTTAGTATTGGATTATTTCCAGGAAGTAGATACCCTGAGATTTTAGATAATTTTGTTTTTATTTTAGAGGTATTAGAGGCATTGTCAGATTTAAGATATTTTCAAAAAATTCAGTTTAATTTTGCAATAGTTAATGCTCTATCTTCATTAAAAATAAAGGAGATATTTCAAAAAAGAGGATGGTTAAAAATAGAAAATATAAAAGATAATAATCTCTTGAAGTTCCAATATAAATTTTTAGAAGTTAATCTATATTGGAATAATTTTGACAAAATATTATTGAAAAGTAGATGCTGTATCAGCATGGCAGGAACAGCAACAGAGCAAGCGATTGGATTAGGAAAACCGGTTATTCAGATTGAAGGTAAAGGTCCACAATTTACAAAAACTTTTGCAGAAGCGCAAAGACGTTTGCTTGGAAAATATGTTTTTTGTGCCACTAATTATAAAGATAAGAATGATCAAATCAATCAGACAATAAAATTGATCATAAAAATAATATATCTTATACAGTTGAATAAGAAGTTTATGATCTCATGTAATAAAAATGCTAAAAAAAGACTGGGTGAAAACAAAGCTTGTCTTAAAATGGTTGATGATATGAATATTGTTATAAAAAATGACTAAGGAGAATAATCAAAATAAGTTAAAACAAATTATCGATAATTTGTTATTAATAAATTTATTTACAGTAATTTTTTTTGCAATATTTTTTATTTTTGCAATCATTATGCAATTTAATGGCATATTTATTTTTATTAATTTTATTCAGATAGTTTGGAATCCTCTTGTAGTTCCATTGATAACAATTCTTATTATTGGTGCTTTAGTAAACGGTATTAATTCCTGGTGGAGGCGTAAATTGCTTTCTCAAGAAGAGGATATTTAAAAGAATAATTTTTGATTTTACTACTTATTACTTTTTGTCCTTCCAATACAACTTTTGCTCCATCTCCTAGCAATATTTTTAAAACCGCTCCAGGCACTGGAAGTAAATTAGGTCTATTCAGACATTTACCTAAAGTCTGAGAAAATTCTCTCATTAATACTGGATTTGGTGCAACAGCATTAAATACTCCCGAATACTTTTTATCAACTAATGCTTTACTAATTAATGCACATAAATCAGTTCTATGAATCCAACTCATCCATTGCTTACCATCTCCAATTGGTCCACCTAATCCCACTTTAAATATAGGGAGCATTTTTCCTAATGCTCCTCCATCTGCTTCTAGAACTATTCCAATTCTAAAAATAACTAACCTTGAGAAAAATGGTTTTTCAGCAGCGACCGCTTCCCATTCTTTGCAAAGATTAGATAAAAAGTCTTTTCCTCCGATACTATTTTCAGTGAATTCACCAGACAAACTTGTACCGTAATAACCTATTGCCGATCCATTTATAATGACTTTTGGGTTTATTTTTAAATTTTTAAGGGTCTTCATCATAAATTTTGTGGTGTTAATACGACTATTTTCAATCTCCTGTTTTTGTTCAAGAGTCCATTTTTTTTCTGCTATGGGTTCTCCCATCAAGTTAATAATTCCATCTGTAACTTTTAGAATATTTAGAAGATTTTCGTTATTCCAGCTTTTTTCTTTTGATAAATCTATTTGAAAAAATTTAAACTTATTGAAATCTAAATCAATCTTTAATTTACTTATGGGTTTTCTACTTACAATGCATATTTCGTGATTTTCATTGATTAGTGTTGGAACTAATTCTTTCCCAACAAATCCAGTGCAGCCAAGTAGTAAAAGACGCATATCAAATTGATGTTTATCATTTAAGGCTATTAAATTTTTTAGACGTTTGTTATTATTATTCCGGTATAAATTTTTTTCAATATTTTTCAAACAAGTTTTTGTATAATAAATTTCAAATAACTTTCTTGAATTTACTATGACAGATACTATTCCAAAGAAACCTCTCAAGAAAGGAAGCTTAGTTTTTGTCGATAGAGAAAATTATATAAAAAGTATCGAGGCTCTAGCTAGTGATCACGATTTGCCTAATTATGTGTTTGAAGGTCCCGGAGAGATTCTCTCAGTCAAAGACGAATATGCTCAGATTCGATGGCGCAGACCTGTTCCGGATGTTTGGTTGAAATTAGATCAACTTAAAGAATATTTGTAATAAAGTTTTTATCTAAAAGTTTTTATTTTTTTTCTCTCTAGACATCTTTGATTTGATTCTTTTTGCCTCTTTGATCATTTCCTTACCATCAAATAAGTAATTATCTACATATCCTTGTGTATATCTATCAAATTCTGATAGTGCATCTTTAACTTGTGAAAAACAATGGTAAAGATCTAGGCCTAAAGCTGAAATAGACTTTGGAACTATTTTTTTGTTATAAATTTTTTCAACTTTTTCTATTTTATTTTGTGAAAGATTTATGTAACTGCAGAAATTTTCCATTAGTTGGTCATCATATGGATCCGCAGATAGTTCTTTTATTTCGTTGTTCAAAGGATTAATTATTTGACTAATTAATCTATTGATTGGAGTGTAAATTTCTTTAATCCATGTTTCAACTTCTTTGTCTTTAATTGACGAATTATATTTTTTTGAATTAATTTTTTTTTCCCAATTTTCATTTAATGAATCAAATGATGAACTGGAAGAGACAAAATTTCTATCATATTGTTCTTTTTTGATAGGGTCATTTAGAGTCTCCCAGGCATTTTGTATTGCAAGAAATCGTTCTTTTTCTCCCCCCTTATCAGGATGATGTTGCTTTACTAAAGAGCGATATGAAGATTTGATTTCACTTCTGGTTGCATTTTTTTTAAGGCCTAATTCTTCATACAAATTTTTTTCCATTTTTATAAATTATGGATTAAAGATAACCATCTTTTCTGGCTTGAATTGAAGTATTAGATTCAAACATTGCTGTTGATAAATATCTTTCACCAAAACTTGGAAGAATAACTATCAATCTTTTATTCACTAGTTCCTTCCTTTCACCGATTTTAATAGTTGCTGCTAGAGCCGCACCGCTACTGATGCCAGATAAAAGGCCTTCCAATCGAGCTAATAAACGCCCATAATAAAATGCTTCATCGTCATCTATTTTTATAATTTCATCAATTAATTTAGTATTCAGTACTTTCGGCACGAAACCTGCTCCTATTCCTTGAATCGAATGAGATCCTGCTTTTTCTCCAGAAATCACAGCACTTTTTTTGGGCTCTACAGCATAAATTTTGCAATTAGGATTAACTTTTTTCAAGAAACGTGCGCAACCAGTGATTGTACCTCCTGTTCCTACTCCCGTAACTAGTCCATCTAAATTGTTATTGGATTGAGACCATATTTCTTGTGCCGTTGTTCTTTCATGAATATCTGGATTAGCAAAGTTTTCAAATTGATTAAATTGATAGCTATTTGCAATGGTTGAAGATAATTCATTCGCTAAATCTAAAGCTCCTTTCATTCCTTCTTTCCCAGGCGTTAACTGTAATTCAGCTCCATATGCTCTCAACATTGCCCTCCTTTCAATACTCATCGTATCCGGCATAGTCAATATCAATTTATAGCCTTTTGCCGCAGCAACCATTGCTAATGCGATGCCCGTATTCCCACTTGTAGCTTCAATCAAAGTTGTTTTATCTGGTTTTATCAATCCGTCTTCTTCTGCTTTACATAACATTGAATAAGCGATGCGATCTTTAACGGACGCTGATGGATTGAAACTTTCTAGTTTGGCTATTATTTCTGGATAACAATTAAAATACTTTCTGATTCGATTTAATTTAACTAACGGGGTATTTCCAACTAGAGAAGTTATATCATTTGCTATTTCCATGAAATGATTTTCAATTTCAAAATAAAATCTCCTATATATATAATAATTGTATTTAAAGATCTTTTATATAATTTTCTCAAAAGAAATTAATTTAAAATAACTTTCTTCGTAAAAATATTTACTATTATAAGAGGAAGTTTTTTAATGATTATGTATTCGCTTGAATTAAGTCTGAGATATTCACCTTTTCCACTTTCAATTCAGAAAAAAGAATTTGATGATGTAAAACGAATTTATGATGAAATAAAAAATTCTATGAATGAAACTTTAGAATCCTCAAACTTGATCGAATTAAGGTGTGACAAAGTGCAAGATAAATTAATTGCTGTCAGAGCTAAAGAAATCATTTCTGTTCAGATATATGAAAAATCGTCAGTAGCAGGAGGAGCAAAAAGACCAGGATTTTCTCTCAATATAGATTGATAGAATTAATGCGAGATTCTCTTGAAAAAGAAATACCTCATATAAAATTCAAAGATGTTTCTTTTTCATATCCTGGAAAAAAAGAAAATTTAATTTTTAAATGTAACTTCTCAATAACAAAACCTGGATTTTGGATGGTCGTAGGTAAAAACGGTAGCGGAAAAAGTACTCTTTTAAAATTAATTAATGGAATAATCAAACCTAAAAATGGATTGATAGATTCTAAAGCAAATATTGGCATGGTATTTCAGAATCCAGATCATCAAATATTGATGCCAAATTGTAGGAGTGAACTTCTGATAAATATTAATCAAAATATCAGTCAAAATGAAATTAATAAAAAAATTGAATTTGTGCTTGATCAGGTAGGAATGACTGGTTTTGAAAAAAGGCCAATTCATACTTTAAGTGGGGGGCAAAAACAACGCTTAACTATTGCATGCGCTCTAATAGGTAATAGAAATTTTATTCTTTTGGATGAGCCTACGGCTTTACTGGATCAAACTAGCCAATTAAAAGTATTAAAAACTATTAAAAATCTTACGAGTGACCATAAAAAACCTTTATCCGCTTTATGGATTACTCACCGTTATGAAGAATTAACTTATTCTGATGCAGTAGCAGAGTTGAAAAATGGTTTTTTATCTAGCTGGCAAGAACCATCAAAATTTCAATATAATTAATACTTGTACTTGTCATAAGGTACTTTAAAGAGCTAAATTCATCATATATTCCTCGGTAGCTCAGCGGTAGAGCGATCGACTGTTAATCGATTGGTCGCAGGTTCGAATCCCGCCCGGGGAGTTTTAAATCCACCTATAAGTGATGTTCAGAGATCTTAGGATCTCTTTTTTGTTGCAAATACTAATTCGCTCAGAAAACATGAAACTATAGCGGCTTCAATATTATTCCTATTCCTCAAAAATGTTCGCTAAATGTTCGCTATCCAGGAAATAAATGTTCGCTATTTGTTCGCTATAAATAAATTCGTACTCGGCATAACTAAGCAAATGTAGGCATACATAGGCATCTGATTCAGAACTTAAGTTCCGCCCGGGGAGTTCAATAACTTGTTCCAGTAAGATTAGGAGATTGCCAAGGTCTCCTTTTTAGTTCCTAATATTGTTATCATGTTTTTTATTTTTTTTATTTGTATCTGAAATATCTAAATCATCATTTTTATAAAGACTACTTTTTACTAAATCTTTTTTTTAATTATTCTTAAGAACCTTATTCCAGTTAAATTTTTTTATTTTTCGCGTTCTTTTACAGTCAGTAAAAACTATCGCTATTTTTTAAATTCCTTACTGTTCACTATAGTTTTTCAAAGTTTTTCATTATAGAATAGTTTTTTGTCGTCAATAATTTTTATTTAGAATGTGTCAGACAATCAACTTTTGGTATTATTTTACTTAGTTCAAATTTAAAGTTAAAAATAATGAAGATAATCATAATAACCCAAAACGAACCTTTTTTCTTAGCGAAGAATTTAAAATATCTTTATCAATTAATTGCAAAGGATATCGAGATTTTAGGAGTGGTTTTATTCGATCCATCGCCATTTGGTAAAAAAGAATCATTTCTTAAAAAATCTTTTAATACCCTTAAAATTTTTGGGTATCAATTTTTTATTTTTTATTCTTTCCAATATATTTTAAGTAAATTTGTAAGAGAACAAAATGTATCAAAAACTTTGATGAAGCTTGGTTTAAAGATTATTAAGATAAAAAAATCAATTAACCATCCAGATAGTTTGAAAATTATCAATTCATATAAACCAGATTTATTAGTTTCTATTCTTGGAAATGAGATTTTTAAAAAAGATCTATTAAATATTGCACATTATGGATGTATTAATTTGCATACCTCTTTATTACCGAAATATAGAGGTTTAATGCCATCCTTTTGGGCTCTAAAGAATAATGAAAAATATAGTGGTGTAAGTGTCTTTTATGTTGATGAAGGAATTGATAGTGGTCCAATAATTGAACAACAAAAGATTAATTTAAAAAACTTAACTCACAGAGATTTTGTTAAGATTTCCAAGTCAATAGGTATGGAATTAATTGCAAAATCCATCTATAAAATAAAAGATAATAAAGTATCTCTAATATCTAATTCAGAAAAAAATAAATCCTATTATAAATTTCCTACTAGAATTGATGTTATTGAATTCTATAAATTAGGAAAAAAATTTTTTTAATGAAAATTCTAACTTTTGATATTGAAGAGTGGTTTCATGTGCTTGATTACGAGGATACTGCAGATGAGAGAAGTTGGAATAAGTTTGAATTTAGAATAGAGAATAATTTGGCAAGAATTTTAAATTCCTTAAAGAAAAATAATCAAAGTGCAACCTTTTTTTGTTTAGGGTGGATAGCTCAAAAATTCCCGCATTTAGTAAAAATGATAGATCAAATGGGATTTGAAATAGGAACCCATTCTAATTTGCATACACTTGCATATAAACAAACAAAAATTCAATTTAGAGAAGATTTAGTAAAGTCTATTGAAAACATAGAAAACTTAACTAATAAAAAAGTTAAATATTATCGCGCACCGGGGTTTTCAGTTAATGAGTCTAACAAATGGGTATTTGATGAACTTATTAGGCAGAATATTGAAATTGACTGTAGTATTTTTCCTGCTACAAGAGCTCATGGTGGGTTCAAGTCTTTCCCCTCTAACTTCCCAGCAATAATTTCATCAAACGAGGGTTTAATTAAGGAATTACCAATCAATACTTTTAATTTAATTAATAATCGAATAATTTTTTCAGGTGGAGGATATTTTAGATTATTTCCTTACCCCATTATTAAAAAACTTATTGATAAAAGTGATTATGTTATGACATATTTTCACCCAAGGGATTTTGATCCAAATCAACCTATAATTAGAGAACTTCCGCTATTTAGAAAATTTAAGTCCTATGTAGGTCTTAGTAAATCATTTCATAAATTTGAGAAATTAATTTCAGATTTTAATTTTATAGATATTAAAGAAGCAAATAAAAAAATACCATGGCAAGATTCTAAAGTAATAAAAATCTAGAATAATTTTTGATTCCTTTATAAAAAATTTAAATAATTAGATCTTGTAAAAATTAGTTGAAGGCATTTTGGGTGACTGATAATTTTTTAATAATTAACTAATTAATATCAATATCAATATCAATATCTTTGGTTTAATAATAAAATTATTATCTCTTTGATTATTAATCCACAAACTCTTTATAAACATTTAACGTTAGAGTATTTATCTTAGAGACTGTAAAGTCTGAAATAACTTTTTGTCTTGCATTTTGACCAAGTTTCTTAGATATATTTTCATTATCAAGCAAAAATTGAATTGAAAGTTTTAAAGAAGAAACATTTTTTGCAGGAACTAACAAACCATTTTTTCCGTGTTCAATAACATCATTACAGCCAGGAACATCTGTTGTTATTATTGCGCATTCCATTGAAGCTGCTTCAATTAATGACTTAGATAATCCTTCTCTCCAAGAGGGTAAAACTACAATGTCGCATTTTGCATAAAGTTTTTTCATATGATCAATATGGCCAAGTAATAAAATATTATTGTTTTTTGCTATTTCCTTTAAATCATTTTGATTAAGGCAACTGTTATTTCCAGGATCAACGAATCCAGCCAAATTTAATTGAAATGAGTACCCTTCTCTCCAAAGTAAATTGCAAGCATTGATTAATTCTTTAACACCTTTCTCTTTTATTAATCGAGCAGGGAATAAAATCTGTATTGGATTTTTGAAATGTTTTCTAGGGGTATTTAGTCTAAAAAAATCTGTATCAACTCCTGAGCCAGGAATAATAATAGACTTATTAAATTTGCATTTTGTTAATTGTTTGAATTTGCAATAATCATCTTTATTTTGAAAAATATTGATTATTTTACCTTTCAATATTATAAAACGAATCAACTCAGTAAGGAACCATTTAATTGGTAGAAATTGTTTCTCTCTCATGAAGTTAAAGTGTGCCATACCAGTAAAGGCATTTATTATGTAATTCACCCCATACCACTTTGCTGCAATTGATCCAAAAATACATGATTTAACTGTAAAATGATGAACTATATCTGGCTTTACCTTTTGGTATATTAAAAATAAATCGATAATCGATCCTAAGGCACTTAATGGATTTAGAGAATTACGATTTAGGCGCCAATTTTTAAAAATAATATTTTTTTTACAAAAAAATTTACTGAATTTATCTTCAGGTGCAACTAAAAATAACTCATAATCATTTTTTACTAAATCATCTATTAGTTTATTTTTGAAATTATATAAATACCAAGAAGTATTAGAAACAAATATAACTTTTTTCTTTTTCATATTTATGAAATTATCAATTAAATTTTATAATATTAACTTAGCTTTTTTCTTTGATTTTTAATGTGGAATTAGAAAAATCAAACAAAGAATAAAATTACTCATTAAGCTTTAGATATAGACTAATTAGGAGTTGTAAGCATTTCTTGAAATTTATTGATTTTAATGTTTATAAGAGTTGTTAATGGTAGATATATACTTCTTTATGTACTTTGAGCTTTTAAAAGCTATCAAATTTGATGAAAATCTGAATCACAAAAATCAACTAAATTTTAATATTTAGAAAATATTAAAGATAATTTGTTTTTCTATTGAGAAAAGTTTTTAGAACATTAAAAAATAATTGTAATCAATTACTAAAACAAGGGATTATATAAAAAACTAAATTGTTTTTGAAGCAGTAAATAGAACATTAATATAAAGCTATTTATAAAAGTATTTAGTTTTTTAATTGATTTTCATACCTTAAATAGTCAAGATATTTTTAGAGATTTAATTACTCCTTATCAGGTACTTTTAGTCATCCCACATATCCTTTTTTTCTTGATTTAAATTATTTCTTTCAAGTAATTCTAATCTTTGATTCTGATAATCTATTTCTTTGTCATAATCATTTAAATCGTCAACATATTTTTTTTGTATTTCTAAGATAACCATTTCAAATTGCTCTCCAAAAAAATCTGACATTTCTCCCCATGCTTCCATTTCCTCTTCTTTGTCAATAGTATCGTTTATCTGATGCGAAATAATTTCTAATACATATTTTTTAAGTTCTTCATGGCTCATTGATTCAACTTTTTTCTGAATAAAAAATTCCTTGAGATTTTCTAGTTGTTTCTTTGATAGATCAGAATAAATTATTTTCTTTTTTTTCATATGTATTTATTTTTTTTTAATATAAACAAAATTCTAAGCTTAAACATCAAGAGAATATTTATAAAGATTAAATTTGTCCAAACTTTTTTGCAAAATGATTTATGTCATTAAATTCAATAATTCAGATAATGAATATTACATTTGAATTAGATTTCCTCTCAAATTCACTCAATTTAAATACTAATTTCATTTGATTATTAAGAAATAGTAAATAAAATCGAAAGAAATTGTAAAATTTCAACTTTATTAAAAATTAAAAATTTCTTTAAAATTCATTGCTATTATTGGGTTAATCGATAAATCTAATTGATAAAATTGTTTACATTAATTAAGCAATATTTCTAAATTCTTGAGAGAATCGTATTACAAAATTTAATTTTAATTTAAGAGTCTATAAATATGAAAATTTCAATCCTTCTAATTGAAGATGATCGTGATATGCGTGATTTGGTGGCTAGACATCTAGAGCATTCTGGTTTCGATGTGCAAAAAGCTGAGGATGGGATAAAGGGACAAGCATTAGCGCTACAATACTCACCAGATTTAATACTCTTAGATTTAATGTTGCCTAGTGTAGATGGATTAACTTTGTGCCAGCGACTTAGAAGAGATGAGAGAACCTCAAATATCCCAATTTTGATGATAACAGCATTGGGTGGTTTGAAGGATAAAGTTACTGGTTTTAATTCTGGAGCTGATGATTATATTACTAAACCATTTGATTTAGAAGAATTGTATGTACGCATAAAAGCATTATTAAGGAGAACTAACAGAGCACAGTTGAATTCTAGTAACCAGCAGGAAATTTTAAATTATGGTCCTCTCACTCTCGTACCTGAAAGATTTGAAGCTATATGGTTTGAATCGCCTGTAAGATTAACTCATCTTGAATTTGAATTACTTCATTGTCTTTTACAGAGGCATGGACAAACTGTTTCTCCATCATTGATTCTTAAAGAAGTATGGGGATATGAACCTGACGATGATATTGAGACCATAAGAGTACATATAAGACATTTGCGTACAAAATTAGAGCCTGATCCACGTAAGCCTATCTATATAAAAACTGTTTATGGGGCTGGGTATTGTCTTGAGTTACCTATTGGCTCTCAAGTTGAAGCTGCCAAGCAAGATTTTATTAAAGCAAAAAATACTGGTTTAATAAATTCTGCAATAGATTAAAACTCATATATCTTCAATTAAAATTTTTAAAAAAGTAATTTCCCATGCTAACTTTGCTTGAACTTTTTTTCCCAAGAGGGTTTTTAATTTTTCAAGTTTATTTATTAGATTAATATTCTTTGATTTTCTCCACCATATAATTTGAATCAAATTAACCAAAGAAATTTGTTGATATATATCTAATTGTTCAGATATTAACTTAGATACTTCTAAAATTTCTAGACTATTTTTTATTGGAGAACCTAATTTACTGGTAATTTCATCTGTTAAATTATTCCAAATTTCAATATTTTTCAATAATTTATTTGGAGATCCATTTGCAGAGTTTATTAAATCTTCAAATTTTAATTTTGTATTTATCTTTAATTTAGAAGTATCTAAATATTCTTTTAAAATTGACTTTATTTGTTTACTAGAAAAAGATCGAAATCTGACAATTTGACATCTCGAGATGATGGTATCTAACAGAAGGTTTAATTTAGATGTTAGTAAAATAAAAATGCCGTTACAAGGTTCTTCTAAGGTTTTTAAAAGGCAATTTGAGGCTGCTTCGTTTAAGAGGTGTGCATCAATAATCAGAACAATTTTTTTTCCAGAATTTATTGATTTTTGACTAAGAAAAGTTTTGATATTACGTATTTGAGCAATTTTAATAATCTCAGATCCATTTTTTATTGTTTTTTCAAGATCGGGACTTCCTGAACTTTTTGTTGCCAAAAGAGAATCAGGTTCAATAATTAAAAAATCGGGATGGTTATTGTTTGTAATTCTTTCTTCAACATTTTCACTTGATGAAGACTGTTTGAAAATCTCTTTTATAAATTGAAGAGCAGTTTGTTTTTTGCCTAATCCTTCAGCACCATAAAATATATACCCATTAGCCAATGATTTGTTTTTAATTATGTTCTTAAGAAAGGTATTGACTTCTTCATTCAAGAAAAAATTATTTTTTTTAACCTCAATCATTTGTTCTTAGAAAAATTGTTTAGCAAAGTCTCTTTAATTTGATTAGAAATAGTTTTAATATTTTGTGAAGCAGATATTACTTTCCAGTTTTTTTGTTTGGCAATTAGTTTGAAGCCTTCATTTACTTTTTCTAAAAATCTAATACCTTCTGATTCTATTCTGTCTGGAATTTCATTTTTTCTTCGGAATATGCTCTCTTCTGGAGAAATTTCTAAGAAGAAAGTGAGATCTGGAGATGTTCCTTGACATACAATAGATTCAATATTTTTAATTATTT
This sequence comes from Prochlorococcus sp. AG-347-B23, assembly GCA_003281715.1. Classification (GTDB taxonomy): domain Bacteria; phylum Cyanobacteriota; class Cyanobacteriia; order PCC-6307; family Cyanobiaceae; genus Prochlorococcus_A. The sequence goes on from QCBE01000010.1 coordinate 41,499, forward strand.
CTAAATTTATATTTCTTCCATAACCTTGATAAGCCAATGTGGAATCGGAAAATCTATCACTTATTACCCAATCATTGTTATTTAAAGCAGGTGAAATAATTTTGGAAACGTGTTCAGCTCTATCCGCTGAATAAAGCAATAATTCCGCAAGAGATGAAGGCTTGTTATTTTCATTATTATCAAGAATCAGTCCTCTAAGTTTTTTTCCTAAAAGACTTCCTCCAGGCTCTCTCGTTGTGATTAATTTAGACCCTTTCTTTATTAGACCACTACTAGGAAGCCATTTAGATAATTCATCTATTTGGGTAGTTTTACCACATCCATCAATACCCTCAATAACGATAAATTTTCCTTTCATTTAATCCAAAGATAAAGCATTAATTACAACTGTAATAGAGCTAATAGCCATCAATAATGCTGCTATTGAGGGAGTAAGAAGAATACTGTATTTAGGGAATAAAATGCCTGCGGCTAAAGGTATAGCCAGTAAGTTGTAACCAAAAGCCCATAATAAATTTTGCTTTATTTTTCTTATAGTTTTTTTTGCAAGATTTAAGGCGTAGGGTAATCCATTTAGTTGATCTCCCATTAATACTACATCTGCATTTGCCTTGGCTATTTGAGTCCCTGATCCTACCGCAATTCCTAAGTCTGAGGATGCTAAGGCTGGGACATCATTAATACCATCACCAATCATTGCCACTTTATTATTAATTTTAAAATTTTCTATAATCTTTAGCTTCATTTCAGGAAGAAGATCCCATTTTACTTCTGTTTCTTTGCAACCAATTTTTTTTGCTAAAGCTAAAACTGTTTGTTTCCTATCGCCACTTAAAATGTTAATTTTAAATTTTTTTTCTCTCAAATTTTGAACTGTTTTAATTGAATCATCTCTTAGTAAATCTCCGAGCAAAATAAAGCCCAATAACTTATCTTTGATACTTACTCCAATGATAGTGTTAGTTTTTGTGCCTTCATTTTCAATGACTTTTTTTGCATCACTATCAATAATTATTCCTTTGCTTAGTAGCCATTCAACATTTCCAATATTAATAAGTCCATCAATTGAATCGAGTTCTCCAGAAATACCTCGCCCCGAATGAGTAAAAATTTTTTTTATTGGAAATAAACTTAAATTTTGCTGTTTTGCCTCTTGAATTAACGCATCTGCGATTGGATGTCTGCTTTCTTTTTCTAAACTGGCAGCTATTTTTAATAAAAATGAATGATCATCATTATTTTTATAATCAACAATGAAAGGCTTACCTTGAGTTAAAGTACCTGTCTTGTCAAAAATAATGTGATTAATTTTTGAAGCCATCTCTATTTTATCCCCGCCTTTAAATAAAACCCCTTTTTTTGCTGCTTTACCTGAAGCGACAGTGATTACAGTTGGGGTGGCTAAACCTAATGCACAAGGACAAGCTATCACTAAAACGGCAATTGACAATTGAATTGCTAAACTCAGGAAATTTTCAGCATTACTTCCAAGCGAACTATGAAGTGTATGGCTGGAGTGAGTGATTAATGCATGATTGTGACTTAATAAATCAGGCCATATGTTTTTTGCCCACTTCCACCAAAAGAAGAAGGTTAAAATAGCAAAAATAAGCACAAAGTAAGTAAATTTACCTGCAATTTCATCAGCAATGCTTTGAATGCGAGGTTTTCTAGCGTTTACAGACTCAATAAGATTTACTAGTTTTGCAAGAGAAGAATCTCCTCCTACCTTTTGTACTTTAAGTCTAAGAGTTGAATTAAGATTTAAAGACCCACTAGATAGATTTTCGCCTTCTTTTACTTCTACAGGTTTGGATTCTCCAGTAATATGTGAAACATCTACATATGAATTTCCTTGGGTAACAATGCAGTCAGCAGGTACTCTGTCTCCTGCTAAAACTTGGATTTCTTGATCAGGTCTTAAAGTGTTCACTCTTATTGACTGTATTTGATTGTCTTCTGTGTAGACATTTGCCATATCAGGTTGAAGATCTAATAATTCTCCAATGGATGAACCAGTTTGATATCTTGCTCTTTCTTCTAAGTAACGCCCAATCAGTATGAAGCCTAAGAGCATAACTGGCTCATTAAAAAAACAAGGAAAACCAGTGGCAGGAAACATTAAGGATAGAAGACTTGTTGTATATGCGCTAATTACTCCAAGAGCTACTAAAGAATCCATATCAGGATGGTTCTTAATAAATGATTTAAATCCATTAATAATTATTACTCTACCAGGAAATAATAGAGCTAACGTTGCCAATGAGGCATGAAAAAATATATTACCTAATATTGGAAAATTTATATATCTTCCTTCTGCAAGATGACCTAATACTGAAAATAATAAAAGTAATAGGGCAAAAGTTAGTTTTTTCCATTGATTATTCCACTTCTTTTTTTTTTCTAATTCTGCTTTATTTATTTTTTTTGAAAAATCATTTATGTAAATCTTTGATGGGAAACCATTCTCTTTTAGATTTTCGAGAATTGATTCTATTTTTATATGTTTCTGGGTAATTTCAAAATAAGCACTTTCAGTAAGCAAGTTAACAGAAACATTTTCAATACCATCAGAATTATTCAATATTTTTTCAACAGTACTAACACAACCTCCGCATTTCATACCTGTAACGCTTAATTGAATGCTCTCCATATTTTTCACGATAGAAGCAAATTAATGCTTGAATTTATATTTAACTATAATAATAAATGTAATAGACTTTTTAAATAGTTATTTTTTAAATTACTATATTAATTTTATTAGATCTTGAGCAGTGCCTAGTAATCAAAACAGAGACAATTTTATTGATAAAGCTTTTACTGTAATTGCTGAATCTATTGTAAAAATAATGCCTATCGCTGAGAAAGAAAAAAAGGCATATATTTATTATAGAGATGGTTTAGCTGCACAAAATAATGGGGATTATTCGGAAGCATTAGAGTATTATAAAGAGAGCTTACTGCTTGAAGAAAATAAAATTGATAGGGGTGAGACTTTAAAAAATATGGCAATTATATATATGAGTAACGGTGAAGAGGATTTGTCTATTGAAACTTATGAAAAAGCATTAGTAGAAAATCCCAAACAGCCATCATGCTTGAAAAATATAGGTTTAATTTATGAAAAAAGGGGAAGATATGCTGAGCAAAATGGTGATTTAGATCAGAGAGATATATGGTTTGATAAAGCTGCTGAAGTCTGGTCTAAAGCAGTGAGACTTTATCCAGGTGGGTATCTAGATATTGAAAATTGGTTGAAAAACTCAGGCAGAAGCTCAATTGATATGTACCTTTGATTTTTTATTTTGATAAAGAATAATCAACTGCTTCTCTAATATTGGATATTTCTTTGATATTTATTAAATTTTGAAAATTATTATTTAGTTCCTCCTCTAGTTTTGGCACTACGATATTTTTGATCCCTAGTCTTACCGCTTCTTCTATCTTTGTCCGAAGGTTATTTGATTTTCTAACCTGACCGCTCAAACCCAATTCCCCAATAAATGAGCTATTTGCCAAAGGAGGAATATTTTTCAAACTTGATAAGATTGATATTGCTACACCTAAGTCAGATGATGGATCATTAATCTCAAAACCCCCACCAGTAGCAATATAACAATCAAATTCAGATAATTTTATTCCCACGTGTTTTTCAATAACAGCTAGAATTTGGTGCAATCTATTTATGCTTATTCCAGTTGTAGTACGTCTTGGGTTACTGTAGAAAGTTTTATTTACCAGTGCTTGTATATCAACTGCTAATGGTCGAGTGCCTTCATTTGTAATTGTAGTTGTTACACCTGAAATGTTTTCTTTACTTGTAAAAATTGAACTTGGGTTTTTTATCTCTCGTAAACCCTCTTCAAGCATTTCAAAAATTCCAATCTCGAAGGTTGATCCAAATCGATTTTTTATACTTCTTAGTAATCTATGTGAGGAGATATTATCTCCTTCAAAGTTTATTACTGTATCAACTAAATGCTCTAGAGTTTTAGGGCCAGCTAAACCACCATCTTTGGTTACATGACCAATTATTAGAAGAGCAATATTATTTTCTTTGGCAAGATTTTGTAATTCAGATGAACATTCTCTAACTTGAGAAACCGATCCTGGAGAACTTTGCATTTCATGATTATGGATGGCTTGAATACTATCAATAATTGCGAAACTTGGATTTACACGTTTGATCTCTTCAATAATTAGGGATAAATTGGTTTCTGCCAAAATTTGTAAATCAATACTTTTTTGATTTAATCTTTCCCATCTAATTTTTACTTGTTCTAAAGATTCTTCGGCAGTTATATATAAAACTTTCTCATTAAGAGATATTTTTCCTGCTGATTGAAGAACTATTGTGCTTTTCCCTATACCTGGTTCTCCTCCTAGTAAAACAACAGATCCAGGCACTATTCCCCCTCCAAGCACTCGATCAAATTCTCTAAAACCACTTGTAAATCTTGATATTTTTTTTGATGAAATCTCGTTAAAAGGTATAGATTTTTTATTATTTTTTATATTTTTTATTTCTTGATATTTAGATCTCTTACTTTTTATTTCTTCAACAATGGAATTCCATGAGTTGCAATTTAGGCATCTACCAAAGTATTGAGAAGTTTCAGTTCCGCAATTTTGACATATAAAAGTAGACAATTTGCTAGACATTTAGTTTTTGAATAAATTTAATGGAACTATAATGTTTGGGATATTGCCCCTCTACAAGTTAGATTAGGTTAATAATTAATTCTCTTACTGATTAGCTAATAGAAACAAATGGCTCTATCTAGTCAAACTAAAGAAACAATTCTTGTCGCAGATGACGAGGCAAGTATTAGAAGAATTCTAGAGACTCGTCTCTCTATGATTGGTTACAAAGTTGTAACTGCAAGTGATGGTAAAGAAGCACTAAAGTTATTTAAAGATTATGAGCCTGACTTAGTCGTACTCGACGTCATGATGCCAAAGTTAGATGGCTATGGAGTTTGTCAAGAATTAAGGAAAGATTCTGATGTTCCAATTGTTATGTTAACTGCATTAGGAGATGTCGCAGATAGGATAACAGGTTTAGAATTAGGGGCTGATGATTATGTAGTAAAACCATTTAGCCCAAAGGAATTAGAAGCTAGAATAAGGTGTGTTCTTAGAAGAATCGACAAAGAACAAATTCCTGGAATGCCTAATTCAGGATTAATTTTGGTAACGGATATAAAAATTGATACAAATCGAAGACAAGTTTTTAAAAGCGATGAGAGAATAAGATTAACTGGAATGGAATTTAGTCTCTTAGAGCTTTTGGTAAGTAGGTCAGGGGAGCCATTTAGTAGAGGAGAGATTTTGAAAGAAGTTTGGGGATATACCCCCGAGAGACATGTAGACACGAGAGTCGTGGATGTTCATATATCAAGATTAAGATCAAAACTTGAGGCTGATCCAGCAAATCCTGAATTAATTTTGACAGCAAGGGGTACAGGATATCTTTTCCAACGGATTGTTGATATTGCTCCTTTTGATGGTAAATAAATGGGGAAAGAAACAGCGCAAAAAATTAACAAGCCCAGAGCTATTAGAAGATTAGTTATTTG
>QCBE01000011.1 GCA_003281715.1 Prochlorococcus sp. AG-347-B23
TCCTCCATCAACATTTAAACCAGGCATTCCTAAAAATAAAGTTCCTTTTTGTACTTCTTTAGAGTTAAAAGAAATATTATTGATTTCATGATCGATTAAATCTAATGAAGGAAAAATTCCTACTAAATCTAAAAGTTTATGTAATTTTATAGATCTCATATAAAAAAAATTATTTCTCCAGAATGGTACTAATATTTTTTTTAAACCAATTCTTTAATTGATCATCTTTTAATCTTGGAGAAATGCGAGGCAATTCTATGATCTCCTCAGACCTAATTCTTTCAATAGCAATAACAGGTACTTCATAATCATATTTTTTATATTTATCTTTATATAAATCGACCCTATCAATATCAATTTCTTTAAGCTCTTCTAGATTAGGGAATAACTCATTAAGATTTATTTTTGCCAGTTTGTTTTTTAATGAATCACAAAGGCAACATCCCTGCCTAACAAAAATAAACATTTTCATTCATTTAGTCAGGCACAGGGTCACATCCACAGGGAGTTAAAGGATGACATCTGCTTAATCTTTTTAAAGTTAACCACCCTCCCTTCCAAGGACCATGTCTAGTAATTGCCTCATATCCATAAGAGCTGCAACTTGGAATAAATCTGCATCTTGGTCCAAAAAAAGGAGAAAACCACTTTTGATAAAACGAAATCATAAAAAGAAGTATAGAAGTAATTGATTTATTAATAGTTTTGAACACTTTAATGATGTAAAATAATATTTCCAGTAGTAATTAGTTTAATTGAATTTAATCAATTATCCAATTTATTGCAAATTTCTATTTAATTTAAAATTATGTCGAGATACCGCGGCCCCAGATTAAGGGTTACGCGTCGCTTGGGAGAACTACCAGGTCTCACCAGGAAAGCTTCAAAGAAGTCTAATCCTCCAGGTCAGCACGGCCAAGCCCGTCGCAAGCGATCAGAATATGCAATTCGTCTAGAAGAAAAGCAGAAACTTAGGTTTAATTATGGAGTTTCTGAAAAACAACTAGTTCGTTATGTAAAAAAAGCTAGAGCCCAAGAAGGATCTACAGGAACTAACCTACTAAGACTTTTGGAAAACAGACTTGATAATGTTTGTTTTAGATTAGGTTTTGGAGGTACCATTCCAGGCTCAAGACAATTAGTAAATCATGGCCATGTAACTGTTAATGGAAAAGTTCTTGATATTGCTGGTTATCAATGCAAATCAGGCGATGTAATCGGAATTAAAGAAAACAAAGCAAGCAAAAAACTTGTTGAAGGTAATATAGAATTCCCTGGCTTAGCAAATGTTCCACCTCATCTTGATTTAGACAAACCTAAATTAACGGGAAAAATAAATGGGAAATGCGATAGAGAGTGGGTGGCTCTTGAAATAAACGAACTACTAGTTGTTGAATATTATTCAAGAAAAGTTTAATACTACTTTTCTTTGGATTATTAAATCTCTCATTAAAAAAAATGAGAGATTTAATTTAATTCTTATTTTTAAAAATAATGGGAAATAAGGAAAATAATATCAAAAAGCCAGGTTTTAAGACCCTATCTATTCACCATGGGGAAACATTTGCAGAAGAAACTGGATGCGTTATGCCTCCTATTTTTTCTACATCCACTTTTAAACATGGAAATAAAGATAATTTCGACTACACCAGATCAGGCAATCCAAACTTTAGAATTCTAGAAAGCGTCCTTAAATCAATAGAAGATTCTAAATACTGTACAGTTTTTGGATCTGGAATTAGCGCGGTAACTGCAATTTCATCAACACTAAAATCAGGTGACAAGATACTCTGCGAGTCAAATCTCTATGGTTGTACAGTGAGGATGTTCGAAAAAGTTTTCAAGAAATTTGGGCTAGAAGTTTTATACACAGATTTTACAAACGAAAATAATATCAAAAAGATTTCATACTTCGAGCCAACCTTGATATGGCTAGAAAGTCCAACTAATCCACTTTTGAAGGTACTTGATATTAAGGCGATTTGTGATGAAGCGAATAAACTACAAATCCCAGTAGTAGTAGATAACACCTTTTCAACGGCACTTATTCAAAAACCATTGGACCTTGGTGCAACACTATCACTCGTAAGCACAACAAAATTCATTAATGGACATAGTGATGCACTTGGTGGAGCAGTACTTACAAATAATGAGGTATGGAATAGTAAGATGCTTTTCTCTCAAAAAGCTCTAGGGCTTCAACCATCTCCTTTCGATAGTTGGCTCATTACGAGAGGAGTAAAAACTCTTCCTTTAAGAATCGAACAACAAACGCAAAGTGCAAAATTAATTTCTGAAGAATTAGACAATCATAAAATAATTAGTAAAGTAATTTATCCTTTTAATCAAAAACATCCGCAATTTAATTTAGCAAAATCGCAAATGCGATCTGGAGGTTCGATGATCACCATAAAATTAAATTTAAATAAAGAAGATACTTTTAAATTTTGCAAATCTCTCAAATATTTCTCGCTAGCAGAAAGCCTTGGAGGAGTTGAAAGTTTAATTTGTCATCCCGCAACAATGACTCATGCTTCTGTTGATGATGAAACAAAAAATCTTTTAGGGATAAATGATGCTCTTGTCAGATTATCGATTGGATGTGAAGAAACAAACGATTTAATCTCAGACATATTATTTGCTTTAAATAAATTCTGAAAATTGAGAGATTTACTTAAAAACCCTATATGGAAAAATTTAGAGTTGGGATATTCTATTCCTGATAGTATTCATGCTGTTTCTGTAGCATTACCAACTTGGAATGATGTAATAAATTACGAGGAAAAAAATCAAGCATGCATGAATTTATTGAAGTCCATTTACCCAAGATTCGGGCTAAACCCCATAGTGAAAAGATTATGTGAAAAAGTAAAAAAGGAAAGTTATTACAACAATAAAAGTATCTGGCCATATCCGAATGAAAGCATAGCTTTTAAAGCTAAAAAATACATTGATAGAAATACTTCTGGACAATTCTCATTAATTGAAAGAAGAGATAATCTAGCTTTCTTAATAACTGAAAAAGAAGGCAGTATTTATGCAAAATCTTTTTGGCAACATACTGGTCTTGGCATATCTTCAAGGGCTGCTGCTATAGAACTAGGTCTTGAAGATTGCCCTCCAAAATCTTACGTAAATGAATGTTCTCAAAGAATAAAAAATAGAATTTCTAAATCTACAAAAATTAACTCTAATGATATTCACTTAACTTCATCTGGCATGTCTGCATTGCATACATCATTAGAAATCATATATAAATTATTTCCAGCTAAACCAACACTACAAATTGGTTTCCCATATGTAGATGTACTTAAATTACCAATGAATATCTTTTATGGAGCCAAATTAATTACAGAAGAAAATTGCGAGGATATTGAATTAGAAATCAAAAGCATAAATCCATCAGCATTAATTATTGAACTACCGAGTAATCCAATGCTCAAATGTGTAAACATTAAAAAAATTTCAAAAATAGCTAAAAAGTTAAATATTCCATTAATTGTTGACGATACGATTGGATCAAATTTGAATATAAATTCCCTAGAACATGCAGATATAGTTTTTACTTCACTTACAAAAATTTTTTCAGGTAGTGGTGATATTCTTGCGGGATCATTAATACTAAATCCAAAAAGCAAATGGATTGATCAATTTAGAAATGCATTAAACGACATTAATCTTCCAACACTTTCCAATGGAGATATAGTTTATCTAGAGAAAGTTAGTAGAGATTTAAATCAAAGAGTTTTTAAACAAAATAAAGCATGTTTAGAATTAAAAAAAAGATTAGAGACCCATAGCGAGATTAAAAATATTTTCCATCCTGAAAATTGTCCAAATTTTAATTCTTTACTTACTTCTGATGGAGGGTACGGCTGCTTATTATCATTTGAATTAAATGGAGGATTGAACAAAGCTAAAAAATTTTATGATTCTCTTCAAGTATCTAAAGGACCTAGTTTAGGTACAAAATTTACTCTAGTTTGTCCTTATGTTTTACTAGCTCATTATGACGAGTTGGATTGGGCTGAAAGTTTTGGTATACCATCGCACCTTATTAGAGTATCAGTTGGATTAGAAGACCAAGATCAATTGTGGAAAAGCTTTTCTGAAGCACTAAATAATCTCTAAATTCCTAGTATTTACCGTATAGAAACTTATATACTCTTTTTCTAAATAATAGTTAGTATTAGTATATATTTTCTCAATATATAAATGGCAAAAATTTATGAGGACAACAGTTTTGCTATTGGAAACACTCCATTAGTAAAATTAAAATCAGTTACTAAAAACGCGAAAGCTACAGTACTTGCAAAAATTGAAGGTAGAAACCCCGCCTATAGTGTCAAATGTAGGATTGGCGCGAACATGATCTGGGATGCAGAGAAAAGTGGGAAGCTTACAAAAGACAAAACTATTGTAGAGCCAACTTCTGGGAATACAGGAATTGCTCTAGCTTTTACTGCTTCAGCAAGAGGTTATAAACTCATCCTTACAATGCCAGAATCCATGTCAATTGAAAGAAGAAGGGTTATGGCAGTTTTGGGTGCTGAAATTGTTTTAACAGAGGCATCTAAAGGTATGCCTGGAGCAATAGCTAAGGCTAAAGAAATTGCAGAAAGTAATCCCTCTCAATATTTCATGCCAGGTCAATTTGATAATCCAGCAAACCCTGAAATTCATTTCAAAACTACTGGACCAGAAATCTGGGATGATTGCGATGGTGAAATTGATGTCTTAGTCGCAGGGGTTGGAACTGGCGGTACAATTACTGGAGTTTCAAGATACATTAAGCAAGAAAAGGGTAAAAATATTACTTCTGTAGCTGTAGAACCATCACATAGTCCTGTTATTACACAAACGATGAATGGAGAAGAGGTTAAATCTGGACCACATAAAATTCAAGGAATTGGAGCAGGATTTATTCCCAAGAACCTTGACTTATCAATTGTCGATAAAGTTGAACAGGTGACAAATGACGAGTCAATCGAGATGGCTCTTAGATTAGCAAAAGAAGAAGGTCTATTAGTCGGAATATCTTGTGGAGCTGCTGCCGCTGCTGCTGTTAGATTAGCTGAACAAGATGAATATGCGGGGAAAACTATTGTAGTTGTTCTACCTGATTTAGCAGAGAGATATTTATCATCAATTATGTTTACTGAAGTTCCAAGCGGAATCATTCAAGAACCAGTCAAAGCCTAAATCTATTTTTTCTCCAGTAATGAATCTGGTGAAATATACATCGCATCGCCATAAGAGAAAAATCTAAATTTTTCTTTTATGGCTTTTTTATACAAATCTAATAATCTTTCTCTACCAATCATTGCACTTACTAAGAGTAATAATGAACTTTTAGGAAGATGAAAATTAGTTAATAACCCATCAACTACCTTAAATTTATAACCTGGCTTAATTACTAAATCCACGTACTTCGCAATGGGAACATAGTCATTAATTTCATTAGAATAACAACTTTCAAGAGCTCTTACGCTAGTTGTACCAATAGCAATTATTTTTCTATCTGTTTTCTTTATTCTTTTTATTTCCTCCACTACTTCCTTATTAACACTTACCCATTCTTTATGAAGTTTTAAGTTACTTAAATCTTCTTGATCAATTGGTTTGAATGTTCCATAACCCACGTGCAAAGTTATCGGTAAGATTATAACTCCTTTTTTTTTTAGATTGGAAATAAGACTTTTGCTTAAGTGTAAACCAGCTGTTGGTGCAGCAACTGCCCCCGGATTAGTTGCATACTCAGTTTGATAACTTTTATCATGAAATGATTCTTCTTCGGAATTTTTTATATAAGGAGGGAGAGGGATTTCCCCGTATTTATCAAGAAGTTCATTCATTGAATTGAGACAAGTTATATTTTCCGGAAATTTAATAAATCTCCCTCCAGTTTCCTCATCAACTCCATCAACAATCAAATTAATATCTTGTGCTAAAGGAGATTTTAATTTTAATTTTCTATTTATTTTTAACTTTTTCGCTGGCTTTGCCAAACATAACCAAACACATTCATGGGATCTTTCTAAAACTAATAATTCGACTAATGTCTTATTTTCTAATTCAACCTTTAACCTAGCTTTCATAACTTTAGTATTATTTACAACTACAAGATCCCCTTCTCTAAATTCATCTAAAAGATTCTTGGTAAATTTATTAGTTAAGCAGTCTTTTTCTAAAACACTATTTCTAACTATCATCAATCTTGATTCATGCCTAATTGCAGAAGGTTTACTAGCAATTAATGAAGGGTCAAGTAAATAATCATAAGCTTCAAGCTTATAATCTCTTTCTTCATTATTAATTTGAGAAATCAATTAAATTTAGGAGACGAGAGTCTCTGGTTCATTTTCAATCAGGTAAGCCAAGTCTTTCAAGAATGAAGCACCATCAGCTCCATAGATAACTCTGTGATCAGCTGTTAGATTTACTTGCATTATTTTTTTTACAGATATTGAACCATCACTATTAGCTGCAACAGTTGGTTTCGATGATGCTATCGCTAAGATCGCACCGGTCCCTGGAGGTAGTATTGCGTCAAATCTATCAACACCAAACATACCAAGGTTAGACAAGGTAAATGTTCCCGTTGAGTATTCATCTGGTTCTAATTGTTTTGATCTCGATCTTTTTACGAGATCTTTCCATTCCCTAGATAATTCGAATAAATCAGTATTGCATGGTTCTTTTAATACTGGAGTTATTAGCCCACCATCTTCCATAGCAACAGCAACAGCAATATTTATATTTTCTGGATAAGAAATTCCATTTTCTGAAAAGCTTGAGTTAACTTGAGGATGTTTCTTTAGTGTCTTTGCAACTGCCTTTACAAGTAAAGCAGTCATAGTCACTCCGTTCTGTTTTACCTTTTTGTAGAAATTATCTAATTTATCTGTATTAATAGAGTAACCAACCCTAAAACATGGAACATCTAAACTAGATTCCATATTCTTATTTACTGCTTTTTGAAGAGTATTAAATTGAACTGTTTCTCCAGGACTACCAAAACTATTTCCTGAAGTTTCTGGTTTACTTTCAACTCCCAAATTTGTACCAGGGATACTTGCAGGAGAACCACCTTCGCCTATCCATGGTATAGAAACTGGTTGGCCATTAGCTTTTAAAATATCATCTGCTTGAATCCTTCCATGAGGTCCTGATCCATGAACCTTTGCTAAATCAACACCCATTTGAGAGGCAAGTTTTTTAGCTCTTGGAGATGCAATTATCCTCGAAGAAACATTACTTGTAGCTGCATTAATTTGATCGGTATTAAAAGATGGTACAGGCTTTTCACTCTTTGAGACGACTTCTTCAACTTCTTTTTTAATATTTTCAGTCTGAACTACTGGTTTTTCTTCAGTTTTATTGATTACCAACTCAATTTGATCTGTAGTAGAGACTTCGGGTTGATTTCCTTTATTTTGTTCTTGAACAGAAGCTATCTCATCCTCATTTTCTACAATAAGACCGATAGTCTCTCCCACCGGTGCAGTGCTTCCAGCAGGCATTAAAACAGCCGCAAGATATCCATCTTGAAAAGATTCAACATCCATATCTGCCTTGTCAGATTCAACAACCAAGACAGATTCACCTCTTTCAACTTTATCTCCTGGATTTTTCAACCATTCCACAATCTTGCCCTCCGTCATAGTAGAACTCAAGGCAGGCATGAATATTTCGTGAGACATAAGAAAATTGTTATTGCATAAGTTTCAAAGGATTTCTACCAAACTTCCTAAAGTTTTTATGATTAAGAACCCTTTAAACTCTTGTTTTAATTATACGAAATCATGTTCACAGTGGGAACTCTTAAAACTTAAGAAAGTAATAATTTAGATCGATAAGAATTTAAAACTTTTCGCAATTAAGATTTTCTTATTTTTATTAAAAATACTAAATCTTTTTTTTAATTATTGTCTATAGATTGAATAATTCCATCTTTGACAGTAATTGAGACTTGCATTTTTTTAATAAGATTGTCGCCAACAGTGACATCACAGAAACTATCCACTTGCCCTTGATCAACAATTTCATCCATTTTTAATTCGCGAACTTGACTCTGTTGTTGAAGTAAATTTCTTTTTTGTTCTTCAATTTCATTTCGTTTTGCTGCGACTTGTTGTTGCACCTGACTAACCTGTTCTTGAACCCTTGGATCTAGAGGATTAACCGATTGGGATCTAATATTATTTACTATTTGCTGCCCCTCCTGCTCCAGTTGCGATAATTGCTGATCAATATTTGAAATTGCTTTACTTAATTCTTTTTCAGCATCTTCCTTCCAAGTTGGTGTAACTACAGCTTTAATAGCTATTGAGCGCTTTATAGATATTGAGTTTTTTGTTTCCATAAAAAATTAAATTACCTTTTCAATATAGATAGAACAAATCAAATTTTCTTACTAAATTTGTTTTCATACATATTTTCTATTTGTAATGAATACTTTTTTTCTATTTCTTTTCTTTTTTGTTTAAGAGTTTGTGTTAACAACCCATTTTCTAGAGTAAAGGCATCAACAAAATAACAATCTAATATTTGTTCTTCTGATCTTGCTCCTAATCGACTTTTAAGCAAATTATTAATTTGTGATTTGAAAAATGTACCAATATTCCTATTCAGGTTTAATTTTGAAAGGTCTTCTTCCAAAAACTTGCTTTTAACCAATTCGACATTAGGAACTACAAGAGCTGTTAAACATTTCTGATCTTGTCCTACTAGTTGAATCTGATTAATAAATTCAGAACTGAGGATTTCAGTCTCTAGCGGATTCGGTTCTATATTTTCACCACTTGATAGCACTATTGTATCCTTGGCTCTTCCTGTTATAAAGAGAGAACCATTTGGTATTAGAAAACCTAAATCACCAGTATCAAACCAACTATCCTTGGATAAAACATCTTTTGTAGCTATTTCATTATTAAGATAACCTTTCATCACTTGCGGCCCCCTAACAAGAATTTTTCCAACTTCTCTGAACTTCAGAATCTTTTTTTTATCATCATTCACTATTTTGATTTCAGTAAATGCTAGAGGCTGACCAGATGATCCTCTAACATTTAATTCTCTTCTCCTACAAGTTAATACTGGACTAGTTTCTGTGAGTCCATATCCCACCAACAAATCTACACCTAAAGATTCAAAAAAAAGATCTACATGTTCTGGCAATGCACCTCCACCGTTAATGGGAAATTTCAGTTTTTCTCCGCATAGTTGTCTAAGAATATTCGGCCATAAAAAAATAGTAGACAATTTATGTAAAGGATATCGGATAATAACAGAACCCAGTAAGGGGATTTTTGATTTAAAAGTTATTTGATTTATATCTATATTTCTTATCTTTCTAAGACTTCTTTTAAAAACCGAACTATTACTTATCAAAAACTTAATAAGTTTTTGCTTTTTGTAAGGCATTTTTTTCAAAGCCTGAAAAAAACCATCATGTATTGCTTCCCATAGTCTCGGTACAGTAGCCATGACAACAGGTTTTATTTGGGTAATATCATCTTTAAGAAATTTTGGAATTGTATAATATTGAGAACAACCGCATGAAAAAAAGAAGTATTCAGCACTTCTCTCATAAGAATGCCAGATAGGCAAAACGCTTAATACAGAGGTCCCTGGTTCTGGATCAGCGATAAAGGCTAAATTTATTATTTGATGTAAAAAATTTGCATGAGTCAAAGGCACACCTTTAGGTTTTCCTGTTGTCCCAGAAGTGTAAAGAATAGTAGCGACATCATCAATTTCTGGATTAAATTTTTCAAGATTATTATTTTGTGAATTTTCTTTTTCTACTGAACTTATGAATGTACACCAACTTATTAAACTTTCAAATTGTTCATCTTCTAAATTGATTATAAATTTCAGTCTTTTTTTTAATTCTTCTTTGTTGTTTAACTTTAGCCAAATTTCCTTAGATTGAACTATTAGTCCTACTGAATTAGAGTGCCCAATAATATAGTCTAATTCTACTGAAGGAGAATTAATACCTCTCACTGCATTTATAGCTCCTAAACGCATTAAGCCTTGATCTACTGCTAGCCATCTTGGAGAATTTTCAGATATTACAGTAACTACATCCCCCTTCACTAAACCATAATTTTTAAAAGAAAAAGAGACTTTTGTTATTAAATCAGCCAGCTCAGAATAAGAAAATTTTTCTTTGTATTTTCCTCTTAAATCGCAAACAGCTAAAGTATCACCATATTTAATTTTTAATTTTTCCCAGATTTGATCTATATGATGAAGGTTCTTAATAAAATCCCTATTTTTAGCAAATTTATCTTTGTTAGAAAGAGGTTTAGCTGAAGGCCAGTATGCTAAATCGCCCATATTAAATTGATTTTAAAATTTTAATTTCTATTTTGATACAAAATCAAAATTAAATTCTTCCTGAATGATTTTTTTAACAATTCTCTTGACTTCTTGAATATCTAAATTTTTGTTGTAATCAATCATATTTGCCATAAGACAATTTTCTATTCCACAAGGAACAATTTTATTAAAGTTTTCTAATTCGCAGTCAATATTGATTGAAAATCCATTTATTGTAATCCATCTTTTACAACCAATTCCAATTGAAGCAATTTTCTTATTTCCTATCCAAACACCAGTGAACCCTTCTCTTGAATAACAATCTATATTAAAATTTCCAAGAATTTTTATAATAATTTCTTCAATTTTTCTTAAATACCAATTTAAATCTTTATTAAAATTTTTCAAATCTAAAACCAAGTAAGTAACTAATTGTCCTGGCATATGACAAGTAACCTCACCACCTCTATCAATTTTAAAAACATCATAATTATCATCATTTAAAGAAAATAATAAATTATCGTAATTCGATCCTCTACCCAACGTATAACAGAGTTGATGCTCACCTATCCAAATAAAATCAGGGTTAGAGTTATCTAAAATCAATGCCTCCTGATGTTCTTTTTGTAATTTATAAACATCATTGAAAAAAGAAATATTATCAGGTTGTTTAATTATTGCTGTTCTATTAACCATATTTAAGTAGATTTAGAAAGTAAGTAAATATTTTTAGATTTGTTATGAAAATTTTAATCCATGGGAAAAATCTTGAGCTAACTGGAGCATTAAAAGAATATACTGAGGCAAAGATAGAAAAAGCAACACATCACTATAAGGATATCGTTAAAGAAGCCGACATACACCTTTCAATAGAAAAAAATCCAAGAGTCTCCTTCCAGACTGCAGAAGTTACAATTTTTGCAAATGGAACTGTTATTAGAGCTGAAGAAAAAACTGAAAATCTATACTCAAGCATTGATTTAGTTTCAAATAAACTTTGTAGAAAATTACGTAAATATAAAGAAAGAAACAATAAAACAATCCATAATAATCAATTTAAAAATAAAGAGTCTTTCCAAATTGAAACAACGGAATCAAAATTTTTAGATGAAGCTTTACTTAAAGGAGGAATAGAAGCGAGTCTGCCTGAGCCATCTATAAAAAATAAATACTTTGAAATGAATCCAATTTCATCAGAAGAAGCAAGAAAACAATTAGAGCTAATTGATCATGATTTTTATGTTTTTCGAAATAAAAAAAATAATGAACTTCAAGTTATATACAAGAGGAATCATGGAGGTTATGGACTGATTCAATCTAAATAACTTTTAAATGCCAAATATTGAATATGAATTAAACGAGAAAATTCATGCCATTATTATTAACCCTTATCTAACCTGGGAAGATTTCTGCACGAATTGCAATTTAATAAAAAAATATAATATCAAGAATATTTCTACTTCACTGAATTATTTAGATGATTTTAGAAACCGTTTGAGCAATTACAGTGCAAACATAAACGCACTCATTTCTTACCCATTAGCAGATTTACCAGTTACATTTATTGAAGAATTAGTTAATTTTGCAAAAGATAAAGGTGCAAACGGAATTGAATATATCCCAAACTTTATCAATTTATCCAAAAGAAACTTAGAAATTTTCGCTGCTGAAATTGAACAAGTGAAATTATCTGGATTACCAGTTTCAATAATCTTAAATAAATCAAAACTACAAAAAGAAGTTTTGTACAATGCAATAGAAATATCTTTAGAATTAGGAATAAAAAATTTTCAATTCGGGGACGGGTTTGGACCTCCTATTACATTAAATGATGTAGCGGAAATATTAAAAATAACGGGCTCCAAAAATCACATCAAAGTTGTAGGTGGTATAAAAAAACTCACACAAGTTATTGATTTGTTTGATAGTGGAATTAGTTGCGTTGGAACTTCTAATTTTTGTGAGATTTTTCAAGAAGTCAAGGTAATTTAAATGTCTGGTTCTGGTGAGTGTAGACTAGAAGGTCTCTGTATTAAAGCTTCTCCATTAGGCGAGAATGATAGATTAATAACTATTCTTACTGATGAACAAGGTATTGTTCGATTAGCTGTACCTGGCGCCAGACGTCCCAAAAGCAGTCTTGCCGCAGCTACTCCATTAACATATTTAAGTCTACAGATTTTTGGGAAAAGAAATCTTAAATCTGTACGTCAAATTAAAATATTAAAAAGCTATTCTGGTCTAGGGAAAAATATTGAATGTCTTGCAGCAGCGCAAGCAATTACTGAATTAACTTTTTTATTAGTAGGTAATAATGACAAGCAACAAAACTATTTATCTTGTGTTCTTGCACATCTAGATAGGATTTATTTGTATGAGGAATCTAAAGAAGAAGATATTAAAATACTCTCAATGAGTATTCAATCTTTAATCCATCTATTAGCCATCGGAGGTATAAATTTACCAATTCATCATTGCTGTAAAACTGGACAACCTATTATTCCGCCTTTAGGAAATTGGGAATGGAGTTGTTATTATTTGCCAAGTGAAGGGTTTTCATCCATGGAAGATCCTCAAAGTAATCTAAAATTAAATGCATCTGAAGTTGCTTTATTACAGAGACTTTTTTTTCCCGAATTACCAATAAAATCTAATGGAGAGTTATTGGGACCAAAAAAAGTCTGGCTTAAAATATTATTTATTATTGAAACTTGGATCTCTACTCAACTAGAGAAAGATTTATCTTCACTAAAAATGTTGAGAGAAATATACAATTAGCATTTTTTATGATCCATTAATAAATTTTAAAATTATGATTATGGAGACTTTGACTGTTAACTTTATAAATAGTTAATTCAATTAATGTGGTTCACATTGCATGGTTGGGTAAAAAATCCCCTTTTTGTGGAAATGTAACTTACTGTAATTCAACCACCGAGGAATTGAAGGCCAGAGGACATAAAATTAGTTTTATTCATTTCGACAATCCCTCTAGTTCAAATTCATCAAAACCATTATTTCTTGCAAATGATCCTGATGTAAGTCTTCCATATTTAATAAAGTCTCAACTTTATACAATACCCTCGCCAAGGGCAGAAAAAGAGCTAAGGCTATCATTGGAAAGATTAAAACCTGACATAGTACATGCAAGCCTAACTCTATCTCCTTTAGACTTTAGACTTCCAGAGCTCTGTAATGAAATTAATGTTCCGCTTATAGGAACATTTCATCCACCATTTGATGCAAAAAATAGGAATCTAACTGCGAGCACCCAACAATTAACCTATCAACTTTATGCTCCCTCTTTAGCAAAGTTCCATAAAATAATTATTTTTTCTGAGCTTCAAAAAAATGTTCTTGAAAAATTAGGAGTACCTAAAGAAAAACAAATAATTATTCCAAACGGTGTTGACGAAAATATTTGGAGACCTTTTTGCAAAAAAAGTAAAAAATATAATCAGGTAAAAAACAAACTTGGAGATGAAAGAATCTTTTTATATATGGGAAGGATTGCAAATGAGAAAAATATCGAGGCACTTTTACGTTCTTGGCGCCAAACAAAAACTCAAAATTGCAAATTAGTTATTGTTGGGGATGGACCAATGAAGCTAACACTTGAAAATAGTTTTTCTAACCTTGGTAATGAGAAATTAATTTGGTGGGGTTCCGAATTAGATTTAGAAACTAGGATAGCAATAATGCAAATAGCAGAAGTATTTTTCTTACCAAGCTTAGTAGAAGGTTTATCTTTATCACTTTTAGAGGCAATGTCTGCCAGCACTGCTTGTGTAGCTACAGATGCAGGAGCTGATGGTGAAGTTTTAGATAAAGGAGCAGGAATAGTAATTTCAACTGATAATGTGGCTGCACAATTGAAAACTATAATCCCAATTCTTGTGGAACATCCTTCATTTACAAAAGATCTTGGTGAAAAAGCTAGAGAACGAGTACTTGAGAGATATACAATTACTAAAAATATAAATTCACTTGAAAAAGTTTATATGAACTCAAAAGATAATTATAAAAACTAACGAAACTCTTTACTTCTATTACTAGCTGAAACTATTGATTCAATTAATGCAGACCTTACACTCTTTTTTTCTAAAATCCTCAAAGCAGAAATAGTTGTTCCACCTGGAGAGGTAACTAAATTTTTAAGTTCAGAAGTAGTTAGTTTTTTTTCCTTTATTAGACTAGTAGTCCCTAGTATCATTTCCATAACAAGTTCCTCTGAAAGTTTTTTCGGTAATCCCCCGCTCAATCCTCCATCACTTAATGCCTCGATAATTAAGGCAATAATTGCAGGCCCTGATGAAGTTAAGGCTAAAAATATATCAAGGTAATCTTCAGTAAATTCAAAAATCTTACTTGTATTTTCAAATAATTTTTTTGTAAATTTTTTTTGATCTTCTGTAATTTCTTCTCCCCAAGAAATTCCTGTTAAACCTTTCCCAATAGTTATTGGAATATTTGTAACCACCCTCACACATTTATGATTAGGGAACTTTTGTATAAGTCTATTTATTGAAACCCCCGCAAGAATTGAAACTATTAAATTATCCCTGTTTTTTATATGATAGACCTCACTTATATCATTAAATTGTTGGGGTTTTATCGAAAGAAGCTTATATTGACAATCCCAAATTATTTTTGACTCTTCAGAACCTGATTTATAAACATTTATATTATGTCTATAATTTTTTTTTATATTTTCTAAACTTTTTTCTGTATTTACAACACAAAAAACATGCTCTGGCTGAATTAATTTGTTATCTAATAGAGGAGTAACTATAGCACTTGCAATATTACCAAAACCAATAATCGCAATTTTATCTATCACTGATTAATCATGAATAAGCACTTAATTTAGAATTACCCCATGCTGGTTCAGGAGTAGTATTTTTGCCCAAACTATATTGTGGTGTGGTTTCTGTAGAAATAGAAGAAGGAGAAGCTTCTTCTGGGGAAGCACTAGTAACATTTACACAACTTGGAGCAAAAAGGAAAATACTTTCACCGACTCTCTCTTGATGTCCATCAATTGCATATGTGCCCCCAGCAATAAAATCAACTGCTCTTTGAGCTTGATCAGGATCCATCATAGTTAAATTGAGAATTACAGTTTTCCTCTCTCTTAATGCTTGTATAGCTTGAGGCATCTCATCAAAACTTCTTGGTTCCATTAAGCTTACTTCTGAGGATGAATTTGAGATTCCAGGCATACCAACTACTTTTGATGATCTGTTATTATTCATAAAATCGAATGGATTTGAATTTGCTAGGGCATTCTTTGGATTTTGTTTGAAATTATTAATATCATTTAATTCATCCTCTGAATCATAATCCAACTCATCAAAATCATCATCGAGATACTCATCCCCTGCAACTACTGCCTTTAATCTAGAAATAAGTGACACCTTTTAAATCCTCTTGAAATTGATTACTAAGGTTTAAGAACCTTGAGTAATAGATTCATTTTTTAAATGAATAAACTACCTATACTTAGATAACGTTAGTTGAACTTTACTGCAAGTTTATAGATAAGATTTTTATAAAAAAATAACTAATTAGGATCTGCCTCCAAAAATCAATGATCCTAATCTTAACCAAGTTGATCCAGCATCAATAGCTTCCTCCCAATCACCTGACATCCCCATGGAACAATCTGGTAGTTGTAGAGAATCAGCGAGAGCACGACATTTTTTGAACAACCCTGAATTTTCTTTAGAGCTAAGTCCTTTAGGATTGATAGTCATCAAACCGGTTAATGAAATATTTTTCAACTCTTGAATTTCTCTCCATTTCAAAATCAAAAATTCAGGATTAAAGCCTCCTTTAGTTGGGTCATCACTCAACTTAACCTGCAACATTATTAATGGATTTTTCTTCTCTTCACGTGAAATATTAGAAATCTTTTGCAACTTTTCAAATGAATCTACTGAATGAATATATTTAAAATTTTGAACTATTTTTCTTATTTTATTACTTTGTATTCTTCCAATAAAGTGCCAATTTATTTGTTTAAGATCTTTTAGGGTTAATTGTTTTTCAAATGCCTCTTGAACCTTACTTTCACCAAAATCGTTCTGACCAATATTTTGAATAGTCTTGATTTCTTGACTTTTAATTCCTTTACTTACCGCAAGTATATTTACATTTGATGGTATTTTATTTTTTATTTTTAAATAATTTTGAGGGTTCACCTTTTATAAGAAAGTTTGCGTAAATAAATTCTCCCATTTAGATAGTTCTTCAGATCCTTTTCTTCTAGCTTTTTGAAGGTTTAATTCCGCCTGATTACGAGCATCTAGATAAGGTATAACTTCAAAAAAAACTTCTCTCTGTCGAACTTCTACCAAAAAAAACATTTTTTGAGCGTATAAAGTCGCATAAATATCTCTCCCATCATTTCCAGGAGAAACTTGGTACAGCATGCCAAATGTTGGATGGTTTAAATAACGCTCAGAACTCAAACCTAAAATATTGTGTTATTTATATTGCACCATACAGTTTTCTAAGAAAAATTGCTATGCAAATAAAACAAATCGATAATGTATTAACAATTACATTGAGAGATTTTGAAGGATAAAGAGTTCTAAATCTGTTGGTTTTTATAATAATTTTTTTCTTTGAGAGTAATGATTCTGCTCCATGATCAATTCTGAGAAATATATTTTTAAATAACCTTTCTAATAAGATTAATAAAACATTAAAGGATTTCTTTAGTCCTAAATTTCGAAAATTTATTGATCTAACTGACACTGATTTAATGATATTTTGAAGTTCTTCCTGCACTAGAGGAATAAAACGTAATGCAATTAACAACTGAAAAAGCCACTTACTAGTTGGCAATCCAATCTTTCTTAATGGATACATAAACCAACTTAATCCCCATACAATGTCTTCCTGCAATGTGGTTAAAAGCATCAAATTCACACTATGAATAACGGTAAATATCAAAGTAGAGGTTTTTATTCCTAGTTCAAAAGCTTTTCTTGATAAGTTGTAGGGACCAAAATTAATAAACCATATCTTCTGCGAAGGAATTTGCAAAATATTCCATTCTTTTTGGCTTTCCAGTACTAATTGCAACTCATTGGGATTTCTTAAATAGCTATCAAGAGATTGAATATCAGACGAGGCGAGTATTGATATACATCCAATTAATAGTGACAAACATGAGAGAAAAAATAATGATCGCCACCATACTCTGGATGGCAATAAACTTAAAAAAGTAATTAATAGTAAAAAACCAACTAAACTCAATCTCCATATTGGACCTGCCCAGATTGGAGTGATTAAAAATATCATTACCATAATTATTTTTAATCTACTATCTATAATTCTTAGCCAACTTCTATTACCATGAACGTATTGACCAACAGAAAATTTGGTTAGCAAATTCATTAATCTTTTTGAATTAACTCAATATTTTCTCTTTCGACTTCTTTATTTAAAGCTCTTTGCTGTTTTCCTCTCCAAAGTAAAATGAGAGGTGTTCCTTCAAAGCCTAAATTT
The DNA here is from genome assembly GCA_003281715.1 of Prochlorococcus sp. AG-347-B23. Lineage (GTDB taxonomy): Bacteria > Cyanobacteriota > Cyanobacteriia > PCC-6307 > Cyanobiaceae > Prochlorococcus_A. The sequence goes on from QCBE01000011.1 coordinate 17,848, forward strand.
ACTCTAATTTGTTTTTCAATATATCTTCTATAAGTTATTCCGAATAATTTAGGGTCATTTACAAAAAGAGTAAAAGTGGGAGGTTTGTTCTTTACTTGAGTACCGTAATAAAGCCTACCTTGTTTGCCGCTTCTCTTCGTTGGAGGACTTTTCCAACTGATTGATTCTTTAAGTACTTCATTAACTACAGATGTTGTAACTCTTCTTCTATGTTGATTTACTGCATTAAGAGCATGTCCAAAAATATTATCAACTCTTTGACCAGTTAGGGCAGATATAAATATCATTTTTGACCAGTGTAAAAAATAAAGTTTGGATCTAAGTTCTTTTTCTACTTGATAAATTGTTGAACTATTTTTTTCTACAAGATCCCATTTATTAACAACAATTATGCAAGCTCTGCCTTGTTCTTCTATGCGCCCAGCCAGCTTCTGATCTTGATCAGTTACTCCATCAACCGCATCTATAACTAACACACAAACATCACTTCTATCTATAGATTTAAAAGCCCTATTAATCCCAAAGAATTCAGTGCCATATTTAACATTTTTTTTTCTTCTAATCCCAGCAGTATCAATAATTTTCCAATGATTATCCCCTTTTTTAATAAGCGTATCTATTGAATCAGTTGTTGTACCACTAATATCACTAACTATTGCTCTTTTTTCTCCACAGATTGAATTTAACAAACTAGATTTACCAACATTCGGCCTACCAATTATTGACATCATTATCTTTTCTTCATCATCCTGGATATTATTTTCAGGAAGTTCGCCAATAACGAGATCTAAAAGATCTCCAGTACCTGAACCATGAATAGCCGAAACAGGGTTAGGTTCACCCAATCCTAATTTCCAGAACTCTGAAGCTAGGGATATTCCTAGAGTAGTCGATTCGCATTTGTTAACAGCAACAATTGTTTTACAGCTTGAGTTTCTTAACCATTTTGCTATTGATAAATCGCCATCAGTAACGCCTTGATTCCCATCTACCACCAGTAACGCTACTGAAGCCTCTTCTAGAGCCAAGAAAACTTGTGTCCTTATCTCTGGGAGAAATTCACTATCATCATCAAAAACTAAACCTCCAGTATCAACTATTTGAAATTCCTTACCTCCCCATGAAGCATTTTGATAAGTTCTATCTCTTGTAACACCAGGTTTATCAAAAACTATTGCATCATTACTTTGGCAAAGACGATTAACTAAGGTAGATTTCCCAACGTTAGGTCTTCCGATAATTGCTATTGTAGGAAGAATCAATTCCTCTCTCCAAAAGAAGTAGTACCCATTACAACTATACCTTTAATAAAATCTTTTACCTTATTTAAAAAACTTATTTGATTTCTGGATCGCCAAAATGTCCCTTAACTGGATTAACAGGTGGTGAACTAAGACTCGGCATTAATCCATTATCTTTTGAAAAACAATCATTTTCAATCGCCCAATAAATCAACCAATTTACTGCAGTCGCTCTTCTAGTTCTTCTTGGATAGAGTTCATTAATCTTATAACCTTTAAAATTAAGAAATTTTTTCAATCCCTGTTTATAGTCTTTTGGAATTGATCGAGTCAAATGTACTGAGGCTGGTCGCTCTGAAATTATTTGAGGAGCTTTATCAAATTTTTCTGACCAATAAGAAGGAGTTAATGCGCTAGAAACCCAATTTTTTAAAGTTGTTTCTCTAGTATAAAAAAGTCTTTCCCAAACCAATTCACAAACAAAAACATCACTAACCCTATCTTCGAGAACAAGAATTAATAGATCCTTACATATTGGCCATGTAAATTGATTTTCAACTAATTTTTCTTTTTTATACATTAATCGAACCTTATCAAGATCAAAGAAAAATAAGGCATAAATTCCTTTTTATATTGGGATGCATATTGAATAATTTGATCCGGCATCCCAACACTTAAAGCTATTAATGATGTATTGATGATATCCTCTTTTTTTAAAATTTCCCTAACTAAATTCCATCTTTTGCCAACTTTCATAATGGCCAATACCGTTTTATTTGGCTTACTTTCCCTAATTAGGGTTGTTAATTCAGATCCTGAAGAAGGGCACTCTTTGATTATTAAAGTCTCACCTTTTTTAACTAGATCAAAATCATTCAAAGCTGCTGTTGCTGATAGAGAAGAAATACCAGGTATTGTTTTGGTAATAATTTCAGCGTGATTATTTTTTATTAACCTCAAAATATTAGAAGAACTTGCAAATATTGAGGTATCTCCAAGACAAAGTAAAACAACTGATTCACCATTTTTTATAAATTTCACAATTTTTTCTGCTGCGTTAGACCATATTTCATCAGGATCAACATCCTTCCTAGCCATTGGAAAAATAATAGGTACATTTTTTTTAAATTTGGTGTATTTCCTGACTATTCCTGCAGCGAAACTTTTTTTATTATCATCGGATATTGGAAAAACTATAACTTTCGCTTTTTTTATTGCATCCACAGCAGCAATTGTTAAAAGCGAAGGATCTCCAGGACCTACACCAACGATAGTGAATGTTGGTAAATCAGTCTTATATCGATTAAGTAAACTTAAGAACTTATTTATTATCATTTTTATTTTTTTAACTTTAGCTATGTACCCTTGGCAATACAAAAGTTTCAGCTAGTATTGATGACTCAATTTCAGACAATTCCTCTAACCTTGTGAAAGTTTGATTTTTAGAGAATTTAGTTTGCGCTAGTTTCCAGTAAACTCCAAAATGTCTTGCCTCGCTCTCTAGCAGAGACTCATAAAGGGATTTAAACGATTTATCCTCAGAATTCATAGCAAGCAAGCTTAATCTTTCATGACTTCTTGCTTCAATAAGTCCTGCTATTAAAAAACTATCAAGCATTCTATTGGGCTCTTCCTTTCTTATATTCTTGGACAATTCAGCTCCATATGGAGGCGGTTTTAAGGATTCAAGACAATGTCCAAGATCCTTCAAAAAATAAAGTATTTTTTCAAAATGCTCTAATTCCTCTCTCGCTATTGGACTTAGAACTTCTGCCAGGTTTGGTTCTGATGGATATCTAAACATCAATTGAATAGCTACTCCTGCTGCTTTTCTTTCACAATGAGCATGGTCTATAAGAATGTCTATTGGATTAGATAATGCGAGTTTGATCCACTCATCTGAGGTAAATGATGATAAATATTTAATTTGAGAAGTGGGCCTTTTAAAATTGACAAGCATTTAATCTTTACTACTTAAATATACAATGATTCCCTCAAGAGCTAGGGAATAACTTGATATGCCGAATCCACTAATAATTCCTATTGCTTTATCTGTCAGAAAAGATTCTTTACGAAAATCTTCTCTACTGAAAATATTTGAAATATGTAACTCAACAAACGGAATTTTAGATCCAATTAATGCATCACGAATAGAAATCGAGGTATGAGTAAAAGCGCCAGCATTTATAAGAATACCTTGAATACTTTTTACAGACTCTTGAATTTTATCTACTATTTCCCCTTCATGATTACTTTGAAAACATTCAAGATTAATACTTTTTTCCTTAGCAACATTAGTTAAATCTTTTTCTATATCACTCAATGTTTTTTTACCATATATTTCAGGTTCTCTAGTGCCCAAAAGATTTAGATTTGGTCCATTTATCAATAAAATATTCATCATCAATAAAGTCTTTTCTTTACAAATGCTATCTAGAAAGAAACAAAAAAACCAAAACAATTTCACACAAAGTGTCCATTAACTGATAAGTTCAAGTGGTGGGGGTCGGTGCCCGAGTGGTTAAAGGGGGCGGACTGTAAATCCGCTGGCTCTGCCTACGTTGGTTCAAATCCAACCCGGCCCACTTTAAAATTGCCCTTGTAGCTCAGCGGTAGAGCACTCCCTTGGTAAGGGAGAGGTCTCGGGTTCAAGTCCCGACGAGGGCACTTGAGCAATTGATTTATATAACTTAAATCTCGTAGATAAGAATCTTAACTAGAATTCAAATATATTTAACAGAGTTTGTCTTTAGTAATGTCACTATCGTCATACCGGATGCACAAAATATATATTGCATCAACCATGAATTATGGTCTTGGTTCTGATGATCCAGAGGAGTTGGCCTACTACAACAAAATCAGAAAAGAGATGGATGACATGAAAAAAAACCAATTAAAAAAGGAATTTCTCTAAATGGAAAAACTCCGAAGGAATGGATAAATGAACCTGAATACTTTTTTATGAATTGATGGGAGTTTGATGCTTATTTGTCTACCTTTATTGAGAATTCTTAAAGGCAAAAAATGATCAAAATTTACTGCATTTTACTCATGTTTAAATTCAATTGTTGATCCTTTATCCGTATATGGGAGTACCTCAAACCGTACATATTTATAAGTCGAATATCCTCTTCAACTAGTTAGAACATAATAGTAGTCGTCATGAGCAAATGTCTACCAAATCCACTCTAAAAGAAAATCATCAATCTGAGATTGAAGAAAGATCAGAAGAAGAACTTCTTGAGGAAGAAATCAGGAATCAGCAAACATTGGATAGCTTTGTTGAATCTGATAAGAACTGGAGCTGATCAAAACTTATTTATTAGGAGAAAGTTATGAACTTAAAAAGATCACCATTCTCGATCTTGAATAAAGAGAGTAGAGAAATTGACTATATAAAAGGAGTTTACATGAGAAAAATTCAAGCTGAAATTGAATCCTTTAAAGATCCCGAAGATGAAGATAAGAGAGATACAATACAAGCTCAAGATATATTGATGCTTGATAGAATTTCAATTTAGTTATTCTTTTTTTTCTTCTTCTTATCTTTTTTTTTCTTCTTTACCTTTTCATAAACCTCATCAGCCTTCTGTTCAATATTATCCAGCTTATTTGAAAGTTCCTTTAAAGTTTCTGCTTTTCCTTCTTTAGCTACGGTGTTTTTTAGCTCAATAATTTTAACAGGCTCCTCTTTAACTATAGTATCTTTTGTCTCTTCGGTTTTAATTCCAAACTTACCTTTTATAAAATTGGTTATAAAGATAAGAACAGGAACATGGGCTAGACCTCCTATTACTATTTTTGTTTCTGAATAAGCCATTAAATAGTTAAAAGTTCTGAGATATTTAAGCATAAATTTAATTTTTAAATTCGTTTTATTAAGCCAATAAATATTAGTAATCATTTCTTGTTTCGTAGATCAAAAATCTTGCTATTAATTAAGTAGAGACTTTTTTATTAAATGCCATTAGACGTATTTCTAATAAACATGTGTGTTGTAGTTATAGCATTGCTTATCAGAAGAGAAATCAAACTTAAGAAGGCGAGATAAATTATGAAAACACAAATTTTAAAAGAGCATTACATTCCAAATATCCATGCTATTACTATTTTACTAATTCTTCTTCTATGTCTATGGTTACCTCTAGCACTAAGATTCTTATTAATAATTTAGTCGAATTAATTAGTTAATACTCTTATCCTTAAATTCTGCTATATCCTAATTTTGTTTTAAAGATCTTAAATGGTACTCCTGTTCCCTTCATGGCTTCAATAACTTTATCTCCCACAGTTCCGTAAAATTCAACAGCAAAATCAGTTCCTAGTTCAGCATGAGCCTCAAGATAAACACCTAATGCTGGATTAGCTAAATGAGCTAGTAAAGCATCATCATTTTTGTAAACTTCTGACCACACGAAACGAAGAGGATAATCAGGATCTTGATCAAAAGTATGATGGAGCATTCCTAGTTCGTCAGCTTCAACAGCTTTATCTGTCTTATCTGCAATTTCTAGGTATTCTGCAACCTTATCTTCCTTAACTTTAAGTTTTGCAAGGAGAATAAATGGAGTGTCTGATCCAAAACTAGACATAAAAAAAGACTCTTGCGAGCCTGAGTGATGGGGATTTCCATCATGACAAATTAATTAGCAACAAACAACTCCACCAATAGCTAATTTTTATTACTTACAAACACTATATATAGTGCTAAGATTTTAAAAAAGGCTGGGTGATGGGGATTATCCTGCTTTTTGACTGGGGCGAAGCTATCGCCCTTTCTTTTATGGGTATAACTTTCTAATAGCTTCTTGTTGTTCTTGTTTTTTTATTTCTTCAGTATCACAAACAGGACAAGAGTTCTTGTTAAGTGATGAGAAAAAAGCACTTTTTTTAAAACGTCTGAACATAGGAGTCAATAGTAAACGTTTCATTTTTTAATTACTAAATTGCCCAAACATACTTAAATACTGAAGAGGAAACACTCTGGTCAAATTTTCTATTCTCTCTTCATCCAATACAATACCCTCTGGTAATTTCTTAATTAACTTTGGAATAGCTTTTTTTGTTTCCTCTCTACAGAAATTAATTCTATAAGTAGCTTCTTTTTTTATATTCGTTTTAATTAATCCATCGTTATCAAACATTGATTTTAAATCAAGATTATTTCCTTTCAAAAGAGCTATTAAAACAGCATCTGAAATTTTTAAAGCTTCCGCAGGTTCTTTTTCTTTGTTTATTCCAAATATCCAGGTACAGGCACCAACTCCTAATGCTCTCGCAATACAATCATCATTTCCAATTTCATCACAAGGTAATCTAAAAGACTCTTCAATTTTTTTTAGATCATATCCATTCTCACCTTCTGGAAAACCAGCTTGAGCAGAAAAAGGAAATAATAATAATAATAATATTGCAGGAAGAATTAAGCTTTTCACTTAAAAATAACTGGATATAACCGTTGAATCATAAATATGACCTGCACTCTCAATTAATGGTTTCACTGCAGGGTCTTCAAACATAGCTATTGATTTACCTTCTTCACCCTGCTCAATAAGAATTACACTTGTTGGATCATCTTTCTTTACACCTTTGTATAAGCAAATAATTCCGCGCTCTTTATTCATTTGAATATTTTCTTCGCTGTCATAAACCGAAGCCCATTCTTCATAAGGGACGCTAATTTTGAATGTGAAAACGGTAGTTTCAAGAGACATAATTAAAGGGAGCTTATTGCTACCTATTCTAGATAGACTGTCAATAATCAAGAAAAAACTGGTGGATAAGGTGTTTGTCCATTCATTAATGATGTGTCAATTAGTTTACAGATATTCATCAGAGCATCTTGTCCGAAACCTGGACCAGAGGGACCGTCTATAAACTCCTGAAACTCCTCAGCTGAAATACCCTCTTTTACTTCCCAAAAACAATATACAGGACCAGTTTTAGTTACGGCATTTGCAGAATGGTTAAAAAATCCTTTTTCTTTATTAGCTGCTACCGCATCATCCCATCCACCACCTGGTGACATTGCCGCATAAGCTGTTTCCCACCATTTTTCAGCTTTTCCTGCCTTAAATTCATGATGAACAATATAAAAAGTTGATGCCATACAAATAATATTTGAGCTGATAATAAAGGTACTTGATATAAGTAAATAGAAGATTAATTTATTTTGAATTCCTAAATAAAAAGGGGGCTAAAAACGCCTAGCGATCGACTGTCAATATATACAATCTAAATCAGAATCCAGATATTGCTTCATAGAAATCAGCGTCTGGTAGTATTTCCTTTAAGGGTTCAATCTCCTTGGCAGGGCCTTGGACCTGCACAGTAATATCTGACACTTCAAAAAGCTTGGGAATCATATGTCCCATATTTTTGAGGTGAAATAAAGCGGCGGCACCATCTTTATATGCCTCTCTTACATAAGCCTTATCTGACCCGCATGTAGTGATATTAAAAAAAAGGCAGTCAGGTTCATTAGCTTTTGTCAGTACCAAAATTTCTTCTAAAAGAGCTATGCACTGGTCCATCTTCCCATCCTTGATTGTGAAGTGGGGATGGATAGAAACCATTGTTGTATCTAGAGACATTAATTTATAGATATTTCTCCTATCTTTTTAGCAAATAATCTTTATGAACAAGTTAAAAATATGGATTATCTAAAAATTAAGAATGTTAATTATGTATCGCATGTACTGTTTATATGTGTTTAGAAAGCTATTAATTGGATATGAGTTATTTTGCTGAACCAAACCATATTGAATATGATGCATGGTTCGATGAAAACATCAACCCAGTGGATCTTGTGAATTACTCAGATGAAAAGGAGTTCAGTGATTCGGTACACTTTAAGTTCCATAAGATGTCCACTAGAAATTTAACGATTGGTTCTTCTGATAATTTTCACTGGTAAGTAAAAGATTTTTCACTCCATAAATATTTATGAATCTTACGCAGAATATGTTCCATCACTTTCTCTTCTTGCCTTAGCTAATACAATTTCTTCTACAACTTTTTTAATCATGTAAGCACTTTTTTTACCAAAACATTTTTCTTTTTTAATACTCTCAAAATCATTTGGGATTAAATCATTATGTTCACAACAGTCGCATTTAATATCAATTTTCTTACCTCTGAAAACCTCCAAAGCTTTAGAAAAAATCCATTGCTGAACTGAAATACTTTCCCAACTATCAAAATTCGACCATTCATCAAAATCCCCATTAAGAATATCTTTTAATCCATCAGCCTCATTTACGTATACTAGGTATGAATCTTTTCTTGATTCGTCTTTAATACCAATTGTTTTGACAGAATTTTGATTCATTCAATATACATTGATTAAGTAGTCCTATAAATCTAAAGGAAATTTCTAAAACTATAAACGAAAAAATGTTTTAAATAAGATCATTAATTGCTTTATCTAATCTAGAAGTATGATTTGTATTTCTAAGCAATTCAAAATCCTTAAAATCAAATCCAGGGCCAACGCAACAACTGACCAAAGTAAATTCTCCTGTACTTTTTGCTGCTTGCCAATATCCAGATGGGATCATTTCTATTGGATTGTTAGAATCTAAAATTAAATTTCTTATTAACTTGTTGTCATTATCTAGGCACCATAAATTTAGAGGATCGCCCCTTAGATAAATCCAAATTTCATCTGCATTCTTTACTCTGTGCCAAGCACTTTTTGCGTCTCTCTCCAAAAGATAATAAATTCCCGTAATAAAGTTTCTACTTTGGCCGTCTTCTCTCATAAGAGAATTTTTACTCCTCACTATCTCTCTAAACCATCCACCTTCAGGATGAGGAGATAAATTAAATTGTTTAATTATTTCTATGTTTTTTTTATTCGGATTCACATCAAAAATATATCTTTAAAATTTTTCTTATAGTTAAAAGCTTCCTAAAAATAAATCAAAATATATTTTCTAAAAAATTAAGCACAAATAACTGACAAATCTACAAAATTTTTATTTTCATCTGCCAGTTCAGTAATGATTCTATTGAGCCATTCAGAGGTCGTTTCACAATAGCCTACATTTAAAATAGTTTTTTGCTTTGATGTTTCTTCTTTATTCATAGTTAAAGTATTTTTATATAAATTAGTCTTTAATTAAATCTATGTGAATAAGTCTTAATTACTATCTATTTTAAAAAGTTGTAATTAATACATATTTAAAAACTGCTAGTAAACAAATAAAATTAAATCGTTGACAAGAAAATGTATACAAGTAAGAGTAGAAAAAATTTATTATTTAACCTATGAATAACATCAAGATTGAGGAATTGATGAAAGTAAGGTTCGATGGTATTGCTAATAGAATTGGGCAATTAAGCAAAAGGGAAAGTGAGTCTTTATTACTTGAGCATCTTGAATGGTTGGAGGGAGGATGGGAGACTGAAGAAATATTATTTTTAAAAAAGCCATACAGAAAATGGTGGTTCTAACTCCACTTCTATAAATAATTAATGATGGCCTAAGGGACCAGGACCAGAGCCTATTTTATAAGAATTGTCTAAAGATTTCTCAACAAATAATTTCGCTTTTTGTATGGAGTCAAATAGATCAAAACCTAAAGCCTTGTAACCACAAATAGCAGCACTCAAGGTACAGCCGCTACCGTGGGTATTTTTTGTATTAATAAAATTATTAAATAGCCACTCTTTTCTACCATTTAAGTCAAGAAAAAAATCCTTCCCTTTCATATCTTTTAAACCGCCACCTTTTATAAGTACGGCTTTAGCTCCAAGACCAATAATATTTCTTGCTGAATTTTCGATATCTTCTTTACTCCTTATTTCTAAACCAGAAAGAAGATTTGCTTCATAAATATTTGGAGTTACCAAATCAGAAATTGGTAATAAGAGTTTTTTATAAGCATTAATAGCAGAATCTTCCAGTAATTTAGAACCAGTTCTTGTAACCATTACTGGGTCAATAATTTTGGTTATTTTATATGTATTTAATTTTGAAGCAGTATCATTAATAATCCTTTCATTTAATAACATTCCAGTTTTTAATGCATCAATACCAAAATCAGCAAATAAAGTATCTAACTGATTTAATAAAGTATTCTTCTCTACTGGTTGAACGCATGTAACCTCTATACTATTTTGTGCGGTAATACATGTAATAACAGAACATCCATGTACTTTAAGGGCCATGAAAGTTCTCAAGTCAGCCTGTATGCCTGCTCCACCCCCGGAGTCACTACCACCTATTGAAAGTGCAATTTTAGAATACATAATTTATTAACTCGTTTTTGAAAGTACTATAAGAAAATTTTAATTTAAATCAGAAATCTGAATATGCATTAAAAAAGTCCAACTCCAGTTCCATAGCTCTCCTGTATAAATATTTGGCCTGATTAATATCATATTTTTCTTTATTAGTCTCAATAAGATTTTCCAGTGAATTTGCTAAATTTTCAAAGCTCACATCAGAGTAAGTAATAATCCATTCTTTATATTTAATGTCAAAATCTTCACTATACAAACTTTTACCTATCCAAGAATAAAGTCGCATACATGGAGTCATTGCAAACATTATTTCAACGGAGCTATGCCTTTTGGAAGTATCATCAAGAAAATTTGTATAATTTTTAGTGGCTTTTTTTATATAGTTATTAGACAAATCAATATCCCATTCTTTTGCGTACGTTTCATGAAGTATTAACTCCTCTGAAACGCCCATTAACAGTTCACTTAACTTCCTTATTGAGTACTTATCTTTTGATTTGGAAACAGCAAGACCATAAGCCTTAGCAAAAGTCTCTAAAAAGAAATAATCTTGAGCTAAATATTCTTGAAAAATATTTTTAGGGAGACTTCCATTCTTTAAACCTTGAACAAATTTTGTATTTAAACTTAGTAAAGCAATCTCATAATTATCCTCCCAAAGTTTTTTTGTTATTTTCATTTTTTTGATTTTTAGTTATTCTAAAATTTTTTATATTTTTTACCTACAAACTTAATCTTATTTTTCTAGGATTAAAAGAAAAGATTATGAAAGAAATAAATATCTTATGGTTTAAGAAAGATTTAAGAATTTTTGATAACGAAGCTCTATGTGAGGCTATAAAAGATAATGATATTTTACCTATTTATATTATTGAGTTAGATATTTGGAGCCAAAATACTCATTCAGATAGACAATGGCAATTTTGCAAAGAAAGTTTAATAGATTTAAGAAATGCACTTGCTGAGATAGGACAACCATTAATTATTAGGACTGGCAATGTTATTAGTATTTTTGATGAAATTAGTTCAAAATTTAAAATCAAAGGTATATATAGCCATCAAGAAACCGGCGATTGGCTTACTTATAAAAGAGATCAAAAAGTAAGAGAATGGGCTTTAAGCAAAAATATTATTTGGAAGGAATTTCTACAATTTTCAGTTTTTAGAGGAAATTTAGATAGGAATAATTGGTCTAAAAAGTGGAAAAAAAATTCCGAAAAAAACTTATTTAAAGCTCCATTAAGAATTAATTCTATTAACTTTAATATTGGAGAAATACCCTCGGACGACATTTTTTCCTTTAAAAAAGAAAAGTGTCCAGGAAGAATGCAAGGTGGAAGAAAGAAAGGTTTAGAGAGAATGCAATACTTCTTTAGTAATAAATTAGATTCTTATTCAAAAGATATATCTAGCCCAGAAAAATCATTTTATAGTTGTACAAGACTATCCCCATATATTTGTTGGGGATGCATTTCATTAAAAGAAATTTTTAAAAAGGCAAATATATCAAAAAACAATAATTCTACGATGTTAAAAAGCAGATTAACTTGGCATTGTCATTTTATTCAGAAACTTGAAAGTGAACCAGAACTAGAGTTTAGGGAATACCATCCTTTTTTTAAAAATATTAGAGAAAAAAATAATGAATTACTTTATTCATGGAGTTCAGGTAATACGGGCTTTCCTTTTATAGATGCATGTATGCGTTCATTAAATTTCAATGGATGGATTAACTTCAGGATGCGAGCAATGTTAATGTCTTTTGCTAGCTATAATTTATGGCTACCATGGCAAGATTCAGGTTCTGAATTAGCAAATAAATTTGTAGATTATGAGCCTGGAATACATTGGAACCAATGCCAAATGCAATCTGGAACTACGTCTATAAATACGAATAGAATTTATAATCCTATTAAGCAGGGAAAAGATCATGATCCTCAAGGAAAATTTATAAAGAAATGGATACCAGAATTAAAAGATATATCACTTAATTTCATTCATGAACCATGGCTACTATCTAGATTTAGTCAAAAAGAATATGAACAAATTAATTACATAAGACCAATAATTAACATCCCAATTAGCACTAAAACTGCAAAGAAGAAAATTCAGGAAATCACTAAAAAGGATGGATATTGGGATATCTCAAAAGAAATTTATTTAAAGCATGGCTCTAGAAAAAGGTCTAGAAAAAACATAAATAATAAAAAAAATGTTTCTAAGGAAAAGGAAAAACAATACGAACTGAAATTAGATTTCTAAATTTTATTTTCAGAAATTTCCAGATTCCTTTTAGCGACTTGGAAAGTTTTTTAAATTTTGAAATTAAAAAAATAATTCCACGATGAACTAATGCAAGCTTTAATGTAATTATTAGATTTTATTAATTATGTCTGAAAGATTTCAATGGGACGATACCAATAGTTCTGGTATATGGTGGAGTACTAATGTAAGTATTAGAGACGAGTGCATTTTGCTCAAAGAAGATACTCAATGCGAAGATTCTGATATCGTCGAACTTCTTAGGAGTATTGCACAAAATATTGAAGATAATGGCCTTTAATTTTTAAAGGAATATTCTCTCTTTTAGAGATTTTGAATTCCTTTTACAGCTTTTATTAATTCTTTAGTAATGCCCTTTTCACTCATTGAATGACCAGCATCATTAACAATAATTAATTCAGAATTCTTTAATTTCTTATTTAGATCCCAAGCGCTCCTAACAGGACAAACAACGTCATACCTACCTTGAATTATTTTTGTTGGAATCGATTCTATTGTTTTTATATTTTTCAAAATAAAATCATCTTCTAAGAAAATATTATTAATAAAATAATGACATTCAATCCTTGCAAATGCATCTGAAAAAGAATTAACTTGAGACTTATCAAAATCGAATTTTTTATTTATTAAATGACTAGTTGAGAGTTCCCATTTTGTCCAAGCTGCTGCTGCTTTTGATCTAAGATTTGCATCTGATGATGTTAGATATTTATAAAAAGAACTTATCAAATCATTTCTTTCTTCTTTTGGTATCACAGAAATATATTCTTCAAATTCATCTGGGAATATCTCACTTGCACCATATTGATAGAACCACAATAATTCAAACTTTCTACATAAAAATATTCCCCGCAAAGTTAAGCTTATAACTCTTGAGGGATTTTTAATTGCATATATAAGTGAAAGTGTTGAGCCCCAAGATCCACCAAACAAATGCCAACTATCTATATTTAATAGAGTCCTTAATTTCTCAATATCATCAACTAAATGATTAGTCGAATTTTCTTTTAATTCTGAGAAAGGAGTTGAAGAACCGCAACCTCTTTGGTCAAATTGAATAATATCGAATTTATCTGGATCAAAGTATCTTCTATATCTTGGTTGACTTCCTCCTCCTGGGCCTCCATGAATAACTAGTATTTTTTTACCATTTGGATTACCTGATCTTTCCCAATAAATCGTATGAATATCACTTACTTGTAAGTAACCCTTTTCACGAAGTTCAATTTTAGGAAACAAGACTTGATCTTTCATTGTGAAATATTTTTAAACACTTAATAAATCCATATTATCCAAAAAGAAGTCTAGTTTAGAAGTAATTTCTTAAAAAAAAAGGACTGTTGGTACAGTCCTTTTTGATATTTGATTTCCTTCTAACAGGATATAAAATTACATATTTTAAAGTCTATTTACTCATAAACCTAGAATACGTGAATTCGGGGATTTCTCTCGATAATTTCAGTCCTTGTTGTCGCTAGTAATTATAAAGCGAAGTCTTATCAGACTAATTGATTGAACTTGAATTTTCGAATAATCCCATTCTCAGGAATACGCTCCCTATATTTTGGAATTTGCTAAATTTCAGGCGAACTATCAATCATTTAGATTGCCTCCGAACTCAACGTTTATAAATTACTCCTTTTTATATTTTCAGTAAATCCGTAAATATGCTGATTTACTTTTTTCTTAATTTATAGGAGGATTTTAATGATCCTTTGTTTTTTATAGATAAATTTAAAAATTAAAGTCTATAATCCTTAGTTATTCAGATTCATAAAGCAAAATAGATTCAATTATTCTTTTATCACTATCAGAAAGTTTATAGTCTTCCAATTTCCACTCAACAAAGTGTACACACTCATCAATAGAAGGATTCTTATCCCGGCACTTACGCCACTCTCTAATCCAATCTGCCAAGGCAAAAGTTATTTTTGTAGTAAGCATATTTACCAATTAGGGTAATTAAAATCTCTGCCAGTAGGTTCTTCATAAAATCCCCCCTCCTTTATACCTTTATAATATTTTTTAATAATCTTTTAGAAGAAGCTATTGAGGGAACTAAATCTCCTGAATATATTGGCTCCATCGTAATTGATATAATGATTTAAAGTATTTATTATTCTATATAAGAATTTAATAAATAGATTATTAATATTCATTATGGATTTCATCAAAAAGAACAAGATTTTAACATTAATGGCGGTAATTGCAGTTTTATCATTTGTATTAGAAAAAGTAGGCATAATACACCCTTAAATTAATTAAGTTTATTTGATAAATACTTCCTAATGAAATAAGTAAACAGATACTATTACTGCAAAAATAAGCAATGGAGATAATAATGTAAAAATTAAAGTTGAAAGATTAATAAGCATAAATTTTAAATAAATACACAAATTTAATAAACATCACTTTTAAGCATTTGCAATAAGTAAAATTTAAATTATTACGATATAAAAAAACATTTGAATAAAGAAAGATATAAAGAAGAATATGAAGAGGGGTCAGAATTACTATGGCCTAGTGATAAAGAAGATAAAATAACTCGGCAATTTTATAAAGATTTATCTAATCTTTCAAATAACGTAAACTATAGTAAAAAGAAAAAGCTAAAGCTTTTTGAACAAGTAGTTAGAATAATAACAGGCAAAGGCTGGGGTTAATTAATATTCAAACTAAAATGAAAAATTTAATGATATTAATTAAAAGTTTTTTTCTTTTAAGACCAAGATTTTTATCCACTATATTTTTTATTCCAATTCTTTATGGCATTGGCTGGGCTTTATCTCAGCCACTTTTATTGTTTAATTTTGAAAAAGAAAATTTATCATTAATTGGAACTATTATTACTTTCTTTCTTTTTATCTTATTACTCCCATATTGGTTTTATATCAAACGAAACAACTCAACTGCTTGGCTACTTCTTGGGATAACTAAAGACAAATTTTTAAAAAACTTTGTCAATTTTTCTAAAGGTATTTTATTTTCCTTAGTTTTAATAATTCTAATTCTGGTACCACTATTGCAAAAAAATTATATTTCTTGGATAGGTGAATTCTCGCCAATAATATTATTAAATTCTGTTGTACTGGGATTAGGTGTTGGATTCGCAGAGGAAATAATTTTTAGAGGCTGGTTACTAGAAGAATTAAAATTTGAATATGATACAAAAATATCAATAGCTTTGCAAGCTATAATTTTTAGCTTCGTTCATAATTTATCAAATGAAATCTTTTGGGACATAGCAAGATTACGTTTGGGATTTATTTTACTTGGGATATTTCTATCATTAGTAAAAATTAGAGGTAAAGGTACTTTATGGAATTGCATAGGAATTCATGGAGGACTTGTGGGCATTTGGTTTTTATTAAATAACGGATTAATAGAATTCAAAGAAAATACACCTTCTTTTTTAGCAGGGCCTTTTACACAAAATGTTCCGAACCCAATCGGAAGCTTTAGTGCAATTTTAATATTACTTTTGTTATGTATTTTTTATATAGTAAAATCAAAAAAGATTATTACTAGACGTTTTAATTAGATATAAATACGGATTGATTTTTGATTAGTAATTGTCAGATTAAAATAAAGCTTAATATTCATATGAACTTTGAGGCAGGAATAAGGTTTATTGTATTTTTAATAATTTTTGGAGTTACAAACTATCTAATGATGTTGAGAAGACATGAAAACGACATCAAAAAAAAGAAATATTTACAGCAGAAAAAAATTTCCAGGCTATATCCTAAAGGTTCATTTATTTTCTGAAATTAAAAAAGGTTTTTGTAGAATTTCCTCACCATTTTTTATTAGTTTTTTGCCAACCTTCATTTAACAATTTTTGCCATAATATTCTTGCTTCTTCAATAACAATTTTTTTTCTAGTTTTCATTAATGGAGGATTTTCACCATGAATTCCCATAATAATTCCTTCTTCAATAAACATATAATCAATAGATTTATCAGAATTATCTCTATCTTTGTAGAAACGCATCACCCCTACAAAATTGGAGTCAATTAACCAGAAATCATTATTTGTATTCAAAAATCCAAAATGAAATTAAATTAATAATATGCTTTCATTACAATTTGCGAGGGAAATATTTATTTAGTTTATTCAAATTTGATATGTTTTTTCTTTTTGTCTACTTTTTTTCAATTCGCCACGTTTTTTCTTAACCTCAACTCTTTTCTTTTGTGATGCTTTAGTGGGTTGTGTATATTTTCTTAATTTAAAAGGTTTATTTAAAGCATTTTTTATTATTGAACTAAATTTTATTAAAGCTAGCTGCCTATTTAATAATTGATTTCTGTGTTCTTGAACCGCTAAACGTAAGCTATTATTCACTAATTTATTTTTCAAGTTTCTCTTAAGAATTTCTTTCTGATAATCATTTAATACTTTGGAATCTTCTAAATTAAAAATAATCTCTACTCTGCTTTCAATTTTATTTACATTTTGTCCTCCAGGACCGGAGGATCTGGAAAATCGCCACTTAATTTCGTTGGATGGGATTACTAATGTTTTAGTAATTTTTAAATCCATTTTTAGTTCTTTTTGATTTAGATCTTTAGAATCATCTCCTTAATACTTTAAAACATATCTTAAAATTCGATCGGTAAATACTGGGCGGTTAAGTTAGGTAAACCGAAATTCGGTGTATTTGCCGTATCAATATCTTCGGTATTTATCCTTTCATATTTCAAAGAATTATCAGATATTTAATTTGTACTAATTCAAAGGTCACTTATGTATTCTATGTTTGATCTTCTTTTTGAAACACCTTCATATCGCCCTGTATATGTTATTTCCGATAGTGAAATGAAGGAGTTAAAGAAAAACCAACATCAAGAAGAGCTTGATGAAATTACAACACAAAAAGTAAGACTTGAAGATGCTTTTAAAGCTCAACTAAAACATCTTGAAGAGAGAGAAAAAGAAGTAAAAAAAGAACTTAAAGTACTCTCAGCCTCAAAAGATAAATAATTTATTTTTAGAGAAATTACTTTTTTCAAAGACGGTTAAACACCGTCTTTTTTAATTCTTATAGTTTTAAGGGATATATTAAATCCACAGATTTTAAAAATATTTTCCATAATAAAAAAATGAACAATAACAAAGAAAAAATAAGAATGTTCTTACCCTTTAGTTGGGTAAT
This sequence comes from Prochlorococcus sp. AG-347-B23, assembly GCA_003281715.1. Taxonomy (GTDB): domain Bacteria; phylum Cyanobacteriota; class Cyanobacteriia; order PCC-6307; family Cyanobiaceae; genus Prochlorococcus_A. The sequence goes on from QCBE01000011.1 coordinate 35,780, forward strand.
CTGTGCAGCAATATCTTTTGCTTATATAAATTCGCATTTAATAAATACCTAATATAAATGTCTTATCCCTCAAGAGACGAAATACTTGCATCTTCAAAAGGGTGGATAGCATCTTTTTTAAATTTTCTTCCTGGTTTAGGATCGGGTTACTTATATCAAAGAAGATGGAGACCCTATTTTTTTACCCTCACTGCTAGTACTGCTTGGTTCGCTTTAGGTATTTTTTTACAAGGTGATTCAGAGCCTTCTCAAAATGAACAAATAATTGGAATTTCTGGTCTTTTTTTCATATCAATAGTTACAGTTATAGAAGCCAACTTGGCTTTCAAAAAAGCAAGTAATAAAACAAAAGCTGAAAAAGAGAAAATAATATCCACTACCAAAAAAGGATGGTTTAAATAATTCAAAAAATTAGATCTAAAAAATATTTATTTGTTCTAAGTTTTTTAATTTAAGTAAAAAATTCCCATATATAATTTTAAGATAATTTAAAATTTTTTTTAGTTATAAAAAAATAAAATTTCCTTTTCTTTGAGACCTTCCCATCCCGAGTCTATTAATAATTGATTCAATGTTTCTTTATCAAAATGCTTAGAACCCGTTTTGACGCATCTATTTCTCATTGATTTTTTAACACCACTCCTTTGTCTTTTATTCTCCTCATCCATAATTCTATTGTATAGATCTAGCATTTTTTGAGGGATTGGAGTACCGTCAAGATCCACTCCATTTTGAATAGCAAGATCAACACCCTGCATTCCCATTTTCTCCATATATTTAAAAAAAGCTGAAACTATAATAAAACAAAACTTATTAATCTAAAATTCTTTGAATAATTATTTATTGATTTTGAATTTCCTTAAGTACTCTAATAGCCTCTTTAATGTGTTCAGGACCATTCAATAAATCTCTAAAAATATGCCTAACTGTTCCTTTGCGATCAATAACGTAAGTTACCCTACCATCCATGAAACCTAATACTTTAGGAACTTTAAAAGTTTTCCTTAGAGAGTCATTCGTATCACAGAGTAGTGGATATTGTAATTTATTTTTATTAGCAAATGACAAATGACTTGAGGTACTTCCATTACTTACTCCCCAAACTTGTGCCCCTAATACTTTAAACAAGTCATATTTATCTCTAAATCCGCAAACTTCTATAGTGCAACCCGGCGTATCATCTTTTGGATAAAAAAACAAAACAAGGGGGGTTTTTAAACCCTTATTTGATCTTTTAACTCCATTTTGATCCAGTAAAGAAAATTCTGGAATTTTATCTCCAATCTTCACAATGATTCTTATAAAGTTCCATATTAGAGGTTAATATGTTTTTTTTGTGGCCTTAAAGTAAATAACTGATATTAAAGTCAGTTTTTTTGTTTTAAAAGATACTAAAAAATTATTGAAATAAACTAGGGTGAATTTATTAATTCAATAATATGGAATTAATAATTTATATTTTATTATTTCTAATTCTTTTTTTGGGAGTTATTTTTAATTTAAAAATAACTAATTTTAAAAAAATTAAAGAAATACGAAACAAAGCCAAAGATTATTCAAAAAAGAATAATTAAATTAGTATTGCTAAGATTAAAATTCAATTTTTTCATTTGGAGTAAATACTGAGCAATATTTTTTTACAAGGTCCTTTGGCTGAATAGTGGAAGGATTCGTTAATTTTAATTTTAGTTTTTCTATAGCCTCATTAGCATTAATCTCTCCTAGTCGATATCTTGCACACGTATCCAATACTTTAAACATTTTTGTGGTAACGGCTTCAGCTGGATAAATTAGAAAAAAAAGGTAAAAAACAACAAATAAGTACTTCATTTTTTTTTGATAGTAGATATTTAGCAAATGGTTTCAATAGTTTAGAAAAAAAATTAATTTAGAAAAGATTAAAATTTAATAGAATAATCTATTATGGATTGAATCTAGAATTTCTATAAAATAATAATAAAAGAAATTAAGATAAAATAAGTGTTAGTAATAAATAATCTCGGCGAAAATGAGAAAATTAATAGACAAACATAAAACTCTTATAAATTGGTACCAAAAAAAATTCAAATTGAGTGATTATCAATTACTTTGGTTAGTTTTCTTTAAAGGAGTATTAATAACAATAATATTTTTCAAAATTTTTTAATATTAAAAAAAGCTCTTCCGAGAATGAAATTTTCACATGATTTGACTATATTTAATAGTAGATTTCCTAATTAGTTAAATAGTTATCAGTTATGAATATTTTTGGTGTAGGTTTGCCTGAAGTTACTGTAATACTTATCTTAGCTCTTTTAATTTTTGGTCCAAAAAAGCTTCCAGAATTAGGTAAACAGCTTGGTAAAACTTTGAAAAGTCTTAAAAAAGCATCGAATGAATTTCAAAATGAAATCGACCAAGTTATGAACGAAGAAGATAAAGATGAATCTCCTAAATCTATAGAAAGCAATCAAACCAACGAAATTAATCAAGAAAAAATAGATTCAGAAAACAGCAAAAAATAATACCTTGGATAGGCCCATAACCCCCATAGACGAATTTGAAAGAGCATTAGATAAAGCAGCTCTTACTAAAGAAGAATATGAATTGATAGACTACATCCGCTATACAAGTGTTTTTACACAACCTAGTCTTATTAAAGATTTAAAAAGGCCATCAAAACCTCCTCTTTTGTCAGTTCTATGTCAAATTTGCAGAAAAATTGGTTCGGAGATGCCAGATCATTTCAAAAAAGTAATTGACTGGTCAATTGAAATAAGTGATCACAATACAAAATGGGATGCTCATTTAATTTGTGCAGAAGCATTAAATATAGACAAAATCCCATTAAGTCCTATTCATGGAACAACTTTATTTGATGTTCTTGTTGTACACAAAGAATTATTTCTTGGCTTTGATTGAATTAAATTAAATTAATCATCTAAAGGCACAGAATCAGTATCTATAACTTCCCTATCATCATACTTATTTATTTTATTTTCAATCCAGTTATTTATATAACTAACTAAAGGCAATGAACCTCTAAAAATAAAAATAGATGTAGGCAAAGCGCTTAATAATCCCACTACAGGACTTTTAAAAAGTAATTTTCCTGCTTTTATGTTAAATAAAATAATAAGCGCTGAGGGGACTATAACTTTAACTACTGTTTTGAGAGCCTCAAGCCAACCAACACGATATATCCACCATATTAAAATTATGCAAACTATATATAGGAATAAGTAAGTCATAAAAATAGTATAATGATTATCTATTTATCTTGTTCTTACTAAGAAAAAGATTTTATAAATTTCTTTTACATCAATCAATCAAATTCTAGTAATGAGTTTTTCTGAAATAAGAAAATTTTTAATCAAGATGCAATCTGATGAAGACTTAAAAAAGCAGGTTACAACATCCTCTACAGCGGATGATGTAGCCCTAATTGGTCAACGCTTAGGTTATGATTTTTCCGGAGATGATCTCTTAAGATTTAATGGACAAAAAGTTGATAAAGTTACCGTAAGAAAGGTAGATCATCCAGGAGAATATCACTAAATTAAGACTTAACCCATATTGCAAGCCCTCCTCCCCTTCCTCGAGCACATAACCAATTATCTTTAGTGCTAATTCCTACAAGAGAGAAAAAAGGCATTTTTTTTTCTTCTGGTTTTTTTAATTCCTTATTAAATACTGGAAAACTACTAATACTAATTTTCAATTTTTCAAAATAAAAAGCCAATAAAGGTCTAAGCCCTTTTAATTCTGCACTGCCTATAAAAGTAATATTTAATAATCCGAAATTAATTGAATTTTTTATTTCATAATTTATTTGATCCTCTTTATTTTTACTTTTTAATTCGAGTCTTGCCGACAATACTTGGAGAATAGAACTGGGTATATTTTTGATTTCATCTGACTCCTTTCCCCATAAATACTTAAACTTCCATATTCCTAACAATTCCTCATATAAAATTCCGCTACCGTTTTTTTGAGAATCTTTTTCTAAAAGTTTTATCTCATTAATATCAGGAAATTGTTTCATAATAGATTTTGATCTAAGAATCAAATACTAAGATAACTTTATAAAAAATGTTCTTAGTAAAAATATCTCCAAAAAGATTTCTTTATTTCAAAATATTTCCAAAAAAATAATTTTATGGCACACAAAAGGAACAATATCTCGTTATTATATTTACATAAAGTAACTAAATCAATGGATTTTATTTCTAAAAGCCAAGGATACATCCCTCTAAAAGCAATCCCTTACATATTTTTCCTAGCTGTTGTACTAAGTATTACAACTTCAACTAATACATTTGTTTAAAACTAATTTGCTTTGAGAGAAGAGTAAATTAAATATTTAATGGAAAAGTTCGATGTTGTAATAGTAGGTAGTGGAATAGGAGGATTATGTTGCGGTTCGATTCTCGCTTTATCAGGCAAAAAAGTACTTATATGTGAAGCTCATAGCCAGCCAGGAGGTGTTGCCCACAGTTTCAGAAGAAATGGTTACACTTTCGAATCAGGTCCTTCATTGTGGAGTGGAATAGGTAAATGGCCGACAACTAATCCCCTAGGACAAATTCTTAAATTACTTGATGAAGAAGTTGAACTATTTCAATACAAAGGTTGGCAAGTAATTGTCCCAGAAGGCAATTTTAATCTTGATGTGGGGGAAGAACCTTTTAAACATACTATTAAAACTTTAAGAGGTGAGAAATCTGTTAAAGAATGGGAATCATTTATTTCCGGAATAAAACCTCTTAGCCAAATAATAAATGAAATACCTTTACTCTCATTTTCTCCCGAATCAATAAATTTCTTAGATTTAATAAATTTAACCTCAAAATTTTTACCTAATATCAATCAAATACCAAAAATTAATAAAGGCTTTGGGAATTTAGTAAATAATTATCTAGAGGATCCTTTTCTCAGGAATTGGGTTGATTTATTGAGCTTTTTGATAAGTGGCATGTCAATGCATGATACAAATACAGCTGCGATGGCTACTTTATTTAACGAGTGGTTTGAACCAAATTCATACCTTGAATACCCCAAAGGAGGTAGTGAATCTATCGTAAAAGCTTTAATTAATGGATTTAAAAAAAATGGAGGAGAATTAATTCTTTCTTCGAGAGTAAAGACAATTAACTTCAATAAAAATTTAGCCACAGGTATAACTCTGAATAATGGTTCTAGTTATAGTTGTGAATCTGTTGTCACGAATACTGATGTTTGGAATTTAAAAAAGTTAATTCCAAATGAAATTTCAAAAAAATGGAATACAAAAGTTTTGAACCCTAATAAATGTGATTCTTTCCTTCATATACATCTAGGTTTTGATGCTGATGGTCTTGAAAATTTGCCAATACATGCAATACATGTTGATGAGTGGGAAAAAGGTATAACCGCAGAAAGAAATATAGTCGTATTTTCAATCCCATCTGTTTTAGATAAAAATATGGCCCCTGAAGGAAAACATGTTCTTCATGGATATACTCCCGCAAATGAACCTTGGGAAATTTGGGAAAACCTAAATCCAAAGGAATTAGAATATAGAAATTTGAAAGAAGAAAGATGTTCAATATTCCTTAATGCAGTGCGAAAATTCATTCCTGATATAGATGAAAGGATTGATTTAAAGATGCTAGGAACCCCAATCACTCATAAAAAATTCACCAATACCTATTGCGGTAGTTACGGCCCTGCATTATCTGCAGCAAAAGGTCTTTTCCCAGGTTGCAAAACTCCAGTGAAAAATTTATTTACTTGCGGCGCAAGTACATTTCCAGGTATTGGAATTCCTGCTGTTTCAGCAAGTGGCGCTTACGCAGCTGAAAAAATTATTGGTAAAAAAGAGTTTAAAACTCTTCTTAAGAAAATAAATTTATGAATCAAGTTGTTTTTTATAACTCTACAAATACTTAGTTAAGAAATAAGAATAAAGAAAGCAAAAACGTTCAATAATGATAATCTTTATCTGAACATAAACTTAACTTATAACTCTTATATGTTTTTCTTATCAATTCCTCAAGCCTGGCATTTAGTTGGCACTTGGTCAGAACAACTTCCAAACGAGTCAAATCTTATAGGAATGGGCCAAACAGAATTAATGATGACTTTGCATTCAATATTCGTTCCTCTCTTACTTGTAATTTCATATTACCTATTCAATAGACTTAACAAAAACGAATCAAAGAAAATTAAAGGATGATCGTTTAAAGTTTATTTAGCTGAACTTCTTCTAACTACTTTTCTGCCTGTAGAAGTATCAACTCCGCTTGAATCTTTAGTTTGTGAATTAGATTCAACATTATCAACATCACTTTTATCCATTTCTGCGCAAACACCTACTACCATGGCAGCTTGCATTTGATCTGGTAAATCTCCAATAGTTAATAAGGCCTTTAAAACTAATTGAAGTCGAGTTTGCCGATCTATTTCAGGCCTTAGTTTTTTTACGGTATTCCAAAGTTCTTGGGTAACTTCTTTTAAAAGTTCTCGATCAACAGCCAAATTAAATCCTTCTTGTATTTCTACTAATCTAACAAAAAATTGGATCTCGTAAAATAATATTCAATAAAAAGATTGTTAGTTAATATTTTTCTATCCGAATACGAGTTGCATTTGTTGATGCAATGCATTCTTCTCTTGCAAAAGTTTATCTTTTTCAGTCTTTTTTAGAGTAAAAGTTCTATAAAATTTTTTTTGAATCTTTATTGGAGAATTTTCAAACTTTACATTTTTGCTTATTAGAGAATTCCACTCTTTTGAATTAAAAGGGGCATAAGGAGAAGATGAAATCAATTTCATGTCTTAACAATACATCTGTACTAATAGTAGTACAGATTTACTATTATGCAACAGCTGAGTCGACTTTTCTTAAATTTTAAAATGTCATTGAGAATGGATTGATTTTTTTTATCTAATTTGTGGGAATTATAAGTTTGATAAATGAATAAAAGTATCATAAGTAACTTATTGATCCCTTTTTTTAGTGTCTTAAGACTTTTATTGCTTAAAAACCTCTTAAAATAGTTAATTTGTTGAAATTAACATTGACAAGATATATTTAGTAATCCTTCCTATAAAAAGAATAATGAATTAATCGCAAAATGCTTCTTAGTAATTCAAAAAGACTAAAAATCCAAGGAATAATTAAAAGAATTGCTCAAGATAAATCAATTACATTAGAAGAAAGAATATATGTCGAGAAATTTGCACACCATAACTCTACAATTTCTCTTTGGCTGAAAAAAGCTAACAGTTTTAGAAGGAATGGTACGAAAAATGATGGAGGGATTGATAATCTCTTACAATCATTTGGGATAGATGGACTAGATAAAGAAAATCATTTCAACCCTAATGAGGATGATATATCGGATTGGTTTGGCGGTGCTCCTGGTTGGCTAAGGAGAAGCTAGATCCATTAATTATTCAATTTACCCAGGCTATCTTACACAAATATAAACTCATAAAAGATATAAATACCCAAAAAACCCATGGTATAAATTTAATCGGAACTAAATATTTTTTTGAAAAGGTTTTCATATTTATTTTTCTTTTAGATTATTTCTTCCTTACAGTTTTTGAAAATAGGTTTAATTGCTCTATTTATAAATTAAACAATATTCGAAACCTCAAAGAGGTTAAAACACTTTAAGTAGATAAACTTAATTAGCCTTAATCTTCACAATCTAAGCAACTTTATTTTCAACGTTATTTGAAAAATTTACTATTTTTGCCTCATCATGGTCTGAATCATTCCAAAATTTTATAAGTCTTTCTAATTCATCAATCCTTTTTTTGGCATTTGCAATTTTTTCAGTAGTTGTCATATAAAATTTTTATCTATCCAATTAATGCATGAAAAAAAAATATTTCAATGGAAGTAACAATTTTTAGACTATAAATATTAATTTTTGGTTAATTAATTCAATACATCATAGTCCTCGAGAGGCTGAGTAATTATACTTAAAGAAAAACTAAATCTATGAAGAAATTAAATTCTTTGATTTTGAATAGCACAGTTAACTTCTTAGACTTCATATACTCTGGTAGATCTTTACAACGATTTTGGGTTTTAGAAGTTATAGCTAGATCACCTTATTTTGCATTTCTTTCAGTTCTTCATTTTAAAGAATCTCTAGGAATTAAAAATGAGAAAACAATGATTTTAATGAAAGAACATTTTTATCAAGCTATTAACGAAACTGAGCATCTTAAAGAAATGGAGAAAAGAGGAGGAGATAAGTTCTGGATTGATAGATTTTTTGCGAGACACCTTGTTCTTGTGTATTACTGGATCATGGTTTTTTATTATTTCCTCTCTCCAGCTAATGCTTATGATGTCAACATAAAAATCGAAGAACATGCATTTGAAACTTATTCCAAATATTTAATAGATAATCCAAATGATGAAAAAATAAAAGAAATTGCTCAAGATGAATTAAATCATGTCCAAGAACTTAATGAAGCTTTGTCAATGCTTACGTCAGTTTAGATTAGTACTGAGAAATCTATTAGCAATATTGAGAGTATCACCGAAGAAGAAATTAATCCTAGGCTGATCATTAATGAGACGTAACCTTTTTTTCTAGGCAATTTATAAAAAGATATTCCAATAATTAATATCATTATTAATGAGAAAAAAATTATAATTTTTTCATTTACTAAATTGAGATGTATAACTAAATTTTTTTCTTCAAAAAATTTGAGAAATTCAGATAAAACTAATTCTTCTTCTATTTTCTTAAAATAGTCAAATGAGCTTATAAATGCAGAACTTAATAAAGATAATGCAACCAGTGCAGTAACTGGTTTTGTTAACCTGTTAAGTGTTCTGTTAAAACTTGCCAATAAAATAAGAATAAAAAAAGAGGTTACTAAAGGTATTAAAGGTATAAGAGTTGTTGAATTTATGAAATTTCCCACGGAAAAAATATGTATCTAACTTAAAATTTTATATTATTTCGACGCGTTATTTTATTAAATAAGATTTTTTAAAATCTAAAATGTAATTAGTACCTATTGCATTCTGTGTAAATTGATACCAAAATTAAATTAGTATTGAAAAATAAAATGTTAGCCATTTCTGAAATTATTATTGCAAGTGCTATCTTCCTAGGAGTTGTATATTGGGAAGTCAAATTCCTATATACCAAAACTACTGTAGCGAAATAAATTTACTCAAAACAGGAAAATTAAAAGCGTAGAAAATTTAAATAAAAT
>QCBE01000012.1 GCA_003281715.1 Prochlorococcus sp. AG-347-B23
AAAAGTGGATTTATTTTTTGATGAAGATAATGATGATTGGAATGATGAGAATTTTTACGATGATAACAGGGATATTAAGACATTTTCCAGAGAATCAAATTCTTATGAATCTGCTAAACAGCACTCAAAAAGACCTTTAGAAGCAATATCTTTAAGGCAACCAAAAAATTTACAGACAACTGAGCAAAAAAAATTACCTTACGTGAAAGAGAGTAAGGATGAAGATTGGCCAGATGAAATGGATTTCAAAGTTGAAAGATGGCAAAGAGCTTCAGAAACAGAGATTAATACTTCGAGAGATCAATCAAATCAACAAGTTCAACCAAAATCAAGAAATCTTCCCAGATCAAGAAGAAGAAGAGTATAGTTTCGTAAATTCTTTAATTCCTGAATAGCCTAATAAACTTTCTAAATGTGGATTGAATACTTCTCTAATAATTGTTAGGGGCTTTTTGTCTCGAAAAAATCTATAATTTCTTGACCAGAATGGACCTTTAAAACAAAATTGATCCTCTAACCAATTTGAATTAACAAGTGAAATTCGATCAACTTCTCTAAACAATTCTGATCTGTCTTGTGTCAAATTCTTCCATATTGGTTCTTCTTTGGCTTTTAAATTTTCATTCACTTGTTCTGCATTCCACCAACTTTCAGCCCATGCTAGGTTTTTATTATTGTTTTTAATCCATACTTGTCTTCTAATTAAAGGTCCATTTAACTGATTTAATTCTTTAGGTCCCTCTGCGATGAATAGAGGATCTATTTGCATTGAAATTAATTTAATTTTCGTCTCTTGATTAGTTAAAAGCTGTAAATGTCTAGTTGGACTTCCATCCCCAAGCAGCATTAATTTCCATGGACCAGAAATTTTTGGTAATGAATTTTTCACTAAAAAGTTAGAGGCTTTTTCTTCCCATAAAATTTTTGGTGATTTAAAAAGTTTATTATTCAGTGCTCAGACGGAATCCTTTTAAGATGATAACTTTTTTTCGACAAAAATATTTGCCTTTTCTTTTTTTATTTCTCTTATTTTTAGCCAAACAAGTAATGCAGTTAAATCAGCTTTGCTTACACCGGGAATTTTTGACGCATCACCAAAATTTTTTGGCTTTATCTTATTCAAATTTTCTCTAGCTTCTAAAGATAATGTCTCTATCTTTTCATAATTTATTTCTTGAGGCAGAGATTTACAGCTTTGACGATTTATTTGTTCTATGTTGTTTTTTTGTCTTTTAAGGTAACCCTCGTATTTAATATCTATTTCAACACCTTCTTGTATTGAAGAATCTAGATTTCTTTCATTCAAATTATATTTAATTAGATCTGAATAATGAAAGTTTGGTCTTTTTAAGAGTTCTTTCAAAGTTGTTGAGCCTTTGATTTTTGATCCCGTTTCTAATTCTATTTTTTTTGATATTTCATCGGTATTTTTTAAACGAGTGTTATTTAATCTAAATTTCTCTTCTTCGAGGAGGTTCATTTTTTCTTGATAGGCCGACCATCTTTTATCATTAATTAGCCCTATTTGATATCCTAATGGTGTTAATCTTCTATCTGCATTATCTCCTCTGAGAGTTAACCTATATTCACTCCTACTAGTGAGAACTCTATATGGTTCTTTGAGATCTTTTGTAATTAAATCATTGATCATTGTTCCTATATAACTGCTTTCTCTAGTGAAGATTATTGGGTCTTTTTTGTTTAGTTTTCTTGTCGCATTGACTCCTGCAACTAATCCTTGTGCTGCTGCTTCTTCATAACCAGTGGTGCCATTAATTTGTCCGGCGCTAAATAAATATTCAATTTCTTTCGTTTCGAGTGATGTTTGGAGCTGTGTTGCAGGTATATAGTCATACTCCACAGCATATGCTGGTCGCAACATTTTACATTCACCTAATCCAGGTAAGGTCCTTAAAAGTTCTAATTGAATATTTTCGGGTAAACCTGTAGAAAATCCTTGTACATATATTTCAGGGGTATTAATTCCTTCTGGCTCTAAGAAAATTTGATGTGATTCTTTATCAGCAAATTTGACGATTTTATCTTCAATTGATGGACAATATCTTGGCCCCTTACTATCAATAAAACCGCCGTAAATGGGAGTTAAATGTAAATTGTCTCTAATTAGTTGATGTGTTTTGATAGTTGTTCTTGTGATGTGACAACTAACTTGGGGCATATTATTTTTTATATCTGGGTCAAACGAAAAATATTTATCTGCTGCAGTACTTGGTTGAATATCTAATTCGTTAAAATTGATACTTCTTTTATCAACTCTTGCTGGAGTACCTGTTTTTAAACGTTCTGTTTTGATACCAATTTCGTGCAAATTCTGAGTAAGACCTTGTGCTGCTTGTTCGCCCGATCTACCCGCTGACATTGATTTATTTCCTATCCATATTCTTCCTTCTAAGAACGTACCAGCTGTGATGATAACTGATCTTGCTGAATAATAACTACCAAAGAATGTTTTTACACCCTTTATTCTTTTTTTTAAGATTTTTTTTGAGTTCAATCCAACTAGTTCAGTTTTTGCAATATCCAGTTCAGTAATCATTGCTTCTTTTAAAGCTAAATTATCTGTATTTTGTAGTATTTCGATCATTCTTTTTGAGTATTCTCTTTTATCTGTCTGAGCTCTTAACGCCCATACAGCTGGGCCTCTACTTGCATTTAATATTCTTTTTTGAATAGCTGTCTCATCGGCTAATTGACCAATAATTCCACCTAATGCATCAACTTCATGAACCAACTGACTTTTTGCTGGTCCCCCAACGGCAGGGTTACACGGTTGCCAAGCAATTCTATCTAGATTGATTGTAAATAAGGCAGTTGAAAAACCTAATTTTGCTGTTGTTATAGCGGCTTCGCATCCTGCATGTCCTCCTCCAATAACGATGACGTCAAAAGATTCATTTGTTGACTGATGAGCTTGCATTTTGGAGCGATTTAATTAGCTAAATTCCTAAATCTCGTAAATTGAGGTTCAAATAATAATTTAACAGTTCCTACGGGTCCATTTCTATGTTTAGTGACAATGATTTCTGTAATTCCTCTATCTTCAGTCTCCGGATTATAATATTCATCTCTATAAATCATTAATACTAAATCTGCGTCTTGTTCAATAGATCCTGATTCTCTTAGATCGCTTAACATTGGTCTTTTATTTGTTCTAGACTCAACCCCTCTACTAAGCTGAGATAAAGCTACTACTGGTACTTTTAATTCTCTGGCCATGCTTTTAAGACCTCTTGTTATTCGTGAAAGTTCTTGCACTCTATTATCAGGGGTTGATCCTTCCATCAACTGCAGATAATCAATCACAATTAATCCAAGTTCTTTTTTTTGTTCAGCTATTAATCTTCTGCACAGAGATCTCATCTCTAGAACACTTAAATTAGGCTTGTCATCTATAAATATTGGTAATTGACCTAATGAATTGATACCTTCTCCAAGTAATGGCCATTCTTCTTGCTGTAATCTTCCTGTTCTTAGCCTGCCACTTTCGATTCCCACTTCCATAGAGAGCAGTCTATATGTCAACTGTTCTTTACTCATTTCAAGGCTAAATACACACACAGGTAAATCTTGAGATTGTGCAACATTTTTAGCCAGATTAAGAACTATTGAAGTTTTCCCCATTGAAGGTCTTCCAGCAACAATTATTAAATCACTTCTTTGAAAACCTTGAGTTATCGCATCAAGATCGTAGAAATTTACAGGAATTCCAGCTACTGAAGTACCTAATGATCTTGACTCTATTTCATTGAAAGTACTTGTAAGGATTTCAGCTGCTTGAGTCAGACCTTTTGAAGGTTTTTCTTGACTGATTTCAAATATTTTTTGCTCTGCTTTATCTAGAACTTCATTAGTATCTTGAGTTTGATCAAAACCTAGTTGAACCACTTCATTTCCAGATCTAATGAGTTGCCTTCTCATGAATTTGTCGTTAATTAAATTAGCAACTTGTTCTATGGAAGCTGTAGAGGAAACATTTTCGACGAGTTCTACCAGTTTGCTGTTTCCTCCAATTTTTTCTAGTGATCCATTATCTGCTAACCAAGCACTCATTGATGTTAAATCAGTTGGTTTTCCCTGGGTATGCAACATTAATGCTGTTCTATAAATCTCTTGATGGGCATTTATATAAAAAGCTTCAGGTTTAATTAAGTCTGCAATTCTACCAATCGCGTCTGGATCAAGAAGTATGCCACCAAGAACAGCTTCCTCTGCTTGAACGTTTTGGGGAGGAACTAATCCAGCATTTTCACTATTAAAATCCTTTTTAAAATTTTTATTTTGCCCATTATTTGGAAAAGGTACGGAAACCATATCTTTAATTGCTTAGATATATACTCTGGCTACTTTTCAAAATAATGCAACAAATTGATTAACTTGTTACTTCAATATTTACTTCTGCATTTACTTCTGGATGTAATTTTATTTTTGCAGTAAAGGAGCCTAAATTATGAATATCAGGAACAGTAATGTTTCTTCTATCAATTTCTTTTTTAGTAGCCGCCTCTATCGCTTCGGCAACATCACCATTGGTAACTGTTCCAAAAAGGACACCATCTTCTCCAACCTGTTTTTTGATAGTGAACCTACCTATTGTAGATAATGCAGTTTGGAAATCTAAAGCTTCTTGTTTTAATTTATCAGCAGCGATTTTTTCTTTTTCTTTCTTCCTCTCAATTTGTTTAAGGACTGCTGGTGTTACATTCATTGCCTTGCCATAAGGTAATAGAAAATTTCTTGCGTATCCAGGTGCTACATCTACTAGATCTCCTTCTTTACCTAGTGATGCGATTGATTCAGTTAATGCGACTTGTACTCTTTTAGCCATGAAAAATATAGAACAATATAGTTAATAATAAGACCTGGAGGGTAACTTTACTTTTTTTGCAAAACCGAATTTCGCAAGAATCTTAATATGTTCCCATGTTATGTCTATCTGACCTTTAAATAATCCTTGTTTTGCCGAATTGGGAAATGCATGATGATTATTATGCCAACCTTCTCCAAAAGTTAATGCAGCAACCCATGCATTGTTTTTAGATGAATCACCACTTTCGAATGGTGCTTTACCCCAACAATGCGTCGCGGAGTTTACTAGCCAAGTTACATGATAAACAACCACAAGCCTTAATGGAATTCCCCAAAGGACTAGAGCCCATCCTCCAACTCCTAATTTTTGACCTATTGCGTACAATGAAAGTCCAATAGGAATTTGTAAGAATAAAAAATATTTATTTAAAAATCTATAGTATGGATCCTTGATTAAATCTGCACTTAGTTTTGGAACAGCTTTTAGTGCTTCTACGTCTTTAAACATCCAACCCATATGACTCCACCAAAACCCCTTTTTACTATTGTGATGATCTACTTCAGTATCTGAAAAAGAGTGGTGATGCCTATGTAAACCTACCCAATCTATTGGTCCATGCTGACAACTTATGGCTCCACAGGTAGCAAAAAATCTTTCTAACCATCTTGGTACAATGAACGATCTGTGCGATAACAATCTGTGATATCCAAGGGTGACTCCTAAACAAGCAGTTACCCAGTAAAAAAATAATAATGAAGTGACTGCAGGGAGACTCCAAAATTTTGGTTGTAAAGCTATAACGGAAAGAATATGTATTGCAACCATAAAAACTATTGTTCCCCAAGTTTTATGTAGTCTTGGAGGATATCTTTTTGAATGACTGGAAGGTTCCAGTAATTTTTCTGAGAGTTCTATAACTTTTTCAGCTGGAACAGGTTTTTTTAATTTTGCTGTTTCTTGGAAAATTACTGAATTCATGATATTGAAATAATATTTTCAAAATTACCGATATGTAATATTATCATACTATACTATTGATAAGTTTAATTATCTGTGAGTCTCGGATATCGCGATAAATTATCTAGAGGTCGAAGGGCTATGGCTCATTTGATACACCTCTGGCATGAAAGAAATGGTTGGTCTCACAGAGTATTGCCATTACTTTCAGAAGTTCTTGATTTAGGTAAAGTTCATAATTCGCAAATTTCTAATCTTAGGAATGGGAAGTTATCTTCGCCAGGTCCTGAAGTTTTTCTTGCTTTAGCTCAAGTTAATACGATTCTTGATCAAGGTATTGAAAAAATCAGGGATCGTTTTGAAAGTAATTACCCAGAGTTATGGAAATCTTTAGAAGAGTCTGCATTACCCTTAAAAAATGATTCTGGTAATCCATTGTCGGCCGGGGAGTTATTCGAGATATTTTCAGGATTAAAACC
Organism: Prochlorococcus sp. AG-347-B23; assembly: GCA_003281715.1. GTDB lineage: Bacteria > Cyanobacteriota > Cyanobacteriia > PCC-6307 > Cyanobiaceae > Prochlorococcus_A. The sequence goes on from QCBE01000012.1 coordinate 6,265, forward strand.
TCTACCTTCATCTTTTGACTGGTACATAGAAGATGAAGAAGCTTCTGCTTTAAGTGATGCTCTTTCAGTGCATTTTTGTCAGAATAAGGCTTGGAGATCATGTAAAATGCAGGTAATGGAAGCTTATGCTGTCAATAAATCTGCCCGTAGAGAACGTTTTGCTGAAGTAATTGCAGGAATTAGAGATTATACGGCAGAAGAATTAGATGGAGAACTGCTTGATTTATATGAGGCTTCAAAAAAACTTTCTTATTTTCAGGGCAGGGGACCTAACGATTTCCTCGCAGAATTAAGAAATTTAGCTTATAAAAAATAACATGAATTTTTATAATAAATGACTCTTGACAATAACTTAAAACTGGCTGAAAACGCTGTTCTTTCTGTAGAAAAGAGTTTAAGTAAAGTTTTCCAAGAAAGGTCCAATAAGGTTTTCCAGAAATTAGAAAATATTTTGACAATTTATAAGGAAGAAAAAGTTTCTACTAGTCATTTCAATCAATCTTCTGGTAGTGGTCATGATGATATATCTAGAGAAAAAATTGATGCTGTTTTTGCAAGACTGTTTCTTGCTGAAAAAGCTGCTGTGAGGATGCAATTTGTAAGTGGAACCCATGCAATAAGTTCTGTTTTATTTGGAATTCTTCGACCTGGAGATGTAATGTTATCTCTTACAGGACAGCCATATGACACGTTAGAAGAAGTCATAGGAATCAGGGGAGGAGGAAAAGGATCACTTAAAGATTTTGATATTGAATATAAGCAAGTAAATATCTGTGACAATTTTGATTCTTTTGAAGAAAAAATTGTTCATTTTTTTAAAGAAAATTCATGCAAATTAGTATTCTTACAAAAAAGTTGTGGATATAGTTGGAGAAAGTCTCTCACGAATCATCAGATAGAGAAAATTTGTAGTCTTATTCATTCTCTTGATCCTAACTGTATATGTTTTGTTGATAACTGTTATGGGGAGCTTGTTGAAGATAGTGAACCAATTTCTAAAGGGGCAAATATAATTGCTGGATCATTGATTAAAAATTTGGGAGGAACAATAGTTCCTACTGGTGGGTACGTTGCAGGAGATGCAGAGTTGGTTGAGATGGCATGTTCTAGATTAACCTCACCAGGCATTGGTTCTTCTGCAGGAATAAATTTTGGACTAGGAAGATTAATTTTGCAGGGTTTGTTTTTAGCACCACAAATTGTTCACGAATCACTGAAAGGTGCTGATATGGTTGCAGCAGTCTTTAAAAATTTGGGATTTAAGGTTTTACCAGAGCCAGCAACTTATAGATCTGATCTTATTCAGTCAGTAAGATTGAATAATCCTGATTTGGTACAAAAAGTTTGTCAATCTTTTCAAAATTCTTCACCAGTAGATTCTTTTCTGAATGTTGTTCCATCATCAATGGATGGATATGATTCAAAATTATTAATGGCAGGAGGCACCTTTATTGAAGGTAGTACAAGTGAATTTTCTGCTGATGCCCCTCTAAGAGATCCTTATAATATTTTTGTTCAAGGTGGTTCTCACATAGCTCACATCAAAATTGCATTAATTCGATTATTATCTGAACTATTAGAGGAAAAATTAATTTCGAAGGATTCTCTACTTCCTTTATCTACTTAATCATGTCTTACAAGTTTCCAGACAACCTCAACTATGCTGATACTCATGAATATGTCTTGGAAGAAAATGGATTATTAAAAATTGGAGTGAGTGAATTCGCTATCGATCAATTAGGAGATATTGTTTTTGTTGAATTAGCTGGTGAAGGTGCGACTTTAGAGAAAGGCGAGACTTTTGGAACGATAGAATCAGTTAAGGCCGTTGAGGAAGTCTATCTGCCTTTTTCAGGGGAAATAGTATCTGTAAATGAAAGCGTTATTGAGAACCCTGAGCTTTTACAGAATGATCCGATTGGAGACGGTTGGCTAGTCATTTTGAAACCAGAATCAAAAGCATCAATTGCTGATTTGATGACTTCTGAGGAATATCAATCAAAGGTTGTACCAAAATAAGGCAAACTTTTTAAAAAGAGCTATTTTAAAGAAAAATATTTTAATATGACATCTAAATTTGGTTCTGATTTGTTTATAGATAGGCATCTTGGGTTAGGAGATAATGATGAAAGAATTATGCTGAATAAGCTTGGTTTTAATAATATTGATCAATTTATAAATCAAGTTATTCCTGAAGATATTCAGCTTAAAGATAAATCTTCAGAAATATTGCCCCAAGGTTGTTCAGAAATTGAGGCTTTAAACGAATTAGAAGAGATTGCGAATAAAAATACTAAAATGAGATCACTTATAGGCCTTGGTTATTATGACAATCATATGCCTAAAGTAATCCAAAGACATGTTCTTGAAAATCCAAGGTGGTACACCTCTTATACTCCATATCAAGCAGAAATTGCACAAGGAAGATTAGAAGCTCTATTTAATTTTCAGACTATTGTTTGTGAACTAACAGGATTCCCCGTCGCCAATGCATCTTTGTTGGATGAAGGTACTGCTGCAGCAGAAGCCATGGCCATGAGTTTTTCCGCAAGAAAAAATAAATCTTCAAAAGTGTACTTAGTGGAGTCAAATGTTTTTGATCATACTTTTAATGTTCTACAAACCAGAGCAAAACCTTTGGGAATATCCTTAAAACGCTTTACTCAAAGCAATCTTCCTAATCATGATGATGTTTTTGGAATGTTGTTGCAATTACCTGGTAAAAATGGACAATTATATGATCCCACATTCTTAATATCCCAAGCACATAGATCAGAAATTATTGTTACTGCATGTATTGATCCACTAGCACAAGTTTTGATTAAACCAATTTCTGAATTTGGTGTTGATGTAGCAGTGGGTAGTATGCAAAGATTTGGTGTACCAATGGGTTTTGGCGGCCCCCATGCAGCATATTTTGCTTGTAGTGAAAAATATAAAAGGCTGATACCCGGAAGAATTGTTGGGCAAACTCTCTCTAAAAATGGAGAAAAGTCTCTAAGACTAGCATTGCAAACAAGAGAGCAACATATTAGAAGGGAAAAGGCCACCAGTAATATTTGTACTGCTCAATCTTTATTAGCCATAATTTCTTCTTTTTATGCTATTTATCATGGACCCTCTGGATTAACGAAAATTGCTAAGAGATTAGTGGAGTTGAGAATAAATTTAGAATCAAGTTTAGCTGCTTTAGGTTTTGATATTCCTGATGGAATTAGATTTGATAGTGTTGATGTTTATTCTGAGGACTCCCAGAGGATCCATAATGAAGCTTTAAAAAATGGCTATAACCTAAGAATTCTGCCGTTGGGATCAACTATTGAAAATTCAACTGGATTTGGGATCTCTTTAGATGAACTTAGTAATGAAAAAGAAATAAAAGATATTTTGACTTTCATAGCAAACCTTATAGAAAAAGAAGAAGATTTAGAGCATATAAAATTTGATAAAGAATTTCATCTTGAAAGTTTAGCTATGAGATCCAGTGCATGGATGCAGCAAGATATATTCACAAATTACCAAAGTGAAACTGAATTAATGAGATATATATTTCGACTTGCAGAAAAAGATTTTTCTTTGGTAGATGGGATGATGCCATTGGGAAGCTGTACCATGAAGTTAAATTCTGCAGCAGAGTTAAATCCAGTCTCTTGGGCTAATTTATCTTCCATGCATCCTTTTTCCCCACCAGATCAAACTAAAGGCTATTCAAAAATTATATCTGACCTAGAAAAATGGATAAGTGAGATTGTTGGTTTAAAATCAGTTTCTTTTCAACCAAATGCAGGCTCTCAAGGAGAGTTTGCAGGTTTATTGGCAATTAATTCTTATTTTGAATCAAAAGGTGAACTGTTAAGAAAAAAATGTTTAATTCCAAAAAGTGCTCATGGAACAAATCCTGCTAGTGCAGTTATGGCAGGTTTTGACGTGTTAACTGTTGAATGTGATGACGAAGGAAATATTGATTATCAAGATTTGTCAATCAAGGTCAAGAAATTTGATAACCAAATAGGGGCTCTTATGTTGACTTATCCCTCCACTCATGGAGTTTTTGAATTACAAATTAGAAAGATATGTGATTTAATTCATTCTGTGGGAGGATTTGTCTATTTAGATGGAGCAAATTTGAACGCTCAGGTTGGATTATGCAAACCTGGAAACTATGGCGTTGATGTTTGTCATTTGAATTTACATAAAACATTCTGCATTCCACATGGAGGTGGTGGTCCAGGAGTAGGTCCAGTTGCTGCATCAGAAACTTTAAGCCCATACCTTCCTACTCATTCTTTAATGGATAATAATTTATCTAATAGTTGTAATTTCGTATCTTCTGCCAAGCATGGGAGTGCAAGTATTCTTCCAATAAGTTGGATGTATATAAAAATGGCAGGTCTTAGTGGGTTAAGGAAAGCAACTTCGCACGCAATTTTATCTGCAAATTATATTGCGCATTCCTTAAAACATAAATTCAAGATTCTCTATAAAGGAAAAAATAATTTTGTCGCACATGAATGTATTTTAGATTTTAGAGATTTAAAATCCAAAACTGGATTGAGTGTCAATGATTTAGCTAAAAGATTAATTGATTATAGTTTTCACGCCCCCACTATTAGTTGGCCTGTTCCAGAAACCATAATGATAGAGCCTACTGAAAGTGAAAGTTTGGCAGAAGTAGATAGATTTTGTGAGGCTATGCTATTGATTGGAGAAGAAATCAGTGAAATAGAAAATAATCATGAATTAAAAAATAATAATGTAATAAGTAATGCTCCCCATACGCTGAAAGAGTTAATTGCTGATAATTGGCAATATCCTTATTCAAAAGAAAAGGCTTCTTTCCCTTATAAAACTCCAACAACTATTAAGTTTTGGTCTTCAGTTTCTAGGATCAATAATGCATATGGCGATCGCAATTTAATTTGTTCTTGCAATGTAAATCAAGATGAGACTTTAGAAGAAAAAAAATGTGCTTAAAGGACTAGCGTCCCTGTATTTACTTAGTTATTATCAATGTGAATAAAAATTTAATAATTTCTTATAGAATTTTTTTAAATTTTTTAATTAAAATATTCGAGCATCAAATTTTTTTGGGGTATTTGAAGCTATGACCAAAGATTTTAAATCTGGTAATGTTAAACAACTGCCAGTTCAAAACGTCAACTTACCAAATTTTGTAAATAATTTTTCTGGAGATAACTCAAATATTTGTTCCATTGAGGGGACTAATGTTATAAGAGTACCTTTTGGTAAAAAATTCTCAAAGAAAAAAAGGCCTGAAAAGAATCAAAATATAGCTACTTTAATACTTCCTTTAAGTTCATATAGTAATCCTACGCCTCCACACGTAGCATAATAATTTAGATCAAATTTAATCTATTTCTTTGAGCGTATCTGAATAATAATTTTGCAGTTGTAACGTTGCTTGATTCCAATCCCATTTTTCTGCTTCGTTTCGTGCCTCTTTTCTCATAATTTCTCTTTTATCTTCATTCTCTAGAATTTTTTTTGTTGCTTCAATCAAACTTTGCACCCCATTATCTTTTTCATCTGGATCATATAAACAACCATTAATCCCATCGCTAATTATATCTGGAATCCCCCCCTTGTTGGCTCCGATAACTGGACATCCTGCGGCCATTGCTTCGAGTAAAACTAAACCAAGTGTTTCTGTACTAGAGGGAAATAAAAATATATCTCCAGAGGCATAGGCGCTAGCAAGTTCATCACCAGATAAATATCCTATGAAATTAGTCTTGGTATTTTCGAAGATTTTTTCAAGCTGGTTTCTATACGGTCCGTCACCTACAAGTGCTAGACAAGCATTAGGGATACTTTCTAAGACTGGTTTAATTCTCTCAATTTGTTTTTCTGCTGATAATCTTCCTACATAAATCAACAAATAATTTGCATCTTTATGTTTTCCAAATAATTTATCTCTCATTTTCTCACTTCTTAAATCTGGTCTGAAACTGTAAGTATCTACTCCTCTTTGCCAAAGAGCAGTCCTTTGAATACCTTTATCTTTTAATTCATTGACCATAGCGGTGGAAGTACACAAATTTAACAAGGCTTGATTATGAGCTGCTTTAAGTAATTCCCACAAAAGTGGCTCTAGCATACCCATACCGTAATGTTCCAGATATTTCGGAAGATGAGTATGGTAGCTAGCAATTAAAGGTATATTATTAGTTTTCGCCAACCATATGCCACCTAAGCCAAGTACAGCTGGATTAACAACATGTATCAAATCTGGGTTAAATTTTTCTAACTTATCTGCGACTGCAGGACCTGGTAAACCAAGCTTCAACTCTGGGTATAAGGGTAATGGCATTGCAGCAACTCCCACTACAGTTGCTCCCATATATGATTCTGGACACCCCTCTGGACAAAAAATTATAACTTCATCACCATTTTTTATTAAAAATTCAATTGTTTTAGTCAGTCTTGTGACTATGCCGTCAACTTTAGGTAAAAAAGTTTCAGTAAACAATGCAATTTTCACTTTCTTAAGGTAACAATTTCAAAAATTTTAATTAGTCTTTATAGCCTCAGCTTGTTTTTTTGTCCAGGATGAAACACAAGGTATGCGATTAAGATCACATCTATTGGAGTATTTTTTAGCAACTTCAACAACTTCTTCTAATAAGCCATTATCAAGAGTAGTTGGGTTTAAACCTAATTCTATAAAGCATTTATTATCAACAATTAGATCATTTTCTACTGCTTCATTCCTTGGATTTGGTAAATAATTGATATCAGCTCCAGTTAGAGAAGCAACTTTTTTAGCTAGTTCTCCAACTTGATGACTCTCGGTCATTTGATTAAAGATTTTGACTCTTTCTCCAGATTTTGGAGGATTTTCAAGAGCAAGTTGTACGCATTTTACAGAGTCTTTTATATGTATAAATGCTCTTGTTTGCCCTCCTGTCCCATGAACACTTAATGGATATCCAATTGCAGCTTGCATTAGAAATCTGTTTAAAACAGTTCCATAATCTCCGTCATAGTCAAATCGGTTTGTCAATCTAGGATCTTTTAAAGTTGCTTCTGTATTTGTTCCCCAAACAATCCCTTGATGTAGATCAGTGATCCTTACAAGATCATTTTTGTTGTAGTAAAGAAATAATAATTGATCTAAAGTTTTAGTCATATGGTATACACTACCTGGGCTTGCAGGGTGTAATATTTCTTCTTCAAAGCGGCTTCCATCAGGTTGTGGAACTTCAACTTTTAGATAACCTTCTGGAATTGTTGCACCTCTGTGTGATCCATATCCGTAGACTCCCATTGTTCCTAAATGAACAACATGAATATCTAAATTACTCTCTACTATCGCAGCAAGTAGGTTGTGGGTGCCATTAACATTATTATCTACTGTATATCTTTTGGTAAAACTCGATTTCATCGAGTATGGTGCTGCTCTTTGTTCTGCAAAATGGATCACGGAATCTGGTTTTTCATCAATGAGCAAATTGAGTAATTTTTGATATTGCTTAGAGATATCCATGTTAAGAAATCTCATAGGCTTGCCTCCAGTCTCTTCCCATGCAGAAAGTCGTTCTGTTATAGAAGAAATTGGAGTTAGTGATTCTACCTCTAGATCAATATCAATTTTTCTACGACTTAAATTGTCGACAATAATTACATCATGATTTTGCTCTGCTAAATTCACCGCACAAGGCCAACCGCAAAAACCATCTCCACCTAGAACAATAACTTTCACTCAGAACTCCAGAATTAAAAGATTCATAATATATTTATTAAATTACTACAGCGTGCTTCCACTTTGCGAAAAAACATTGTAAATAGTTTCAAATCTTCTTTCTTAATCCGATAAATAAAAGCAAATAATAAATTTTTACTTTCTTTTTAAACTTTACTCAATTTAGATAATTAGATAGATATATTTTTTTCCGGCGAACTTGCTACTGCAAAGTTTTGTTTTTTAATTCTTCCTGCCAGAAAAGCTTGCCTGCCAGCTTTAACACTATAATTTATCGCTTGAGCCATTAGAGGAGGATTTGCAGCTTGTGCTATTGCACTATTGATTAGAACACCATCAGCTCCAATTTCCATAGCTTGAGAAGCTTCACTAGGCACTCCAATTCCTGCGTCAATTATTACTGGCACTTTTGCATTCTCAATAATAATCCTTATGTTTGATAAATTTAACAAACCTTGCCCGGAGCCAATGGGAGAGCCCAATGGCATTACAGTTGCACAACCTATTTCTTCTAGTCTTTTTGCAAGAATAGGATCTGCATTGATATAAGGTAGTACAGCGAAACCCTTTTTTATTAAAATTTCGGCTGCTTTAAGAGTTTCTATTGGATCTGGTAGCAAATACTTTTTGTCAGGAATAACTTCTAACTTCACAAAATTATTTTCTTCTTGACCAGATAATTTTGCAAGTTCTCTACCTAAAATTGCTATTCTGACTGCCTCATCGGAATTAACACAACCAGCTGTATTAGGAAGCATCCAGTATTTTTCCCAGTTGATCTTTTCGAGTAAATTTTCTCCGGTCTGATCATTTTTAATTCTTCTAACAGCGACGGTTATAATTTCCGTTTCAGAATTTGACAAACTTTCCACCATATCTTGAGTAGATTTGTATTTGCCAGTACCAACCATTAATCTACTGGAAAATTGTTTTCCACCAATTAGTAAAGAAGTATAATTTTTCATTTTTAGAATCCCTTATCTTTAATACCTTTATAAGGTTCATAATTGTTTCTTTTTTCTAACTCCTTACTTTTTTTAATTGCTGTTTTGTTTTTTGGATCTATCACCAAAACCTTTTGATAAGTTTCATATGCCAAGTCGTACTCAAGTAAACGCTGTTGTGCTGATGCGAGGTTATTTAGGGCTATAGGATATTCTGGAAGTGATTTTATTGCAGATTTATAGTGTTTAATTGCTTTCTTAAATTCATTTTGAGCAGCATAAGAAAATCCTAAAGCATTATTTATTATCGCTTTGGCTTCATCAGGTTCATTTTCATAATTTTCAATTGCTTTTAAAAAAGTTTTAGTAGCTTCAGAATATAATCTTTTTTTTATCTGAATAGATCCAAATTCATATAATTCTGTAGCTTGAGTGAGAGAATCTAAACCTTTCTGCTCGAATTTTACTAAATTTAATTCCTCACTTCTTGTTTTTAGAAATTGTCTGAATACAAAAATAGAAATTATTATTAATACAACAAAAAGAATTATTAAATAAGATTGAAAGGAAGATATCTCCATTATTTATAATTACTTTTCTAGATTATATTCTTTTTTCTACTTACTAACGGAAGAAACAATTTTTTCAAAACACTTAGGATCGTTTAAGGCTAATTGAGCAAGCATTTTTCTGTTGATGATAATTTCTGCATTTTTCATCCCATTTATTAACTTGCTATAGTTTGTTCCATTTATCCTCGCAGATGCGTTAATTCTAGAGATCCAAAGTCTTCTGAAATCTCTTTTTCTTCTTCTTCTATCCCTATAAGCATTACAAAGAGCCTTCATCACTCTTTGGTTTGCGGTTCTGAAAAGATTTTTGTTGCCGCCTCTAAAACCTTTTGCAAGATTTAAGATTTTGTTTCTTCTTTTTCTGGCTATGTTGCCTCTTTTTACCCGTGCCATGAATATCTAATAAAAATTGGTTAAAGATTTATGCGTATGGAATCATTAATCTTACATTATCAGCATCTCTTTCATCAACTACGGCTTTTGTTGATAAATGTCTTTTTAATTTTGAGCTTTTATGATCAAGTAAATGATTATGGAAAGCTCTTCTTCTCATGAATTTACCCGTCGCAGTAGCTTTAAATCTTTTGGCAGCTGATTTACGAGTTTTTAGTTTAGACATTTAAGTCAAATGTGTTTAATTAGGTTAATCTAAACCTTTATACGCATTGGTGCAAATTAAAGTTTTTAATTGATAAGGAAAGTTCTAATTTATGAAACTTAAATTTGCCTTTTTAGGCTGTATTTCTCTCTTAATAATAAACACTAAATTTATTTCAAATGCAAAAGGAGAAGAATTGCTAAAGGTTGAACTCCATAATGAAATTAAAAAAGGAAAATTTTTGATTGGTTTAAAGCAATATTTAGGCGGGGAGAATGATAGTTTTTCGGAGAAAAAGAATATAAACTTTACAACTAATAAAGGTTTTTTAAACTTGATATCCTCCAACGGTATTAAACATAAATCAAAACAGATAAATATTACCTGGGCGGATATTCCCGTCAAAAATCCAAAAACAATTGAAAGAATTGTTTTTGGTCCTTTTGCTAGCTATGAATCGGCAAAAAAACAATCAGAGAAACTAATAGATAAAGGATTTGAGACGACTATTGCCTACCCTAAAAATTGGGAAGTATGGATTCCATTTCAAGATGATCTGCCAGAGTTTGAATTAAAAAATAAGATTTTCAGAAAAATAAAAAATTTTCAAATTTCTCCTGTTCTTAGAAATGACAACAGTGGTATAAAACTTGAAGGTCCTATATATATTTATTCTGAAGAGAAAATAAAAATAAATGGTGTTAATTTTGGAAAAAATTTTTATTTAATAAAGGATTTATATGGAACTTGGACCTTAGTTCAAAAAATTGAATTTGATGACTATTTGGCAGGTGTTTTGCCATATGAAATTGGACCGAATTCTCCTTTAGAAGCACTTAAGGCTCAAGCAGTTATTGCTAGAACTTGGGGCATATTTAATTCTGATAGATTTAATATGGATAAATATCATTTATGTATAAGCACTCAATGCCAAGTTTATAAGCCTTCTGAAATTTCATATAAAAACGTACAAAAAGCCATAGACGAAACTTCAAATTTAATTCTCACTCATGAAAATCAACCAATCAATGCTTTTTACCATGGTTCTAATGGTGGAGTGTCTGCTACTGCAGGCGAGTCTTGGCAAATTCAAGATTATTCTTATTTCAATTCAATTATTGATGGTTCTAAATCATTAAACAAAATTTTTAAACTTCCAATTACAAATAAATCTTATTTAAATAATTTTTTAGATTTTGATAAAGAACAGTTTTATGGGAGTAATCATTCTCTTTTTCGATGGAATAAGAAAATTTCTAACCTTGAAATTAAAGAAAAGTTAATTAAAAACAAACTTATAAATAATAATGAAAATGTTTTGGATTTAAATTCTATTGAACGTGGGTCTAGTGGCAGAGTGACAAAATTGGAAATACAAACGGACAAGGGTAATAAATCTATTGTTCTTGTTAAAGATGATATTCGACGGGTATTAAATTTTATACCTAGTAATTTGTTTACTATTAATAAATTAAATGATGATTTATGGCTTTTGAGAGGAGGAGGCTTCGGTCATGGTGTAGGTTTATCTCAGTCAGGAGCAATTGAAATGGCTAAATTAGGATTCTCTTATGAACAAATATTGAATCATTACTATCGAAATGCAAAATTAAAAAAATTTGAGATATTGTCTCAATGGAAGTTAAGTAATTAACAATTTACTTTTATGAGTAAGGGTTTTTATAAAAATCGAAGATTGAAGTCTTTTATATTTCTTAGTACTTGTTTTTTAGTAGCTTTTATCCCTCATGCGAACAATATCGAAAATTTCTTTTACATAATATTGACTCTTTCTTGTGTGATTGTTTTTTACGGTTTAATAGTTATTTCTAGAAATTTTAAAAGGAACAACGTTTTAAATACTGTAAGCAGAAGAATTAGCAATAAAGAGTTACCTGTGCTTGATATTTTAGTCGCAGCTAGAGATGAAGAGAATGTCATATCAAGATTAGTTGAAAGATTATTTAGTTTAGATTATCCAACAAATAAATTAAATATTTACATAATCGATGATGGTAGTTCTGATAAGACGCCTTTAATTTTAGATCGATTATCTAGACAATATGACAAGCTAAAAGTCATAAGTCGTTCTCCAAATGCAGGAGGAGGAAAGTCAGGAGCTTTAAATTATGCTTTGAAATTTACCCATGGTGAATGGTTATTAGTTTTGGATGCTGATGCTGAATTAAAACAAGATTCTTTGATAAGGTTATTTAGTTTTGTAGAAGAGGGTGATTGGTCTGCAGTTCAACTAAGAAAATCAGTAACAAATGTAAGTAAGAATTTTTTAACTTCCTGTCAGTCGATGGAGATGGCTATGGATGCAATCTTTCAATATGGAAGATTATCAGTTGCTGGAGTTTCCGAATTAAGGGGAAATGGTCAATTAATTAAGAGAGAAACATTATTAGCATGTGGTTCTTTTAATGAAGATACAGTTACAGATGATCTTGATTTGAGTTTAAGATTATTATTATCAAAATCTAGAATTGGAATCTTATGGGATCCTCCAGTCATGGAGGAGGCAGTTGAGAATTTAAATGCTTTATTAGCGCAAAGGCAAAGATGGGCAGAGGGGGGGTTGCAAAGATTCTTTGATTATGGAGATCAATTATTTACTAATAAAATTGATTATTTGCAGAAATTTGATTTAACTTACTTTTTCATCTTGCAATATGCATTACCAATCATTTCTATTTTTGATTTAGTTTTCAGTATTGCTTTTTTAGATTCACCAATTTATTGGCCTATTTCATTTACAGCTTTTATGTTATCAGGAATTGCTTTTTGGTACGGTTCTTCTTGTAAAACTGAAGTACCTGTATTGCAAAAAAGCAATTTTTTGATGGTATTTGTATCGGTTTTTTATTTATCACATTGGTTTTTAGTAATCCCTTGGGTAACTATAAAAATGTCTATTTTTCCCAAAAAGATACTCTGGCGAAAGACTCTTCATACTGGAGTTTAATCTATTCATCAAGGTCTATAATTTCTCCATTAAAAAAATTTGCTAAGTTTTTTGAACTATCATCATAAGTTTCCTCGTTAGATATTTTTATTGACGAATTAGGTGTTGGTTCTATTTTTTTTATTGGTCGGAAATTATTTACTTCATTTTGGGTTATTTCTGGAGTGTTTGTTGGGTTGCTTTTTTTTAATTTTTTGGTTGAAAAATTAAGTATTATTTCATCTCCAAATATCTTTTTTACAGTATTTTCGATTATAACTTTTCTGCTTTTTATCATACTTTCCCAGTTTGGAGATAATGCAATTGTGATTTTCTCCGAATCAAAACTTTCAAGTTCGGCTTGTTGTGAAAGTAACATTCTTGTTGATGGTAACTCTACTTTAGAAAGAATTAATTCCCATTTACCTTTTAAATTTGATCCAGGATTCTTTTGGTTATTTTCAGAAATATTTTCAATACTTTCTTTTTCAAGAACTTCAAATTTTTCTAATTTTTCGTCTTTTTTTGAGATCAATTCTTTGTGAGTTATCTCTTCTTGGATACTTGGTTTTGGAATCTCATCTGAAATATTTTCTTTATTAATGGGAATGTTTTTTCTACTCTCATGCTTCTCCTCAGTCGTATTATTTTTACTGTCTTGTTTATTTTCAAAACTATTTATCTGTTGAATATCCAGAAGACCAGTTAAATGTATTTCAAACCAAAGCCTTGGATTATCACTTGATTTGATTTGATATTCAATATTTCTCAGATTATTATGCCAATTAATTATTGTTGATTTATTTATTATTTTTGAGATTTTATCTAACTCATCTCGAAATTCATCAGAGGTATAATAAAGATCTGAATATTTATTATTAGTAGTGTGTAATAGTAGATCTCTTGTTATATTCAATAATCCGATAATTATTTGAAGGGGTTCGTTTCCGGCATCATATAGTTTGTTGCAGGTGTCAATTAATAACTCTGGATTATTCTCAACCAATGATTTAATCAGATTTGTTAATTCACTTTCTGATACTTCTCCTAGGAGGTTTTGGATATTATTAATTGTTATTCCATCTGGTAAAAGATTCAATTGTTCAAGGAGGCTTTGTGCATCTCTCATACCTCCATTAGACCTTTTTGCAATCATTTTTAGCGCCTGAACTTCGTACTTAATTGATTCTTTTTCGGCGATTTCTGATAAATGTTGAAAAATATCACTAGGGCTTATTCTTCTAAAATCAAACTTTTGGCATCTACTTTTTATTGTATTTAATACTCTCTCAGGATTTGTCGTCGCAAGTATAAATACAACTCTTGAGGGCGGTTCTTCAATAGTTTTTAGTAAAGCATTTGAAGCTGCCGTTGAAAGCATATGACATTCATCAATTACATAGACTTTCCATCTCGCTTGAGTAGGTGCAAATCTTGCTCTTTCTATAATTTCTCTTATATTTTCTACTCCTGTATTTGATGCCGCATCAATCTCGATAATATCTAGAGCGCTCCCATCTGTAATTTGTTTACATAAGTCACATTTACAACAAGGAGTTATCGTTGGTTGGTCGAATGCTTGGCAATTTAGAGATTTTGCAAATATTCTTGCACTTGATGTTTTGCCAGTGCCTCTTGGACCATTAAAAAGATATGCAGAAGCAATTTTTTTTGTTAATAGAGCTTGTTTGAGTGTAATGGATATAAATTTTTGTCCAACCAGTTCGTCTAAGTTGTTTGGTCTATATTTTTGATGAAAAGGCTTGTGTATATTTGGCATTTATGTTTCATTAATTAGAAAAATTAGGGATTCAATTAAAAAAATTAAACTCTAATTTTATGCAGACTCTTTAATGATTCTTTTTGATCCTGAAGGTAGTTTAACAATTTTAGATGAGAACAAATTATCTACCATTTTTTTCGTAATTGTGAATTCTTTTACATTTTCTTCAGATGGCAAAGTGTACATTATGTCTAGCATTAGCTCTTCAATTATTGATCTTAATGCTCTTGCACCTGTCTTTCTTTTGTATGCTTCATTTGCTATCGCTTCAACAGAATCAGGCTCAAATGATAATTCAACATTATCCATACTTAGCAAAGTTTTGAATTGCTTTACTAATGCATCTCTTGGTTGAGTCAAAATAGATTCTAAAGTTTCTTTAGTAAGACGATCTAATACAGCACAAACCGGAATTCTTCCAATAAATTCTGGAATTAGGCCATATTTCACTAAGTCATCTAATTCTAAATTTTTCAGGGAATCTCTTGGGTCTACTATTTTTTTTGTATCGACTTTGTTTTGATCTGAATTGGTGGTAAATCCTATAGAGTGTTTACCCATACGCTTTTGAACGATATCCTCTAAACCTATAAAAGCTCCCCCACAAATAAATAGTATTTGACTCGTATCAATTTGGATGCAGTCATGATAAGGATGTTTTCTTCCGCCTTGAGGAGGCACATTAGCAATTGTTCCTTCAAGCATTTTTAATAATGCTTGCTGTACCCCTTCACCGGAGACATCTCTAGTAATTGAAGGATTCTCGCTTTTTCTTGCAATTTTATCTATTTCATCAATATAAATAATTCCTTTTTGAGCTAGTTCTACATTCATTTCTGATTTCTGTAGAAGTCTTAAAAGTATGTTTTCAACATCCTCTCCAACATATCCAGCTTCTGTCAAAGTTGTTGCATCAGCTACAGCAAAAGGAACATCTAAAAACTCTGCTAAAGTTTGCGCCAATAATGTTTTTCCGCTTCCAGTAGGACCGATGAGTAAAATATTTGATTTTTGTAATTTAGTTGCTTGTGAATCAGTTGAATTGCTATTTTTACTGTCCTCTTTCACTTTCCAAGCTAATCGCTTGTAGTGATTGTATACTGCTACTGATAATATTTTTTTTGCAGATTCTTGACCAACAACTTGATTATCTAGAAAACTTTTTATTTCTAATGGCTTAGGAATTGAGGTTAATTCTAAAGGAACAGATTTTTTAGGATTATCATTTGGTAATTTCTTTTTTACTTGTGGAGAGTTGTTTGTGTTCGCTTGATTATCAAGTAGTTCTTCATCGAGAATCTCATTACAAAGGTCTATGCACTCATCACAGATATAAACCCCAGGACCAGCTATTAGCTTTCTTACTTGGTCTTGTGACTTCCCGCAAAATGAACATTTAAGATGGGCGTCGAATTTAGCCATCGATTATAAGTTTTTAAAATGAAAGGTGTTAAATATTCCCTATTCACTAGGATTGCTCATAAATATCGATTCGTCATCATATTCTTTAAAAATCAGAACCCCTTGTCACTTTTTGATAACTTTATCAATTAATCCATATTCGACTGCTTCTGAGGGGGATAAAAAGTAATCTCTTTCTGTATCTTCATTAATTTTTTCTAAAGGTTGACCAGTATGTTCAGCTAAAAGTGAATTTAATGTTTTCTTGAGAAAAAGTATTTCTTTAGCTTGTATTTCAATCTCTACTGCTTGACCTTGTGCACCTCCCAGAGGTTGATGAATCATAATCCTAGAATTAGGTAAAGCCAATCTTTTCCCCTTTGCTCCTCCAGAAAGTAGAAATGCCCCCATACTTGCGGCTACTCCAAAACATATTGTCACTACATCAGGCGATATTTGTTGCATGGTATCATAAATGGCCATTCCTGCAGTTACAGAGCCTCCAGGAGAATTAATATATATTTGTATGTCTTTTTCGGGATCTTCAGCTTCAAGAAATAATAATTGTGCAACAAGGGAGTCAGATACTTGATCATTAATTCCAGTACCTAAAAAAATTATTCTTTCCCTCAATAATCTTGAATATATATCAAAAGCTCTTTCTCCTCTACCTGATTGTTCTATAACTGTGGGAACAGCGGCAATAGTTTTATGATTACTTTCGTAAGAACTTATTGAGCTTTGGATTAAGTGTTTTTTTTCTGAGTTCACAAATTAGTTTTCGTCTTATAAATAATTTAGGGGGTTTTTGTTTAATTAGTAGGAAATTTCATAAATTATTTTTTTTCTTTTTTATTTCGAGTTTTTGAAGTTCCTGTAGTTTTTGTAGTTTTAGTCGCAGTTTTTGCAGCTTTTGATGTTTTTGTAGTTTTTTCTTTTATTTCAGAATTTTCTTCAAGCCAAATTATTAATTTTTCTTTGAGTAGATCGTTACTTACTACTTCTGTTAATCTTTTAATATCTATTTGTTTTGAAGATTGAGAAATTGCATCTTCATAATCTTTCATTTTTAAATCAATTTCATCTCTCTCGACTTTTATGTTTTCTGTTTCAGCTAATGCTTTTAAAGCTAAATTTCTTTGAACATTTTTTTCAGCTTGAGGCCTTGTGGACTCTGCTAATGACTTAACTAATTCCGGAGTGAAAGTAGATTTTACATCCAGACCTTGTTGAGCAAATCTTTGAGCGGTTTGTTCAATATTATTCCTCACTTCTACATCAATCATAGATTTTGGAATTTCAGCAACTAATTCATTTGTTAGGGCATCTAATAAAGCTTCGATTTTGATATCTTTTTGAGTTTTTTCAAAATTATCTTTAAGTTGCTTTTCAATATCTTTCTTTAACTCTTTTAATGATTCTTTGTTGCCAGACTGTTTTGCAAAATCGTCATTAAGTTCAGGCAATTCTTTTTCCTTAAGATCCTTAAGATTTACTTCAAAAATTGCTTCTTTGCCTCTTGAATCCTCATGAGAATAATCATCTGGAAATTTAAGGTTAAGTGTTTTAGTATCACCAATGTTCATCTTTATGATTCCCTCAACGAAACCGGGAATCATTTTGTTCTTTTCTAACTCAAGATCCATTGATTCACTTGTTCCACCATCAATCTCTTTACCAGAATCTTTATATTTTCCTTTGAAACTAACTACAGCAATATCTCCTAATTTTGCTGCTCTATTGGTAACTGGAATTATGTTTGCAAACTGATTTCTAGATTTTTCTAGCGCTTCATCTATTGACTTAGGATCAAACTTTGTCTTTGATATTTCAACACTTAGTCCTTTGGATTTTTTAAGTTTTAATTCTGGGGCAACATCAGTTTGAAGAGTAACCTTAAGTGATTTTTCAGGACTAAATTTTGCAAGTAAAGATTCAAATCCATCTACCAATTCTGGCTCACTTAGTGGCTCTATAGATTTTATTTTTAACGCTTCTTGCCATGATTTATCAATAATTTTTTCCAGAGCAGAAGCATGTAATTGTGTGATGCCAATTCTTTGGATTAAGACTTGTTTAGGAATCTTACCAAGTCTAAATCCCGGAATTTTAGCCGAACGACTGATAGAACTGATTGTTTCATTTATACACGTTTTGCATGTTTCAGATGATATTTCTAATTCGAATGAAATTCTACTTTGAGGCAGAGGAGTTGTTTTGACTATTAGTGCATCTTTAGCCATGTTTTTCTAAGTTATTACTATGAGCCGAATCTTAATTATTTCACATTATGTGATTTCCTTGAAAGTTAATTTTTTGATAAAGTAAAAAAAATAGTCAATCTATTTATAAAAATCATTTTAAAGTGTGAGACAATCTCCGTTTTTGCCTGATAGGCCATTAAAAGTTGCTGTTTTAGGTTCTTCAGGTGCTGTGGGATCTGAATTGCTAAAAATTCTTGAACAACGTGATTTCCCAATATCAGAATTGGTCTTGCTTTCATCAGAGCGGTCAGAAGGAAAAAAAATTATTTGGAAAGATGAAGAATTAGTTACAAAAAAAACAACTAAGGAAGAATTTAAGAATCTTGATTTAGTTTTGGCTTCAGCTGGAGGAAGTATTTCAAAAAAATGGTTGTCTACCATTATTGATCAAAATGCTTTACTGATAGATAATTCAAGTGCTTTCAGATTAGATAAGAAAGTTCCTCTTATAGTCCCTGAAGTTAATGCTAGTGACGTACTTAATCATCATGGGGTAATAGCGAATCCAAACTGCACTACCATTTTGTTGACATTAGTTTTAGCTCCATTAAACAAACTTTCGAATATTCAAAGAGTTATTGTCTCAACATATCAATCTGTCAGTGGCGCAGGACAACTGGCGATGGAGGAACTAAAACTTTTAACTGAACAATATCTTCAAGGAAATCCTCAAAAAAGTGAAGTTTTGCCATACTCCCTTGCTTTTAATTTGTTTTTACATAATTCTCCTATGCTTTCAAATAATTACTGCGAAGAAGAGATGAAAATGGTTAATGAAACAAGGAAAATATTAAATATTGCTGATTTAAAGCTCTCTGCTACATGTGTTCGAGTCCCAGTACTGAGAGCACATTCTGAATCGATCAATATTGAATTTGCCGACGTAGTTGAGCCTAAAGATGCTCTCGAAGAATTAAAAAAATCTCCTGGAATTGAAGTTATTGAGGATTACACAAATAATAGATTTCCTATGCCAAATGACGTTATGGGAAGGGATAATGTTGCTGTAGGCAGGCTAAGAACTGATATAAGTCAGCCTCATGGATTAGAATTATGGTTATGTGGAGATCAAATAAGAAAAGGAGCAGCTCTGAATGCTGTTCAAATAGCTGAGTTATTAATTCCAAAAAAATGATTACAGACAAAACTGAGTGTAATAATCCACTATTTGGAAGAATATTGACTGCGATGGTTACTCCATTCACTGAGAATGGAGATGTAGATTATGAATTAGCTATAAAACTTTCAAATTATCTTTTTCAGAACGGTTCCGATGGAATTGTGTTGTGCGGTACTACTGGAGAATCTCCGACTCTTTCATGGGCGGAACAGCATGATTTATTTATTGCGGTAAAAGGATCTTTGGATGCAAGCTGTAAAGTAATAGTTGGTACTGGTAGCAATTGTACAAGCGAAGCTGTGGAAGCTACAAAAAAAGCTTACGACTCTGGTGCCGACGGTGCTTTGGTCGTTGTTCCTTATTACAATAAGCCGCCTCAAGAAGGTCTTTATAAACATTTCAGTTCTATTGCTAAATCTGCAAAGGATTTGCCTCTTATGCTCTACAACATTCCTGGCAGGACTGGATGCAATTTATTACCTGATACTGTGAAGAAACTTATGGATTTCTCAAATATTCTCAGTATTAAAGCTGCAAGCGGTAGAATAGAAGAAGTGACAGAACTAAGAGCTATTTGTGGCTCCAAACTCTCTGTATATAGTGGTGACGATTCATTGTTGCTTCCAATGTTATCTGTAGGTGCTGTAGGAGTAGTAAGTGTTGCAAGTCATTTAGTTGGATTGCAATTGAAAGAGATGATTCATTCTTTTCAAAGTGGAAAGGTTTCCAATGCTCTTGCTATTCATGAAAAACTTCAGCCTCTTTTCAAAGCACTCTTTATGACTACTAATCCAATCCCAATTAAGGCTGCTTTGGAGCTATCGGGATGGGATGTAGGTAATCCTAGAAGTCCCTTGTCACCTTTAACCAATGACATGAAAAAGCAACTATCTTTTATCCTGAATTCCCTATAATAGGGATTTTATTTAACTTGATAATTAAATTTAAATAAACCTTATTTGATTACAAGCAGGCCTTCATAAATTTCAAAATTATGCAATCAAGTACAAATTCAACTGTAAATAGATCTACTCATGATTCATCTAGATCTAAAAGTAATACGCCAGCTCTACGAGTAATACCTCTTGGAGGACTACATGAAATAGGAAAAAACACTTGCGTTTTTGAATATGGTGATGAATTAATGCTTGTTGATGCTGGCCTAGCTTTCCCATCTGATGGCATGCATGGCGTAAACGTTGTTATGCCTGATACAACTTTTTTAAAAGAAAATCAAAGAAGAATAAAAGGAATGATAGTCACTCACGGGCATGAAGATCACATTGGAGGTATTTCTCATCATCTAAAGCATTTTAATATTCCCATTATTTATGGCCCAAGATTGGCAATGTCAATGCTTAGAGGAAAAATGGAGGAAGCTGGAGTATCTGATAGAACAACTATACAGACAGTAAATCCAAGAGATGTTGTAAAAGTAGGACAACATTTTTCTGTTGAATTTATTCGAAATACCCATTCTATTTGCGATAGCTTTTCTCTAGCAGTTACAACACCTGTTGGCACAATTATTTTCACGGGAGATTTTAAGTTTGATCATATGCCAGTTGATGGAGAGCAATTTGATATTGAAAGAATGGTGCATTACGGAGAGAAGGGTGTTTTATGCATGTTCAGTGATTCTACTAATGCCGAAGTTCCAGGTTTTTGTCCTTCTGAGAAGACTATCTATCCCTCTTTAGAAAAACATATTGCAGAGGCAAAAGAACGAGTTATCCTTACCACTTTTGCTAGTTCTGTGCATAGAGTGACAATGATCTTAGAATTGGCCATGAAACATGGAAGAAAGGTCGGTTTGTTAGGTAGATCGATGATAAATGTTATTGCTAAGGCAAGAGATATTGGTTATATGAAATGCCCAGATGATTTGTTTGTTCCGATCAAGCAAATTAGAGATTTGCCAGATAGGGAGACCTTATTATTAATGACGGGTAGTCAAGGAGAACCCCTAGCAGCGTTAAGCAGAATCTCTCGTGGTGAACATCAGCATGTTCGTCTTAAGACTACTGATACTGTAATATTTTCAGCCAGCCCAATTCCTGGTAATACTATTTCTGTTGTTAACACAATAGATAGATTAATGAAACTCGGAGCAAAGGTTGTTTATGGAAAGGGTGAGAATATTCATGTTTCTGGTCATGGTTTTCAAGAAGATCAAAAGTTAATGTTGGCACTCGCAAAACCTAAGTTTTTTGTTCCTGTTCATGGAGAACATAGAATGCTTGTTTGTCATGGGAAGAGTGCACAAACTATGGGGGTTCCAAAGGACAATATCTTAATTATTGAAAATGGAGATGTAGTTGAGTTAACACCTAATTCTATTCAAAAGGGTGATCCGGTAAAAGCTGGAGTTGAACTGCTTGATAACTCACGAAACGGGATAGTAGATGCTCGAGTATTAAAGGAAAGGCAGCAATTAGCTGGGGATGGTGTAGTAACTGTTTTAGCTCCTATTAGTACAGATGGGAAGATGGTTGCGCCTCCCAGAGTTAATTTAAGAGGAGTTGTTACGACTGCAGAGCCAAGAAAAATGTCTATGTGGACGGAACGAGAAATAAGCTGGGTCTTAGAAAATAGATGGAAACAATTATCCAGACAAACTGGGCCGAATAATTTTGAGGTAGATTGGATTGGTGTACAAAGAGAAATTGAAAATGGTTTATCGAGAAGAATGAGAAGAGAATTACAAGTTGAACCACTCATTTTGTGTTTAGTTCAACCTGCTCCAAGTGGAACTCGTGCTTATATTCCAAAGATTACCGAAGAGCAAAATTTCTCCAATAGAAATAGAAATAATAATAATTTCCATAAGAAATCAAACAATAATCATCCTAATAGTTCAAATAACCCACAAAATACCCAAAAAAGTCCAAAAGTTTCACAGAATCCATCAGCTGAGACTGCTACTGAAGATTCATTTGAAGGTAGAACAAGAAGAAGAAGATCTGCTGTAACATCCTAACTTTTTTCAAAATTTATATAGTTTTTATCCCAAACAATTTTTAAAAACTCTTGCAGATTAATTTTACCTTTATTTTTTTCATAAATTGAGGTTGCTAATTTTGTCAGATTTTTAGAACTACATTGCTTTGCAGATATTTCTTTTAAAAATCTATTTAAAATTGTGCACCTCGCTTCAATACACATACCATTTAGGAGATTCCTATTAATACCTTTAACATCTTTACAATATAAATACGCTAGTTCACTAAGATCATTACGTTCATTATTGTATTTGCTCATTTTTTGGGAAAAATTATTTATCCTTTCAGAACAACCAGGATAGATGACTTCTAAGGTAGGAATAATTTTTTTTCTTACTAAATTTCTTTTTAATTTAAGATCTGAATTTGTAGGATCTTCCCAGACTGGGATCTTCATATCATTGCAAAATTGTTTTGTATCTGCCCTACTGAAAATTAATATTGGTCTTATTAAATAAATTTGATTTTCTATTAATCTTTTACTCTCAATAGTACTCAGACCTGCAAAATTGCTGCCTCTAGATAAATTGAGGATAAATGTTTCTGCATTATCACTACTCGTGTGACCAGTTAACAAATAAATATTATGTTTTTGCCGGTTTTTATTTAATAAAGTTTTGGCTTTTTCACATAATTTTTTATATCTCCATTCTCGTGCTTTTTCTTCTGAAGAAATAGTTTCTTTATTTGCTTGATCAAAAGAGAATGAAATATTTTTATCTTCGCAATAATCTTTTAATTCAAGAGCATATAGTGATGATTTTTCGTGCCACTGATGATCACCATGCCAAACACTAATAGACCAATTATGTAGTTTTTGTAGGTCATTAATTAGGGTTAATAAGGTCATTGAGTCTTGCCCCCCGGAAACACTTATTAAAATATTGGATCCTTTGGGAATTAATATTTTTTTAGTAAGAATCTCTTTATGAAGCTGATGATGCCATGATGACCAATTTTTCTGAGTTAATTTTTTATCAGTCATTTTGTGTTGCTCAGATAATATTTTTTAAAAAATGCACTGTTTTACTAAAACAATGTCACAATCGAGTAATAAATTCATTAAGTAAATGAGTCTGATTAATCTTTTGCCACAAAAAATCAAAGAAGAGTTAAGTAGTAAATCCTTACTCAAAGTTATTTCGGGATTGAATAATTTCGATCTTCAATCTGTGAAAATAATTGTTGAGGCTGCTTCATTAGGAGGGGCAGATCTTGTCGATATTGCTTGTAAACCTGAACTAGTTGATTTAGCACTTAAGAATTCAACACTACCCGTTTGTGTTAGTTCAGTAGTGCCTCAATCTTTTCAAGATTCTGTAAAAGCAGGAGCATCATTAATTGAAATAGGAAATTACGATACTTTTTATGAAAAAGGCATTAATTTTTCAGATAAAAAAGTTTTAAATATTACAAAAGAGACGAGGGATTTATTGCCTAATGTTCCTTTATCAGTAACTGTTCCTCATACGATGCCTATTGATAAACAAGTTGATCTTGCTATAAAGCTAGTGGAAGAAGGTGTTGACATTATTCAAACAGAAGGTGGCACCAGTTCTACACCTTACTCTTCAGGAATTCAAGGCCTTCTTGAAAAATCAGTACCAACTCTTGCAGCTACCTATGCTATTAATCAAGAATTTAAGAAACAATCTCTGAATATACCAATCATGAGTGCCTCTGGATTAAGCCAAGTAACTTGTCCACTAGCAATATCCTCTGGAGCTTCAGCAGTTGGCGTTGGATCTGTAGTTAATAAATTAGATGATTTAATATCGATGATTGCGGTTGTTAGGGGCTTAAAAGAATCTTTGAAAAATTCAATAATTAGAGAAAAAATTTCTTAGTATAGCAATACCATTTTTTACTAGGTTGATGACCAACTATAAGCTTCAAGCTCCTTACGAACCAAATGGAGATCAACCAGAAGCTATTAAGAAATTAGTTAAAGGTGTCAATACTGGTAAAGAGTTTCAGACCCTTTTAGGGGCTACTGGAACTGGTAAAACATTTACTATTGCGAATGTAATTCAACAAACAGGCAGACCAGCACTTGTATTAGCCCATAACAAAACGTTAGCTGCACAACTATGTAATGAATTAAGGGAATTTTTTCCAAAAAATGCTGTTGAGTACTTCATTTCTTACTACGATTATTATCAACCTGAAGCTTATGTACCCGTCAGTGATACTTACATAGCTAAAACGGCTTCAATTAATGAAGAAATAGATATGCTTAGGCATTCTGCAACACGTTCATTATTTGAGAGAAAAGATGTAATTGTTGTAGCCTCAATAAGTTGTATTTATGGTCTTGGTATACCGAGTGAGTATTTAAAAGCTGCAGTTAAATTTGAAGTGGGAAAATCAATAAATCTACGTTCTTCTTTGAGGTCTCTCGTTGAAAATCAATATACTAGAAATGATATTGAGATTACTAGAGGTAGATTCAGAATTAAAGGTGATGTTTTAGAAATCGGTCCAGCTTATGAGGATAGATTAATTAGAATCGAATTATTTGGTGATGAAGTCGAAGCTATTAGATATGTTGACCCTACTACAGGAGAAATACTTGAAAGTTTGGAACAAGTTAGCGTTTACCCAGCAAAGCATTTTGTGACCCCAAAAGAGAGACTCGAGTGTGCAATAAGTGCAATTAGAAGTGAATTAAAAACTCAACTAGATAAATTTACATACGAAGGAAAATTATTAGAGGCTCAACGTCTAGAACAACGCACAAAATATGATTTAGAAATGCTCAAAGAGGTTGGTTATTGTAATGGAGTGGAGAATTATGCTCGTCATTTATCAGGCAGGGAGGAAGGTTCACCGCCAGAATGCTTAATAGATTACTTTCCCAAAGATTGGTTGTTGGTAGTTGATGAGAGTCATGTAACATGTCCTCAACTTCATGCGATGTACAACGGCGATCAATCTAGAAAAAAAGTTTTAATAGATCATGGTTTTAGATTGCCCAGTGCCGCAGATAATAGACCTTTAAAATGTGAAGAGTTTTGGGAAAAATCAAAACAGACATTATTTATAAGCGCAACTCCGGGTCAATGGGAACTAGATCAATGTGATGGTGAATTTATTGAGCAAGTTATAAGACCAACTGGGGTATTAGATCCTGTAATTGATGTAAGACCTAGTGAGGGCCAAATAGAAGATCTCTTATCTGAAATAAGAATTAGAGCTGAAAAGAATCAACGAGTGCTAGTTACAACACTTACTAAGAGAATGGCTGAAGATCTAACTGATTTTTTATCTGAAAATAAAGTAAGAGTTAGATATTTGCATTCCGAAATCCATTCAATTGAAAGAATTGAAATTATTCAAGACCTCAGAATGGGCGAATATGATGTTTTGGTAGGGGTTAATTTATTAAGAGAGGGACTAGATCTTCCTGAAGTATCCTTAGTTGCTATTTTAGATGCTGATAAAGAAGGTTTTCTCAGGGCTGAAAGGTCATTGATTCAAACAATAGGAAGAGCTGCAAGACATGTTGAAGGTGTTGCCTTGCTTTATGCAGATAACTTCACTGATTCAATGAAAAGAGCAATATCTGAAACTGAAAGAAGAAGAACTATTCAAAAAAAATATAACCAAGTCAATGGTATTACTCCAAAACCTGCAGGCAAAAAAATAGAAAATTCAATATTATCTTTTCTAGAACTTTCCAGAAAGCTAGATGCTGGTGGTTTATCTAAAGATTTAATAAATATAGTTAATAACAAAACTGACGCAATTCTCAGTTCCAGTGATAATCAATGTTTGCTTGAAGAATTGCCTGACTTAATAGAAAAGTTAGAAATTAAAATGAAAGATGCTGCAAAAGAGTTGAATTTTGAAGAAGCAGCAAATTTGAGGGATAGAATCAAAAAATTAAGACAAAAATTGGCAAGAAATAATTAAAAAGAACTTATTTTTCTAATTCGAAATGATTATGAATAGCATTAACTGCTTTGTCACAATCTTTTTCTAAGACAATACATGAAGTCCTGATTTCACTAGTAGCAATCATTTCAATATTGATATTTTGGTCAGCCAATGCTCTAAATATTTTTCCAGCTGTTCCAACCTTAAATGCCATTCCCGCTCCTACTGTACTTACTTTGGCTATAGCAGGGCCATCTTCAATGTATGATCCGGGTAATTTTTTTGTTAAAGCCTCAAAAACTAATTTAGCTTTTTCTCTATCTTGTTTATTCATTGTAAGACTAATATCCTTAGTTTTCAAAGAGGAAATTCTTTCAGACTGAACGATAGTATCGATAAGTAAATTATTTTCAGCTAATGCTAAACATATCGATGCTGCTACACCTGGACGATCAGGCAGTTTTCGAAAACTTACTTGAACTTGGTTTTTATCTAATGCAATTCCTCTTACTTCAGGTTGATCTTGTTTTTCATTGATTGGATTAACAAATATTTGTGTATCGGATAACTTAAATTTCTCAGCAACAAATCTAATAGCTTTTGGTATATTATTGATTTCAATTACACAGCTGACTTTAATTTCACTAGTAGCTATTAACCTGACATTTATATTTGCTTTAGATAAAGTATCAAATAAATCAGCTGAAACACTTGGTCTGCCCATAATGCCTGCTCCTTGAATACTTAATTTAGTCATGTTTGTTTTTAAGTTATATTCTCCTCCTAATTGACTAGTTATAAGTTCACATTGTTCTGCAGTCTTTTTAACTTCTAATTCACTAACAGTAAATGTAATATCGTTTTTATTTCCATCATTTGTCGCTTGTATTATTAAATCTACACTAATACTTGCTTCCGAAAGTTTTTCAAATATTTGTGCAGCAATCCCAGGCCTATCAGGAATATTTGAGAGACTGAATACTGCTTGGTTTTCTAATACCTCAAGACTATTGACTGTTTTTGTTAATTCTAAGCTTCCTCTTTTTAACGGGAGAGGTTGGATTTGACTTTCTAGGAGAGTACCTCTTGCGTCACTTTGGCTTGATTTGACACACAATTTAATTCCATAATTGCGAGCAATTTCTACTGCTCTTGGATGCAGAACTGAAGCACCGACACTTGCAAGTTCAAGCATTTCCTCGCAGCTAATTTTATCTAAGAGTTTTGCATTAGGAACAATTCTTGGATCAGTAGTAAGAACTCCTGGAACGTCTGTATAAATTTCGCACGTCTCAGCTCCTAAAGCTGTTGATAAAGCCACTGCGGAAGTATCTGAACCACCTCTACCCAAAGTTGTAATTTCCATTGACCCTGTATGGCTTAATGTTGTTCCTTGAAATCCAGCCACTACAACTACAAAACCCTGATTTATATAATTTTGGATCCTTTCTGTTTTAATATCCAGAATTCTCGCTTTCCCGTGAATTGATTCAGTAATAATTCCAACCTGGCTACCGGTCATTGAAATTGCCGATATTCCGTATTCGTTTAATGCCATTGAGAGAAGAGCTATGGTTACTTGCTCTCCAGTTGAGAGAAGCATATCCAATTCTCTTCGATTAGGATTTTTACTAATTGATTCCGCTAAACAATTTAAATCATCTGTAGTTTGCCCCATTGCAGAGACAACTACGACAATTTCATTTCCTGCTTCTTTACTTTGACAGATGCTACTTGCAATATTTTTAATTTTTTTAATATCACCTACAGAAGTACCGCCAAATTTTTTTACTAGTAAAGCCATATCTAAATCATAATGTAAATTCTTAAACTTATAATTTGGTTAACTTAAATTTATTAATTTCTCTGTAAAAACATTTATAGGATTATTACCTTGTTTTAGTAATGATTCAATATCTAGTAAGTTACTCATCAAATTAATTAAATATTCTTGAGATAGATTTTTGACTTTTCTTCGAATAAAAAAAATTCTTTTTGGATTAGAAATGCCTGCTAGATTACAAATCTTTTCTGCATTATCGTTACCTGAATTAACTGATAATTTTATAATGGTATGAATTCTTATTTGACTAATTAAACCTGCATTTAGTCTTAAAGCAGGTTCTCCTTTCTGTAAAGAATAATTTATTTCAATGAGGCTTTCATAAATATTTTTTTGTAATAGAAGATCAATGATTTTGAAAATATTGGATTGATGATCACTAAATATTTTTTTTACATCAATACTTTTAAGAAAAAGTTGTGAATTCGAATCACTTGATATTGCAGAAAGGTATGTTTTTGCTTTAGCTAATTCATTTATTAGCTTAAAGTTATCATTACCAACTGAATCAATTATTAAATCAGCTGCATTTTTATCAATTTTGATATTCATTTCATTTGCTGCATCTTCTAAAAATCTTTTTTGTCCTTCATAGTCCCAGATTTCTGGTAAAGAAAATGACTTTTCTTTAGCTAAATTATTTTTGATAAGTTTTTGTAAAAATTTAGTACTTTTTAGTCTTGAGTCTGGTTTTTTTGTATTTTGTAAAATGAAATAAGTATTTTGAGGTATATTGTCATGAATTTTTTCAAATTTAGTTCTTAGATCCTCATTTTTAGCAGTAAAAATTGGATTATTTTTCAATGTAACTATTCTGTATCCCTCTCCAAAAGGAGGTGTAAGAACTTCATCAAAAGCTTTATTGACTTGCTCATCATCATCTCCATTTAAATTTGTTACGTTTATTTCTTTCCATTCTTTGGATACTTCCTTATCAATTAATTTTTGAATAAATGTATTTTGAGCATTTAAATCATTACCCCATAATATTTGTATTGGCATAATAGCTCAATAAAAACCATATATTAACTATGATTACTTCTAACACAAATTAAATTTAATGGTAATAGATCATCCAATTTTTTTGGAAAGCATCAGATTCATAAGATCTAATTTATTAGCCAATGATCTAAATTATTTGGAAAAAAAAGTGTTAGAGAGATTAGTCCATACTTCAGGAGATTTTTCAGTTCAAAATCTTTTAAATTTTAGTGAAGGTGCTTGCGAAAAAGGACTTCAGGCACTTAAAAATGGTGCTCCGATTTTAACTGATACTGATATGGCAGCAGCAGCAATAAAATCCATGGCGGAAAATACTACTAGGAATAAAATATTCTCAGCTAGAATGTGGTTTGGAAAAAATAATCATACAAACTTAACTAAAACTGCATATGGCTTAAGTGAAGGTTGGAAGGAGTTATCCGATATCAATTTTGGAAGCAAATCACCCATTGTAGTTATTGGCAGTTCGCCTACAGCGTTAACTTATTTAATTGATATTTTAGAGAATGCAAAAGATTTACCTAGTTTAATTATCGGAATGCCTGTTGGATTTATTGGAGTAGAGAAAAGCAAAAACAAACTAATTTCTAGCGATCTTCCTAGAATTGTGTTGAATTCAACTAGAGGAGGTGCAGCAATGGCAGCTGCTGCGGTTAACGCCTTATTGAGGGAAACTATTTAAAAAGTATTTATTTTATAAAAATGTTAAAAATCTACTTAATATCATAATTTAAGTCATTATTTTTTTCTAAAGAATTTAAAACTGATTTTGCTTTTTCTATAACTTCTTTTGGAACTCCTGCTAATTTAGCTGCTTCTATGCCATAGCTTTTGTTTGATCCCCCTTTAACAATCCTGTGGCTAAAAATTAGCTGATCGTTATTTTGTTCTACTAAAACTTGAAAATTTTGTATATTCGTATTTGAATTTTTTAAATAATTAAGCTCATGATAGTGCGTAGCAAAAATAGTATTACATTGAATTTTTTGTGCAAGATATTCACTTACTGACCAAGCTATTGAAAGTCCATCAAAAGTAGATGTCCCTCTACCTATCTCATCAAGTAAAACTAATGAGCTAGAAGTTGCCTGATTTAGAATTGATGCAGTTTCAGACATTTCTACCATAAATGTTGATTGTCCAGATGATTGATCATCAACCGCCCCAATTCTTGTGAAAATCCTATCTGCAATTTTGATTTCAGCTTTATTAGCGGGAACAAAGCTCCCAATTTGTGTGAGAATTTGTATTAAACCAAGTTGTCTTATAAAGCAACTTTTTCCGCTTGCATTGGGACCGGTCAATATAATTAATTTTTGAGTATCCTCAAAAGATATATCGTTTGCTACAAACTTTTTATCACTTAACAATTGCTCTACAATTGGATTTCTTCCTGCGATAATTTTTGTACTATTTTTTGTCATTGAATCATTTATTGGTATTAATGAAGGTTTTATAAAATTGTTTTCTACTGAAGTAATTGATAAACCAAGCAGTGCATCAAGAGATGCTATGGATTTTGCGATTGATCTTATTTGTTTTGTTTTTTCAGCAACTATATTTCTTAATTCGCAAAAAATTTCATATTCTTTTGATGAAGCTCTACTTTTTATTTGGAAAATCTTATTTTCTTTATTTTTAATTTCTGAAGTAATATACCTTTCTTCATTAGTAAGTGTTTGCCTTTTGATCCAATGTTGTGGAGCTAAATTAACTTTTGACTTATTTATAGAAATGTAATAACCAAAATTTTTATGAAATTGAATTTTTAGGTTTGAAATTTTGCTAATTTTCCTTTCTTTTAATTCCTCTTTATTTAGCCACTCAGAGTAATCATCCATTAAATTGCGTAAACCATCTAATATATTGTCAACACCATCGTGGATCATGCCTCCTTCACTAATGTTTAGAGGAGGATTTTCTATTAGCTTAAAACTTATAATATCGGCTAATTCTAAGAGTCCTTCATCAATATTTTTTAATTGATCAGTCCAATCTGGGAGATCATATTTAAATAATTCAATTATGGATTTTAGTCTAGGCAATTTTTTTAAACCTTCAGCTATTGCAATTAAGTCTCTGGGACTTGCATGACCTGCACAAGCTCTACCTGCAAGTCTTTCTAAATCCCCCATTGCTCTCAGTAAATTT
>QCBE01000013.1 GCA_003281715.1 Prochlorococcus sp. AG-347-B23
GGGACTCTTTCCATATCCTTTCTTGAAACAAAGATTTCATATTAAACATAATTCTACACAAACCGTTAAATAGTGGTAAGAATGGTTGCAGACGCCACAGGTAGAGTTATTCTTCCAGTACGGGTTATTTACATACATTTTCTTATCGTGACTGTTGCACCAAATAAAGCTTCTTCAGAGAGCAATTCCAATAATCTTAAAAAAGATGATTTTCCAAAGACTGCGCCAGCTGCTTATCCAGTTTTTTTCAGATCTTATAGTAGAAAAACTTCATCTGGCAAAAGGGAGAACTGGAGCGAAGTTGGCGAAAGGAATTTATCGGGATTAAAAGAACTAGGAAAACTTTCTGAGGAAGAATTGATCCTAATGAGAGAGATGCAAAGTAACCAAAAAGCCCAACCTTCAGGGAGATGGTTATGGATAGGCGGAACCCCTTGGATTAATAAGAACCAAAATTTCTCGGGAGCATACAACTGTACCTCAACAAACTTAATTGATTGGGAAGCCTTCGCATTAATGATGGACTTAGCAATGATGGGTTGTGGAACAGGTGCAATAATTGAACCTCATTTTATAAACAAACTACCTACTGTTTTAAACAAAATAAATATTAAATCAGTCAGTGAAGTTGGAATAACTCCTAAAGATCAAAGAGAAGAAAAGTCATCATTAGAAATTAAAGGGAAAAATCTTCACATCAAAGTTGGAGATAGCAGAAGAGGTTGGGTAGATAGCTACAAATATCTTCTTGAGGCATCAAGTAATGAAAATCTTGAAAGAGAAGTTGATGTTTATATAAATTTGGAAGATATTAGGCCTGCTGGAGAATCATTAAAAGGTTTTGGGGGGATGGCAAATCCTATTAAATTGAAAGATCTTTACTCTAGGGTCGCATTACTTCTTGGAAAGGCAATAGGCAGGAAATTAAGTACCGTAGAGTGTTGTTTATTAATTGATGAAGCTGCAGTAACTATAGTTGCTGGGAATATACGAAGAAGTGCTGGAATGAGACAATTTGCTTCAAATGATAAGGAAGCTGCATCGGCAAAAGAAAATCTATGGAGTCAAGATGAGAATGGTAATTGGAGAATAGATCCTGAAAAAGATGCCCTCAGGATGGCAAATCATACTAGGGTTTACCATACAAAACCCACTTACCAAACTCTTTTGGATGCCGTAACAAAACAATTCCACTCAGGTGAGGGAGCTATTCAATTTGCTCCAGAAGCAATCGCAAGGTCAAATGCCGATATTCTCAAAGATGACGAATTGAGAAAGGAATTTATTGAAATCTACTCAGAGCAAGGTAAGGATGAAGCGAGAAATTGGATAAATAGTAGTTATGGTCCATTCTCTGAAGAAGAGCTAGACCACAGGATGAGCCGATATGGACTTAACCCTTGTGGTGAGATCTTGGGAAATGATTTCCACTGCAATTTGGCTGAAGTTCATTTAAATCAGATAGATCCTAAAAATTTTGAAGAGCAAAAAAAAGCTTTTAAGGCAGCAGCTCTTTCTGTAGCATGCTTACTTAATCATGAATTTGAAGTTGAGCGTTACAGAAAAAGTAGGGAATATGATCCTATTGTAGGAGTAAGTTTCACTGGATTATTTGATTTTTGTGTCCATGCCTTTGGGACGCCATGGTTGAAATGGTGGGAAGCAGGAAGGCCAAATAGTGAAGAAGGTAAGGCCTTCAAAGAAAAGGAAGCTAAATTCTTAGATTCTTGGAGAAAGATAGTAAAAGAAACTGTATGGGAATATTGTGATAAGCATAATCTAAGGAGACCAAATAGATGTACAACAGTTCAGCCAGCTGGAACTAAAAGTCTTCTTACAG
Organism: Prochlorococcus sp. AG-347-B23; assembly: GCA_003281715.1. GTDB lineage: Bacteria > Cyanobacteriota > Cyanobacteriia > PCC-6307 > Cyanobiaceae > Prochlorococcus_A. The sequence continues at coordinate 1,841 of QCBE01000013.1, forward strand.
GAGCAGCTCCAGGCTGGCATCCTCCAAAGGCTCAAAGATTCATAAGAAGAATAACTTTCAGGAAAAATGATCCAATCGCTTTAGCTTGCATGGATTATGGTTATTCAGTTGTTCCATCTCAATCTGATAAAGATGAAAATGGTTGCTTGCTCGATAATCCATTTGATCCAAGATGTACAGAATGGTTGGTTGAAATCCCTACAGAAGTTAGTTGGGCAAATATAGATGGTGCAGACCAAATAGACATCAATAATTTCTCGGCATTAGCTCAATTTGATTTTTACATGCAAGTTCAGAAATTTTACACAGAGCATAATACCTCTGCAACCGTAGAATTTAGAGAAGATGAAATCGAGGATCTAGCTAAGGCTATTCATAATGCAATAGAAAATAATGAGGGATATATTTCAGCGGCATTGCTAGCTAGATTTAATGCTAATGCTACTTTCCCTAGATTACCCTTTGAACCAATAAGTAAAGATGAATATATATCATTGCAAAATAAAGTAATAGAAAGGAAAGTTAATAACGATTTCTTTGATGCTCTTAATAAATATGATATTGGAGAACTATCTGAAGCAGGACCAGCAGGTTGTGATTCAGATAAATGCTTGCTTCCTCTTGCTAAACCAAAAGATTAAATTTTGAATTATTTGTAAATAAAAAATATAAATTAGTTTTTAAAAATTTAATTTATGGCTACCTCTTGAATAGGGACATAAATTATTTATGACATTAAGCTTAAATATTGGAAACTTTTTTCATGATTCCTCTAGTCATGCATTGGTGGATGAGCTAAGAAAAAGAACCTCAGAAGAGGATATCTTAGATTTCGAGGAAAAATTTAACTCCAAAAACGAAAAAAATCTACACGTATATATATGTAGATTTCTAAAAAATAGATCAATATCCAGAGGCCTTGCCTCTAGATGGTTAATAACAATAATTGAAAACAAAGAATCAAAAATTGAAGCTTTGCAAAAATTAAATAATTAGGTCAGCCCTGATAGTTTCCATAGAGCAATTCCAAAAATTGAGAATCCCATAATAAAAGTAAAAGCCAAAGCATTTACCAATTGGACCTTATCATTCATTCTATTTGCGAATGGTAGTAATTGAGCAAATAATGGAGTCTCTTCAACTATTGCAGATTTTTTTACTGTAGGTTTTTTGCTTCTAGAAAACATAAAACAAAATTTATAATCTTAAGAATTTTACATTTAAAAGTTCATTAAATAAAAAATACTTCTCAAAAAAGTACAAAATGTAACCTGCAAGAATTTATAAAAAGATAAACATAATTATTTTTATTTAGGAGCCTAATTTTATAATTAAATTTTTAAGTTTATTTATTAAAGACCTAGACAAATAATTTTCCAAGATGTTAATATAAAATTGTAGCAACCGCTACCAAAACGTTCAACTTGCATTTAGCAAGACGCAAATCGACTTAAGCCATGGAACGGGGACTTAAGCGAAACCGGAGCTTAAAAATGACTCTAATTTACAGAGGGCAAAAGTACATCCAAAACAAAGAGGCAGCTAAGAAGCAGCATAACGAACTAACTTACAGAGGAAAAACTTATACAAGCTAGTTCATTTATCTAATAAATAAAAAAGCCACTTTATAGTGGCTTTTTTATTGTCCAAACTTAATCTAAAAAATCACTTAATACTTCTCACGAGCATTAGACTAATATGATTTAATTGCATTTATATATTAAACAACTATGGCAGACCAGAAACCTTTATTTAAAGCACCTTATGACATAAAAGATGTAAGTGCTCTTTTCGCCATAGTTGCCTTTGTTTTAATAATCGCTGCAATAGTTGGGAACAACTTATTTGGTTTATTTCAACAAAATGTCAACTTTGGGTAATTTTTTGATCATATTATTTTTTTTGGACTAAATCTGTCGACTAAATGTGAATAATAATAGAATGATCTAACCCTTTAAGCCTTCATTATTAATCAAAATTCCTTTCTCAAATTAGTTTCTTGAAATAATTTTCACATCTTTGAATTTATAGACTTTGACTAATTTCTTACATTGTAGTTTTAATCTCAATACAATTAAATAACTTGTTGGAGGGGTGGTCGAGTGGTTTAAGGTTCTAGTCTTGAAAGCTAGATTTAAGGGTAGTTATGGCAATAGCTTTAATATCTAACTTGAAATACTTTTCCGAACTGTTTCCGAAAAAATTAACCACCTTTTGTTATAATTAAAAGGCTAAAAATTTAATAATTTTTGCTTGGAGGGGTGGTCGAGTGGTTTAAGGCTCTAGTCTTGAAAACTAGCGTGTCTGCAAGGGCACCGTGGGTTCGAATCCCACCCCCTCCGTCATTAAAATTAATTTCTTAAATCTTAAAATTGAATATAGAAACTTTTTATAAGTTATGTCAAAATTCAAAATCTTGAATAATATTTCTAAGTAAAAACATGTCAAATAAAGGTGAGATAATTACAGAAGATAGAATTGGTTTTGAAAAGTCGAATAAAGCATTAGGTTTTATTTATACTGAGTGGTATGAACTTATTTCAAAGCTTCTTTCAGAAATAGAAGGAATTAATATTGAATTGGGATGCGGTGCAAGTTTTATAGATCAGATAAATAAAAGTATAAAAAAAACAGATGTTTTTTTAAATTCAAATACTGATTTCAAACTTAATGCGATGGATATAGGAAAAAAATTTGAAAACAAATTATCAAATTTAATCCTTGTTAATGTTTTTCATCACATAAACGACCCAGAATTATTTTTAAAATCAGCAGAAAAGTCCCTTTTGGTGGGAGGAAGAATAATCATGATTGAACCAAGCAATAATTACTGGAGTAGATTGGTGTATAAACTTGTAGGACACGAACCCTTTGATACAAGACAAATCGATTGGAAATTTGAATCAAAAGATCCACTATTAGACTCAAATCAAGCACTTTCATGGATAATTTTTGAGAGGGATTATAAAAAATTTAAAAAATTATTTCCTATGTTTTCTTTAATTCATAAAAAGAATATGATGCCATTTTCTTATTTATTAACCGGAGGTCACTCTTTCAATACAAGAATTGGCAAGTTAATTAAAGCAACAAGAAATTTTGAAAAAATCTTCTTTGATAGGTATTTTGGGATCTTTAATTTAATATGTCTAGAAAAAATTTAAATTTTAAATCAACCATATTAAAATTTTTTATTTTTTATGTAATCATTTATTTATTTGCTTTTTTTCTTAGATCTAGTAATGGCTTTGAGAATTTAATAATAGACTTTGAATATAGATATTTGATATTCATAAATATTATTTCTATATTTCTTGGATTACCTTTATCCATAGTATTTGACTTTATATTGATAAAGTTTTTTGGTTTAAAATATATTATTTTTTTTGCACCAATCCTAACTATCTTAGGGGTTGCTCAAATCATATTATTCAGAAAAACAAACTTAATATTTTCAAAAAAAATTCCCTTTATAAAAAACATAAGAAATCATCGACTAAAAGATATATTTGAAAAAATTACTTTCAAACCAATTTTCATCTTGATAATACGTACCTTCCCAATTTTGCCTTTCTCTCTAGGAAGCTATTTCATTGCATCATCGGGTATACATAAGAAATCGGTAATATTTTATTCACTGTTTGGGGCATACTTTTACTACTTTACTATTTTCTTTATTATCCAAAGTGCTTAGAAAGAAAGGCATTTTTTTATTAATTATTTTTACATATGGAAAGATGTTTTTAATTTTCCCCTTTGGGGCTTGTTATAGAATATTTTTATAAATTTTAATTTAATTTTGAAATCAATTAAAACACCGTGGGGTGAGATTAATCCTGAAGTTAATCTTTTCCCCCTTTATTACATACTTTTTATTTATGGATTTGTTTATATTCTTCCTTATGGTAAAAATATTATTGGTTTAACATGGTTCAATTTATTAAAAATAGAAGACGGTCCTTTGGAATGGCTTCAGTTTTTTGAATACTTAATATCTTCAATATTTGGTATTTTTATTTATTTCAAAAGTAAAAATAAAAATACAAAAAATTCATTTATTTGGTTGCTTCTCAGTGTTTTTTGCTTCTTTGTTGCAGCTGAGGAAATAAGTTGGGGTGAGAGAATAACAGGTTTTTCAATTAATTCTTTAACAGAAATAAGTATTCAAAGTGAAACTAATTTACATAATCTTCCTTTTTTTCATGATTTCTTTCTTGATCCTATTTTGATTGCAATTTGTATTTTATTTGGTTGGATAGGTTGGAGAAAATGGCCATATTTGAATTCAATGCCCAGAAAAAATTTAAGCTTATTTTTCTTGATAACAGCTTTATATATCTTCTATTACGAGATCTCATGGGCTTCTACAGTCGAACACATAAGAAATGATTTAGAAATTTATGAATTTTTACTTTCAACTGGGATATTTTTACATTTTTGGAACAACTTCAAATTATTTATTAAAGGCAATCCTCAATAATTTCAGATAAATTTAAATGGTTTAATTCGGATTTACTTCTTTAAAAGCCAAGCTTAAACAAAACTATCTTTATTAGTAATTGGCAGTATTAAAGCCCCAAAAATACAAATTTATCAGCAAATTTTACACTCTTCTTTTTTATTCTTGCTATTATTTGATTTTTAATAAACAAGATAATGAATAAGGGGTTCGCAGATAATACCTATAAGTCATTAAAACCAAAAAAGTTGACTTCTTCTAATGAACCTAAAGGAAGATTAATATCTTGGTCTCCATGGCCACCCGCAGATTTTCAAACAAAATATCCTGCTTTTCCGTTTGTTCTTACAGTATTAATTCTAGTAGTTGGGAAATGGTATTTGTCCCTACTCAGATAAATTGTAACTGGCTTTTTATTTAAATTTAAGATGAATTTAGTTTAAGAATTATTTTGTTTTTTTCAATTTTATTGTTAGCCCATTTTCAAGCAGCAGTTATTCCAATAGTCTTAGGAATTAAATCGATAAATAAATTCAAGCACATAAGTAAATACAAATTGATACCTTTTGGTTTTATCTTTTTAGGGTTAGCGGCAATTTCTGAAATGATAGATCATACTCAAACCTACTGGATTTACGTTGATCATTCTTCTTTATTTAATTGGTTATTTTATTCTTTTCTTTCTTTAGGTCTCACATGCTTATCAACTTCAGTCATAAAAAATAAATTTATTCAAAAGACTAACTTTTGTATTTCTTTATGTTCCATAATCTCATATTTTCTATTTAATAAAACGATAACTCTTCTTTTTCAAATAATTATAAGTATTTTTCTAATAATTAATTGGCAAAGAACTTTTAAAGATTGGCTTTTTATCCTATACCCATTATTTGGTATTGTTTTTACAACTTTCTTTGGAACAAATCTCTCTACTAGTGGCAATCAATTTTGGCATATTTTAATAGGGCCCTCGGCAACAATAAGCGTTCTTAGCTTTTATCTAGTATTAAAAAGATCTAGCAAAAAATTTACTTAAGATTCTTATGAAAATATTTATATTTAAAAGTTTTATAGTGTTCTTAGTTGCCATCATCTCCCCAGTTCAAATTCTTGCCGATACTGCACTTGATGTTTATATGAATGATTTTTATTCTAAATCTAATAAAGCTAGCCAGATTCTTAAAGAAATTGAAAATAGCCTAAAAGATGGTTCAAGAAAAAAAGTATGCACTAGACAAAGAGAGGCGGCAAGACTAGGCTTATTAGCTAATAAATCGTTGATTAAAGCCTTTGAAGTAGAGGGATCTAATCCACCAATGAAAGCAATAAAAGCGAGTCAACAAAGATGGGAATCTATACTGAATGAGTGCTGAAAAAAATTAGGAAATCTATAAAACCTTTAAATTTGCATTCTTACAGATTTACTAATTAAGGGAATTTCCGGTTCAACTCCAAAAATACATTGGAAAATGGAATAAATAAAAATGCAAAGTGTAAATATAAAAATAATTGAGCCCAGTTCAACTATAGGGAATATTCTCATAAGGTATGAAATTATTATCAAGGCAATATCCATGAGTAATGCTTGGCATGCGTTGTATCTAACGAAATAGGGAACTTTTGGATTTCTCGCTAATCCTGCAAACAATATTATAAATAATAAAAAACTGCCAAAAGGTAATGATTTTTCAATAATTGCTATTGGAAAAGTAAGGAATAATAATATTTTTAAAAAAGAATATTTATAGAACAAATAATATCCAAATGGTATTGACGCCTTTAAGGGCAGTGTATACAAAAATACTGATGAGAATCTCTGGAATATTTGATTCAATATATTGTTGAAATCTAGTACTCATATTTTAACCTAATTTTTCCGTACTTAATTCAAAACTTACCCTTGAAACATCAACTTTGGCAGTTAGCTATTAAATATTAGATAATTAATTTAGGTTTATAATACAAAATGCGTATTCTACATACAATGTTGAGAGTTGGAGATTTAGATAAATCCATTGATTTCTACGTTAATAAATTAGGAATGAATTTATTAAGAAAAAAGGATTACCCTCATGGGAAATTCACTTTGGCATTTGTTGGCTATGGTTCTGAAAAAGAAAATACAGTAATTGAACTTACTCATAACTGGGATAAAAAGTCAGAAGACTACGAGCTTGGAGATAAATATGGTCATATTGCTATTGGAGTAAAAGATATTCACCTTATTTGCCAGGGATTAGAAAATCATGGTTGTAAAATAACCACAAAACCTAAAACAATGAAAAACAGTTCTACTGTAATACACCCCTTTTGTCATAAGTAAAAACCTGTGCCATACTAGCTTTAAGTTGAAATCTAGTAATGGCTCAAAGCCTTGTAAAACCTTCTGTTTCAAAGAGTAAAGCGATAAAAATTGCTGTTAAATATTCCCTGTCTTATGTTCGTGTAAGTACTAAAGATCAGTTAGATGGTAGTGGCATAAAAAGACAAGAAAAAGCATATCAAGATTGGCTGAAAAGAAATAACGATTATGAGAATTTAGATGAATTTAAAGATTTAGGAATATCTGGTAGAGGCAAAAACAGTAAAGCAGGGGCATTAAACAAAATTATTGAAAAAGCAGAAAAAGGAGAAATTCCCTTTGGCACTTGTTTAGTTGTTGAATCCATGTCGAGGCTATCAAGAGAAATTCCTAAAGATTCTTTAGAACTACTACTTAGAATTTTTAAATCTGGTTTAACTATTGCTTTTACTGAATACGGAGGAAAAGTATTTGATGGTAAAGGGAATGACCCTGCATGGTTTCAACTTTTAGGAGGCATGATGCAAGCCTCTATCGAATGGCAAACAAAACAAGAAAGAATAGTAGGTTCTTTTGATGCTGTTCAAGAAAATCTAGAAAATGGCAAACTAGATCATTTTAAAGGTAGAGAAAAAGGGACAAAACATGGCCTTTATCCTTTTTGGCTTAATTTTGATGAGAAAAGAAAGCAATTTATTGTTTTAGAAGAAGAAGCAGAAATAGTGAGAAAAATATTTACTATGGCTGAAACTATGGGAGTAAAAAAGATTGAACGAACTTTAAAAGATCAAGGCATTAAGAATCCGATTGGATTTAAAAATGAATGGTTTGGTAGAAATGTTATTAGACATTGCATTTTAGAAAATAGAAGTGTTTTAGGAGAAAAAGTATTTAGAGGTAAAACTTATTTTGGTATTTATCCAGCAATTATTACTCCAGAGCAATTTAATTTAGTTCAAAAAGCCAAGCAAGCTAGGGTTACTAATACTGTTCCCCAATCTGCTCATCATAAAGTAGTTAATTTATTTCAAGGCTCTATTTTTTGTGGATGTTGCGGAGGTCGTATAGAAGTTGTTGGTGTTAAAAGATTAGTCTGCAAAGAATTTAATGTTAAAAATAGCGAAAAGATAGAAGTTGAATATTTTAGTTTGCATTGTTCTGTCGGAAGAAATCAGACTTCTAATATTTGTTCAGTTACTAATGCTGCTGCTTATAAACAATTACACAATGGGATAGATAATGAACTAGCTATTCTTGAAAAAATCCAGAATTTTAGATGGGCTGAGTTTTTTACAGATGAAAAGCATGAAAATGACATACAAGTTGAAAAAGATAAAAGAACTAGATATTTAAACGAAAGAAACAAAGTATCTAATCAGATTGAAAAATATAAAACAGCCGAAGAACAATATTTTGAACAAGGAGAAATATTACCTCAAAATCTTAGAGAAAAGAAAAATCAGGCTATAGAAAAATATGATGAATTAACTGAAAAATATAATAGAGCTAACTTAGATATACAAAATTTAAAAAGGAAAAAAACTGGCAAAAGTTTAGAAGATGATATTAAGAAAAGAGTTAAAAACTTTATTAATAAAGGTCGGTTTGATGTTCAAGAAAGATTTAAATTTAATTCTTGGCTTAAAGAAATGGGAATGGCAATACAAGTCGATATTTTTAAGCAAAGACAAACCAGAAAAACACCTCATAAAAATTATGCGTTCCATGTTGGAATTGGAATGTTTGATTTTATAACTGGCAAATATAGAGGATTAGATCAAAGTGTTGAAGATTTAGTTGCTCTTGGTGTTGATAAAAAACAAGTAATTGAATCAGAGGAAAAGCGTTTAGAAGATTATAAAAAAATGAGCTTAGAAGAAGGATATGACGTTAGATTTCCCAGAGGTAAAAAATGAGCAGTTATTTAGAAGAAAGAGTTAAATGGTATGACGAAAATTATCGGTCAGGAAATGCCCTGATTACAGATAAACAGTTTGACCAACTAGAGAAAAATCTTTTAAGAGTAAACCCAAATTGTGATTATTTTATTGCCAAAAATAATTTAATTTTGCCTTCACTTCCTAAAGATCAGATTGAGGAATTTATAGAAGGTTTATTGCCTGATACCAAAATATTAATTGAACCTAAAATTGATGGTTGTGCTATTGCTTTGCAATATAGAAATGGCAACTTAGAAAAGGCAATATCAAGAAAAGGTTTAGATGTCACAAGCAAAATTGCAAAGATTCAAGACATACCCAACCAACTTCCTATTCAGGGAATTTTTCAGGTTAGAGGCGAACTATATGCACCCAATAGAGCTCCCAACTTTTCCCAAAGAATTGCATCTGGATTCCTCCGAGCTCGTGAAGGGTCTGGAGAAGGTATCAGCTTTTGCGGTTTCCAAATACTTAATTCAAGACTTAACCAACATGAAGCCAAGAAGCATCTTAAAAAACATGGTTTCTCAACCCCAAAAGATGTTTACTGTAATTTCACAAGCCAAATCCAAATCTTTAGAAAGCAATGGCTAAATAAAAAACTATTTACTGAATATCCAACAGACGGAATAGTAGTAAAAATAAATTCTAGAAAATTACAGTTGATAAGAGAAAAATCTTACGGAAGTTATGGTTTTTGGCAGATGGCTATAAAATTTTAGATAATAAATTTAGGTTCATAATTTAAGATGCGGATTCTTCACACAATGTTGAGGGTAGGAGATTTAGATAAATCTATAGATTTTTATGTAAATAGATTAGGAATGAATTTAATTAGAAAAAAAGATTATCCGCATGGAGAATTTACTTTAGCTTTTGTTGGTTATGGTTCTGAGAAAGAAAATGCAGTAATTGAGCTAACTCATAATTGGGGCAAAAAATCAGAAGATTATGAGCTTGGAGATAAGTACGGACATATTGCTATTGGTGTAAAAGATATTCATGGCATTTGTCAGGGGCTAGAAGATAACGGCTGTAAAGTTACAACAAAGCCAAAAACTATGAAAAACAGTACGACAGTTTTAGCGTTTGTTGAAGATCCTGACGGCTATAAAATCGAGTTAATAGAAAGAGACTAGGTTCTTTTTTTACTTATATTTGTGGGTCGTCTGAAAGGTCAAATATTGTTTAGCGTCAACTTTGCATATAGTAGACAGTTAACTTTTTAGGTGTACGCAATCCGATCTCCATTTAATTATTGCTGGTAAATAATCTTTTAATTTTCTACGACCTACAGGGTGCATTTCTAGGAACTTTCTGCCCTTCTCATCTATCCAAAGATAGTTATTTAAGTAACCTTTTTTTATCAGGTTATAAAGCTGTGATCTGGAGCTGTAACCAAGCTCCCTAGCAGCCTCAGAAATTGTAAGTTTTACATTAACTGGTTTCATTTTTACACCGATTTAGAGATAAATGAGAAAGTAGTTGCTAACTGGATTTATGCGGTATAATATGCCCTTATTTTTGCTTATTTTGCCTTATTGAGAATTGTAAGTGTCCACTATATGTGGAGGAGCTGCCTGCTGAAAATTTGGGGCTCGAAATTACCCACAGACAAAGCGAAAATAAGAACCTATTTGCCATATATAGGGTGTCAAAATATGGCAGATAAATCCTTATTGAGAATGGGTTATTAGAGGCAGAAAAGCTCGTTCTACTATGCCCGAACTATGGAAGAAGGTGCGAAGAAACAAAACACCCAAAACTTAACTGCCTCTAAAAAATTATGTTGTAATGTCTAAGATTGCACCGAAGGATTCTGGGTGACGAACTTTAACATCAACACCTTGTAAAGCTCTTATGCCAACACCGCCAGATTGGAATTGTGTGTATGGGTCTACGAGTAGTTCCAAAGTTCCAAAAAGACCTATAAGCAAGTCTGAGAAATTACCATAAATTGCTGCTGAACATACACCGCTTGAACTACCTTTTGTAAGGTTGGAAGGCACGTTGTTTGAGATCATCAAACTTCTTCCAGCAAATTGTTGTTGTCCAATTTCTGTTCCGTATGGGTTTAATAAATATGCGGAATTTCCATCTTTTAATTTGCTTAAAGCGTTCTCAACTTTTGTATTAGTTAGGAAGCCAGCAGTTGGAATGTCTGCATTATCTACTGCAACTGTTTGCTTAAGATCGAGCATTTTGTCCAAAGTGATCGCACCGCCATTTGACCCAATAACCACGCTGCCAATTCCAGAAGTTTGAAGGATGCCACTTGGCTCGTTACTGCCTCCGCCATTGATTGCAACTTGATCTAATTTTTGAGCTAATAAAGCAACAAAATCTTGTCTAATTAATTCTTCAATTTCAGGTGTAGCTTGCAACTGCATTAGGTAACTAAATTGAGAAAATGCACCCATAACTTTTGGCGACATTGAAATGCTGTCGAACGTGCCAGTACTTTCAGTAACATTGCTCCCTTCAGCTACAAAGTAAGCTGTTCCTCCAGCCGTTCTTCTAGGAATTGAAACGTCAGAAACAAGTCCAGGCAAAAATGTTGCACCCATTTCGGCAGTTACTAATCTTGCTCTTAAAACATCTATAAATCTGTCGGCAAGATGGTCAACACCTACTAATTTTTGTCCTTGTGTAGATGACCCTTTTGTATAGTCTCTAGTTGCCCAACCATTATCTGGTACAAAGATTCCTTGTGATTCTCTGCCATTTACACGAGATAATTCTTGCTGTACTTCTCTTTCTAAACCAGCATTAGACCAGTTACCGCTAACACTTGCCTGTAAAGCACGAACGATAGAAAAATTCCTAGATTCTCTTTCGTAGTCAGACCAACCATCATTAATGGTTTGAATTGCTTGAGTCATTTTTTTAACCTCCTTTTTTGGTGTTTTTTTAGTTTCTTGTTGAACGATCGACCGACCAATACCAATCGAGTGATCGGCTGGAATAGTCACAACGCTTAGTTCATAGGGTGTCCAACTTGTAGCCCTAACAACTCCATACTTTTCTTCGGTGTCAGCTTCTTCTATTCGATAGCCGACCGAAATTGATTTAAGGATTCCGTTCTCGACATCCCTGCGAATTTCCTCCGCTAGTTGGGAAGTTCCCCACTTAATTCGTGCATAACCTTTGCGATTATCTAACCAAGCACGTTGAACAACACCAATAGGTTTGTCTGGATTGTGGTTAAAAAGTAAAGGTGCACCCGCATTAAGTCGGGTCATGTCTACGCTGTCTTCGCTATGGTCTAAGACTTCATCAAAGGCATAACGACTTACAGGCTTTTCACTAGAAAAAGAAAATTTTAAAGTGTCTGCCTGATCTTCCTCTGTCTCATCAACTAGAGACAAATAACGTCTTTGCAGCGTTATTTCTTCTACTGTTTCCATAGTTAGTCTCGATAATGTCCGAGTTCGACTTCTAATTGCTCACGCAAATAGCGTCTATATTGTGCAGATTGCAAAGCATCTTCTGACCTAATAGGTTCATCTGGAGCTTTGTTTCCTGTCTTATGCGGTCTACGCATAATGTTTATGTAACTTATACAATTCTGAGCTAAAAAACTGTCTATTTGTTTATATTTACTTGGTGTAATTAGCGTCTTGTCCGTATTTGTTTTTAATTACTTTCTATTAACATTAAATGTCCTCTAAAAAGCTCTAAATTGCACTAATTACAGCCTATTTGCCTCTAATTAAATATTACAATTTCGTAACATAATCTTATTTACTAATTATTAATTAATGAGGTTTGTGCGGTTTGTGAGTTTAGTTATATTAAATGAGGTTAGTGCACCCATGTAGTTTGTGAGGTTTGTGCGGTTAGATATATAACTGCCCTCACTAAACACACAAAACGCATGACCTCACAGACCTCAAAGAAGTGGTTTGATTTTAAAAGTTAAAACTGAGCCTCTAGATTCTGGAGTAGTGGATTTGTTTTGTATTAATAAGCCTTTTTTAGCTAATGCCTGTAAAATTCTTATTCCCGATTTTGAGGCAATGTTTAACTGGTTTTGTATATCAGAAGCAGTAACCTCCATACCATTAGCAGCTTGTACAACTTCAAATACATCAGCCTGTGAATCAGTTAATTTTTCTAATTTTTTATTAAATTCGTCTTTTTTTAGCTCGTCAGCTACATTTCCTTCCAACATCCATCCAGAGTTATCTTGACTAATTAAAAGCTGTACATCTTCTGCCCTACCTTGCGTCCTCATCAATATTCTTTTGTCTTGCCTATCCTCCTCCCTTTTAAACCAGCTCAAACTAATTATTTGTGATACTGCTGCGGTTAATGCTGTACTTCCTCGACTTGCTAATACTGGACTGTCTTCTTTAGTTTTTCCTGAGTGATGAATAATTATAGAAGTACATTTATAAGGTGCTAAGACTTCCTGTAAATCTGCCAAAGGATGAGCTATATCCTCAGAAGATTCTTTTAAACCTAAAGGGGCAACTAACTTGGCAAAACTATCAAATAAAAATAAAGCTCCTTTATTGTTTCTAGCTATTTCAGCAATTCTTTCTAATCCTTCTTGAGTTAGATGTAGAGGGTTATTTGCTGCAAATAATTGTACGATTGGCTCAAAAAACTGCATCTTGTCTCCTACTTTTTCAGCTAATCCAAAACGCTGTAGTAGCGGAAGCCAACGGCTTAACGTCATATCTGTTCCGACTATTACGACAGGAGGGCATTTGCCAATTAGTTTGTGTCCTAAATATTCGTCATTACCTCTAGACCAAGTAGCGATCAGATCAACAATTAATGTAGTTTTTCCGCATTTTGGAAGACTTATTAGCAAGTTTGCATCAGCACTCATTATTACTCCTTCCCATGCCCAAGTTTCTTCTGGAACATCTAATAGCTGGTTAGGTTTATAACTTTCTACAGCTCCTTCCATTAACCGCCTACCCTGCCAAATCTTTTGCCTTATCTCAGTATCAGTAAGTTTTAATCCTTCTTTTAGACAAAAATCTCTCATAACTAAAATTCTGTCTAAAGGTTTTATCTGGCACTCTGGTTGAAATAGCTTAAAAATTTCAATTTCTAATTTATCTAACTTTTGCTCCATAGTTACAGGCTGCAAAACTTCCTTGTTTAATACCCTTAAAACTTTTGCTTGTCCTTCTGGAGGCAAGTCATAATCTAGGTGCTTCATTGTCATTCGATTTCTCCTAAGTGTTCCCAGCAAAAGCTGTCAGCATTTTTCTTTAAATAGTTAATTTCTTTATTGCGTTGATCTATTAGCTCTAAATAGTCTGAGTATCTTTTATCATTTCGCTGCATCTGGAGCATTATTTGTTTTAGTTCTTTTCCCTCTGTTACTGCACGTTCAATTAACTTTTTAGCTTTTCGTAGTTCTTCCAAAGTACATTCTTGAAAGTTACCAGCATCTAGAGCTGCTTTACTTACCTTTAAGAAGTCTTCAAAGGCTTGTATGGCAATTCTAAAAAGTTCGTCTTTTTTTGCTTTTTGCTCCTTATATATATGAGGAGAATAATTAAAAGTCTTTTCTAATTGCCTGTGAGGTTTAAATACAAAAGCCCTTCCAGAGTGACCAGCATCAGTTTTTACTAATGCCCATTCCAGACCATTAACAATTAAAGTTTCTCCAACTTTTAAATGTTGAGGAGGTGCAAAACTACTTCCGCAATGGCAAAACATGACCTCATCATTCCAACGGCAATCGCTGTCCTTGTTTCTTCCGCATACTGGGCAAGGATTCCTTTTGGATGAATATTGCATTAACTCACATCCTTCTATTGAAATAATCCTCTAGCTTCTCAAGCCTTTTACTTATTTCTGCAATTCTTACCTTTTCGGCAGCCTCTTTCTCTTGTTGATACTTCTCTTTTTCGGCAATTATTTTCTTTAATTGATCTTGCCTTACATAAATGGCTTGTTGTAGTTGAGCCAAAATTGTAGTGTGAACGCAAACATCCTCAACTAATGAGGCCATTGCTTTATCTGGCTCTTTTTCAAACAAATTACAATAGTCATCAACTAACTTCTTAGAATCTGATCTGATTGCATCCGAAGTTATAATTGGTATAGCGGAAAAGTCTTGATGAAAGTCAGGGCTTTTTTTATTTGGCATTAGATAACCTCCTTATGTCTTTTAAGGCCGTCATCAATTAATGCTCTTAGTAATTCAGCATTAGAACAGTTGTAATGTTCAGCTAACTTACTAAATTGTTTAAAAATTTCTTCAGTTACACGAGTTTGAATAGTGGGGCAAGCATCCACTTTGCGTGTTCTTTCCTTAACATCAAGCAACATAAAATAAGATTTAAATAAACTACTTTTATATTTTTACTTGCTTGAAATGTATTGCAAATACTAGAGTTTAAGGAAATAGCTCCCTTTATGTAAAGCGGTGTCAGATCGGCTACTGTCTTAGCTTTTGTTGAGGATCCTGATGGATATAAAATTGAACTTATTGAAAGAGATTAAAAACTCCGAAACATCTTTTATTTAATTAACCAATTACTTATTAAAAAAAAAGTAAATTATCTAATAAATCGTCAAAAGCACTGGAAGTAAGAGAAAAAGTTTCTACTGCAAACGACCTATACATTCATACTGCAAAGATTTTTTAAAAGTTTTAATTATTTAATAACACTATTTATTTTAATAGTGACCATAAGAAAATTAGCTCAATTTTAAACTATCTATAATCAAAATTAATTCTGTTTAAAATCTGTAGACAATCTATTCAGATTGAACTATTGTAGAGTTATCGCATAAAGCTTATGCCTAATAATTGGTCAAAAATAAGAGATGAATGGCTTGATAGCACAGCTATTGCAAAAGATGATGCTAAATGGGCATTAGAAGCTTTAATTAGTTCTGAAGAAGAGTTTTTTGAAATAGAAAAAAAATTCAAGAATAAAGAGGATGCTACAAGCCAAGTAAAATTTTTGAAGAGAAAAGTAAAAGAAACTATTTCCTCTAAAGAAATTAGTCTTGATGATATTGCATTAAATACTTCAAATTCAAACAAAGTACAAATCTCAGTACCATCAAATCTTACTTATCTTTTAAAGGTTTGGGCCGCCGCAGAGGGCCGTGATCTATCGAGCGTTGCTTTCCAGTGTTTAGAAACTGGTATAAGGGAAATGAAAAGCAAAGGTTCAATACCTTCAATAGCAGTAAATAGATATGATTCAGCCTGTCAAAAAAGGATTGCACTGGCAGAAGTAAACAATTTATTAGAGAAATATGAAATAGCTCAGAATAAAATCAAATAATTATGAACAACAAAAAAATCATAAAAGGATACAAAGCATTAATATTATCAAGTTTTAATGAAGATAATTCTACAGATAAATTCAAAGATGGAATAATTTATACTCTTTATTCTGATGAATTTAATTCACTTAAAGTTGGTTTTGCTGAAAATGATAAGGTCCTAGAAAAAAGAATATCTAGTGAAGCATTAATTTTATTGGATATGAAAAAAGGCAACAAGAAAGATCTATTTTTATTAATAACCACTCTAAAAGAATTTGGTATCAAATATTCAGACAATCTTTTTTTCGAATACACAAGTCCTTTAATGAGACACTTGTCTACATTAGGTTGGCCTATTGGAAGATCACTTTATAAACGAAGAAAAATTAAAAAAGAACTTTTATGTGCATAAATTTAAATGTAATCACACTCTAAAGTTTCTCTTGTTTCTCTATTTGTGAATGGATTAGTCCCAGAGGCACTTTCACAAAATTTCCTAACAGTATCTTTTGGCAAAAAAACATTTGTGAAGTCTGCGCCTTGGATTTTTACATTTTCAAACTGTGTACTATAAGCAAAAGAATCCTCTAAGTTAGTATTTGATAAATCTGTCCCATCTAAAACAGCTGAATCTAATGTTACTTCTCTTAAATTGGAGTTACTTAAATTAGTATCTTTCAGTTTTGCTCCATAAAGAGTCGCATTTTGGAGCTCACAATCTGATAAATTTGCGTCTTGTAAATCAGTCAAATAGAAAGTTGCTCCTTTTAGATCAGATCCAGAGAAATCTGCTCCTACTAAGGATTGTTTACCATAATCCAATGCAGCGAAACTTCTAGAAGGGAGAGTTAAAACAATTATTAAAACAGTTATAGTTATAAACCTCATTTTTTGAATAGTATTTCAACAAATTCTAACTTCTTAAGCTGAAATCTAAAAATTAATTATTTACTGAATGCTATATTAATTGAAATTATAAATCATGAAATAGGTTTTGGATATAAATCCGTATGATGCAATTGTTGTTGGTTCCGGTGCTACAGGAGGAATAGCAGCACTTACATTGGCAGAACAGGGGATAAAAGTTTTAGTAATAGAAACAGGACCAAAAATTAAAAGGCTTGAGGCTAGTAATTATGAGCCCCAGAATACATTAAAAAGATTATCAGGAGTCTTAACAAAAAAACATGCCAATCAATGCCAACATCCCGGTTATTGGAAAAATAATCCTGATTTATATTCAAATGAATTGAAACATCCTTATGACTTCCCCAAGAAAAAACCCTTCCTTTGGACTCAAGGCAAACAATTTGGGGGGAGATCACTAACTTGGGGAGGCATAACACTAAGACTTTCTTCAGAAGATTTTCAACCTGCTAAAAAAGACGGATTCGGACCAAACTGGCCTATTTCATACGATGAATTGTCCCCTCACTATGATTTCATTGAAAGTTTCTGTGGAATCTATGGACGAAAAGATGATATTAAGGAAGTCCCAAACGGCAAATATATTGGTGAAATACCTCTAACAGAAAACGAAAAAGATTTTGGCGGCAAAGTTAAATCAAAATTAAACTATCCATTTATCCAATCAAGAGGCTTTGACCGTAATTCATCAGTAAAAGATAAAGAATGGCCTAAGTCCTCTAGTGTAGGAAGCACTTTAAAAAAAGCTTTAGATACTGGAAATGTACAAATAGTCTCTAATCACTTAGTGGAGTCTTTTGAGATTAACAAGATAACAGAGCTTGCATCAAAACTAACGATTGTAAACTTAGAAAATGGATGCAAAAAAGAATTAAATTGTGATTTAATCCTCCTTTGCGCATCAACAATTTCAACTCTCAGAATATTGCTGAACTCAGAATATAAATCAAATTCCTCAGGTTTTAAAGATAATTCTGGAAAATTAGGTAAATACCTTATGGACCATATATCTATCTGTAGATTTTTTTCACTCCCAAAAACAAAAAACTCAGGAAAACTGTTAGATAATCTTCACGATCTTTCTGGAGCAGGCAGCTTCTTTATTCCATTCGGTTCAAATTTACCAAAAATTGACAACATAAATTTCCTTAGAGGTTATGGAATCTGGGGAGCAATTGATAGATTGGGGATACCTAAATTTCTGCAAAAAGACACAAACACATCCATTGGTTTTCTTATCGCCCATGGTGAAGTCCTTCCTCGAGAGAAAAACTCAGTTTCTCTCTCGAGAAAAACAGATGAATGGGGGATCCCAATTCCATACATTGAATTCGAATGGAGCGAAAATGAGTTAAACATGGCTAAACATATGGAAAACACAATACGAAAATCAATTAAAGCTGCTAATGGAGAAATAAAAAATATTAATGAACTAATCAATATCCCATTAGGGAGTTTAATTACAAAAAATTTAATAGCACTTTCAGATGGTCCTCCTCCTCCTGGATATTACATTCATGAGGTAGGGGGAGCACCAATGGGGGCAAATGAAGAAAATAGCGTAGTTGATAAATTTAATAGATTATGGAGATGTAAGAATGTGCTAGTACTAGATGGAGCATGCTGGCCCACATCATCCTGGCAAAGCCCAACACTTACGATGATGGCCTTAAGTAGAAGAGCCTGTTTAAATATTAAAAAGACTTAGAAGGTGTAAATAATTGATTTAAATAAATTTCTGATACAGAATTATCTGTGCATCCGTTTTGAACTAGAAAAGTAGCTAATGCTGAATTTATAAGTTTATATTGATCCCAAGTTGGATTACTTAATACGAAATCTTTCATAGTGTTATACAGAGTTTCTGAAAGCTCTGTTTCTAATGAAACTTTATTTGAAGCGCAGTCTAAGGGTTTATTATCAGTTAAAATTGATTGGCTGATTTGATCCATAAATTTATTTTCCTTGCATATTCATAATGATATTTTTTTCTGAAAAAATCAAAAAATATATGATATGAAAATTTTCAAATTATCAAATGAGACTCATGTTATAAATGGATTTTTATAAAAACAGCCTTTTTCAATAAGGAAATTGAATAATTCTTAAAGAAAAGTCAACAATAATGTTGAAGTCCTGTTTTTTTTTAAAAATGCTGGCATTTCTAATCCAATGTGGATTTGGACGTGGAAAACAACCTGTAAATTGTGGAAAATCTATCTCAAAATACTTTCAAGATTTTATATTAAGAATACTTATATATAATGAGTCTATTAAGACTAGGTCGAGAAAGAGACAGGTGATTCATTGTTTTCAACGGATTTTCTTAAGATTTAGTCTTTATTAGGCAAGCGAAGCGTGACAGGTCCTAAAGGGTGTTTTGAATTTGGATAAATACTATGGTGATGGTGATTATGTTCATGTTGATGAGCCTCTACATGTTCATGTTCTAAGTAATCACCTCCTCCTGTGTCTGATTTTTCTTGATTATGGGTTGGGATTTGATTTTGTATTTCACAAGTACCATTACATTCAGGATCACATAAATCACAGCTAATACCCAAGCCCTCTACATGGTCATGATGACTTTCTTGTACCATTCCAACTTCTTTCTCAAAGCCAAATAAATTTGATCTATATTTACAAGTTGAGCAATTCATAAAATTATTACCTACGTTATTAAGAATTTCTTCAATCCTTTCTACAAAAGTGTCGACCACATAAGACTGTGACGAAAGATATTTTGCATGTATAAATGAAATATTTGGATTTTTAAACGCAACTAAATCACTTTGCCTTTTTATTCTTGTAACAAGGACACCTGAGAAAAGGAAATAAGGGAAAACAATTATATTTTTATAACCAAGTCTCACAACATTTTTCAAGCCCGGTTCAACAAGAGGGAAAGTTACTCCAGAAAAAACTGTTTCCCCCCATCCTAAACCAATACCCTCTACGATCATTCTCGTAATTTTTGAAACATTGGAATTCGCATCTGGGTCAGAAGAGCCTCTACCCACTACAACTAATAATGATTCTTCAGGTTTGAGATTATTATTTTGTTTAAATACATCTTTTACTCTTTCACAAGCTGCACTAATCATTAAATTATTAATACCTAATTCTCTTCCATAAATTATTTCAATTCCTGTTTTACTTGAATAATTCATAAGCAGGCTAGGTATATCATTTTTTACATGGCCAGCAGCGAAAAGCATTGCAGGTATTGCAATTACTTTTTTTATAGAAAGATCTTTTAACTTGTCTAAAGCATCAACAATCGAAGGTTTAGCAAATTCCAAGAAACCGTATTCAACCAAAAAGTTTGGATATCTTTTTTGGATGAAATTAGTTAATTCTTGAAATTCAGTAATGGCTAGTTTATTTCTACTCCCGTGTCCACAGATAAGTATCGCGACTTGATTACTTAACTTCGAATCTAAATTATCCAAATTTAAATTATTACTTATACCATAATAGTAAAGAACAATATGATGTAGTGAAAAAAAATAACTTGCTTGAAGTTCCTAATATTAACTCAAAGGATGCAGAATTAAAAAAATTAGTTTTTGAAATTGATAATTCCTTATTTAATGAGGGTAACTATTCTAGGGATAAATTCGAGCACCTTTGCGTATGTAGTGGAGGTACAACCTCTAGCTGTGCAAAAAATGGTTTTACAACTCTTGATCTAAGAAAAAATCACAGCAAAATTCAACTAGATAGAAAAACCAATTTAGTAACAATTGGAGGGGGAGTAATAATGGGGGATCTACTAAATCATTTACAAAAATATAATCGAAGTTTTCCAATCGGACTTTCTAAACTTCCTGGAGCAGGCTACATACTTACTGGTGGAGTAAGCCCGCTCAGTAGAACCTACGGATTAGCCATTGATAATATTGAATCAATAAAAGGTTTTTTGGGTAATGGCACATTTATCTCTTTAAAAAAAAATCAAATAAATCCAGAAGAACAATTGACTTGGGAAGCAATTAAAGGCGCAGCACCCTTCTTTTCAATTATTACCGAAATAGAACTTAAGACTTTCCAATCTTATCCAATTCAAGTTATTGAGGGATTTGTAAATCTAAATGAACTTTCAGAAATAATAAAACTATCAGAGGAATTTCCAGAAAATATTAGTCTTCAGTGGATTTATGCCCAAAAAATTTACATATATATTTTTGCTGAACTCAAAAATAATTTAGAGGATAAAAGAACAGAAGATTACCTAATGCTTCTAGACAAATTTCCTGCTCTAGAAAAACAATTTTTTGAGAACTTTAACAAAATAAATTTCTTCCCAAAGGAATTGAATTTGTATGAGATGAATGCAAATAACCATTCTGAGGTAATTAGTCTTCTTGGAGAAGATTTAAGAAATGATATCCCAATATTCATAAAATGTTTGGAAGAAATAATGGGAAATAAACCTAATAATTCCTGTTATGTTGCTTCCCAACAATTAGGTTGCAACACTAAAAAGTTAAATCATGGCTCTAGCTTTTTTGTTCATAGAAAAAGTACTTGGAAACCATGGATATATGCATCATGGAAAAAAAATGATCTTCAAGAAAAAGAAGACGCTTTGGAATGGATTTATAAATCTTGGAGCAAGCTAAAAAGGTTTTATCCAAATATTCACTTAGCCCAATTGCATAATCATTTGGATTCTCATGAGGAAGAAATTAGATTAGCCTTTGGAAACAGAATGAATGAATTAAAAACTTTAAAGAATATTTTTGACCCACAAGGTATTTTGCCTCCTTTATGAGGTAACTTCTTAATTATAAAGAAACTTAAAATGTCAAATTTCTCAAGATATTTATCTAAAAATTGGTTAGACGATCCAAAGTCAAATATTCTCTCTGGCTTAGTAGTTGCTTTTGCAATGATCCCAGAAGCAATTGCTTTTTCAGGTATAGCTGGTGTAGATCCTAAAGTTGGCCTTTTTGGTGCATTTTGCTTATCTATAACAATTGCGATAGTTGGAGGAAGAAGGGGGATGATCACTTCAGCTACAGGTTCAACAGCTCTTTTGATGACTGGACTTGTTGCTTATGGAGAATCACAAGCTCCTGGATTAGGAGTACCATATCTCATTGCAGCTGGAATATTAACTGGAATTTTTCAAATTCTTTGGGGATATTTAAGACTTGCCTACCAAATGCGATTTGTGCCAACGGGAGTATTAAGTGGATTTGTAAATGCACTTGCGCTTTTAATATTTCAGGCACAACTACCTCAGTTAGGAATAGGTATTAAAGAATCAAAAGGATTAATTGAACAAACTTTGAGTCAGTATCCAGTTAACTCTCAGATCCCAGTAGTTTGGATTCTTGTAATCCTAGGATTAATAATTATCTATGGGCTTCCAAAAATCACAAAAATAGTCCCATCTCAACTTATCGCGATAGTAATAATTACTCTGATAAGCATATTCTTGAATCTAGATGTCCCAACAGTTAGCGATTTGGGTAAATTACCTGATGGATTACCAAGTATTTCTCTTCCTTTTGGATCAATAGAAAATGGGAAAGTACCTTTTAGTTTTGAAACATTAGGAATTATTTTACCGACTTCACTTGCAATATCTCTCGTGGGTTTAATGGAAACCTTTTTAACTCAAGACATTTTAGACGATGTAACTGATACGAGTTCTAATAAAAATAAAGAGGCAAGAGGACAGGGAATCGCAAATATTGTTGCATCCTTATTTGGTGGAATGGCCGGATGTGCCTTAGTTGGGCAATCTGTTATGAATACTGAAAATGGTGGTAAATCTAGATTATCAACTCTCTCTTCAGGTATATCTCTACTAATTATGATTATCCTCTTGAAGTCTTGGATTGGAGCAATACCAATGGCTGCTTTAGTATCAATCATGATAACGATCGCAATAAGTACAGCAGATATAAATGGATTAAAAAATATTAGAAAGATTCCTAAAAGTGATACTGCAGTAATGCTTATGACTTTTGCGGTTACAATGCTGACAAAACCTCATAATCTTGCACTTGGAGTTATTGCAGGAGTTGCATTAGCTGCAATTCTTTTCAGCAGAAAAGTCGCAAAAGTTATAACTGTTTCAAGAGCTAAAGAAAATAATTTGATTACCTACAAAGTAAAAGGACAATTATTTTTTGTAAGTAAAATTTATTTCTTACAAGGATTTGATATTCATGAACATCCTGAAAATATTGTAATTGATATGTCTTTAGCTCATATTTGGGATCAAAGTGGCGTTGTTGCTCTTGAGCAAATTATTAGAAAGTTCCAGAATGGTGGTTCCAAAGTAGAAATTGTAGGATTAAATAAAGAAAGTCTTAACTTATTTGAAAGATTAGGTGGTTTAGAAAGCGCTCATTAAAAAAGTTAATTAAGACTAACTTGTTGATAACAAAACCAAAGCCATTGCTGAAAAAGCAAATTCCTATGAGATCTCCAAGCGGTTTTTGAACTATTTGGATCAAAATTTTCAGGAGGAGGAACATCTCCCTTTTCATTGTCTCTTTCAATTTCACTAATAATTCTATGTACCGTATATTCAGGATGACCTAAATGCATAAGTTGTTTTTGATCATTAGATTCAAATATTGTATATCCGACTTTTTCTCCATAAGCCAACAAATTCAATTTCCCTTCTTTTTGGGCCTTCTCCATTTCCAAATCTGGTAATCCTGCAAATCTACTTTGAGGACATATAAATTCATCATCTTGTGTACCCATCAAAGGGTGTCCAGGAACAAGACTTTTTAAAGGGAATACACCAAATAATTTCCTATTAAAAACTTGCTTATCAACCCCTGCCAAATAAGCCAGCGCAAAGCCCGCCCAACATAATCCAAGAGTACTCGCACAAGAATTTCTGGCTTCATTTACAATCCTCACAAATTCATCCCAATACTTAACCTCCTCAAAAGTTAGATGCTCAATAGGTGCTCCAGTAATAATGACTCCATCTAACGGTTCTGGATTATTTGCCTCTTCCCAAGTTATATACAGATTATTTAGGTGATTCAGATCCCATGTTTTATAAGAGTGAGTTCTAAGCTTTATCCAAACTGGCTCAATTTGAAGGGGAGATAAACCAAGTGGATGTAGCAAGTTAAATTCATACTGCTTCCCTAGAGGCATGATATTTAAAATACCAATCCTAAGAGGACGTATATCCTGTCTTTTTGCCAATTCTGGTTCGATCCAAGATATATGATTTTTCTCAACATCACTAATCTTGTGATAGTTACTAGGAATTATTAAAGCCAATAAATCTCCTTTCCTATGTGATTTGTGAAAGTGCTTGTTCGAAGTCTGCTTTTATATCATCAATATGCTCAATTCCTAAAGAAACTCTTACCATCGTGGGAGTAACTCCTGCAGATAATTGTTCTTCTTCAGATAATTGCTGATGCGTTGTTGAAGCTGGATGAATTACTAAAGTTTTTGAATCACCCACATTAGCAAGGTGACTTGCTAATTTTAAGGAATCAATAAATTTTACTGCATTTTCATAACCTCCATTAAGAGAGAACATAAGCATGCAACCCATTCCCCTCCCAGTTGTATATTTTTTAGCACTTGAATAATATGGGTCAGATTCTAGGCCAGGATAATTCACACTACTTACATTAGGATTAGATTCTAACCATTTTGCTAATTCAAGAGCATTGAAAGTTTGTCTTTCTATCCTTAAACTTAGAGTTTCCAAACCCTGTAATAACAAGAATGAATTAAATGGACTTTGAGCGGATCCCCAGTCCCTTAGGCATTCAAGTCTTGCTCTTAACGCGAAAGCTATATTTCTATTATCAGGTACTCCCAAAGATTTGCAGATATCACTACCGAAACCAAAAGCGTCCCAATGAACGAGCCCATGATAAGCAGCGCTTGGCTCACTCATTAGTGGGAATTTACCATTTCCCCAATCAAAGGTTCCGGCATCAACAATAACCCCACCGATACTCGTTCCATGTCCACCAATCCATTTCGTTGCGCTTTCCACAACGATATCTGCTCCAAAATCAATTGGTCTTATTAAAGCACCACCAGCGCCTAGGGTATTATCAACTATTAAAGGAATTCCATGTTCCTTGGCCAACGCAGAGAGTCCTTCAAAATCCGGAATATTGAACCGAGGATTACCCATTGATTCGACATATATTGCTTTAGTTTTATTATCAATTTTATTTCTAAAACTATCGATACTATCTCCATCAGCAAATTTAACTTCTATTCCTAATCTTGGGAATTGCACTTTAAATTGATTGTAGGTCCCACCATAAAGAAAAGATGTAGAGACAAAATTATCTCCTGCTGTCATGCAGTTCACGATTGCCAAGAATTGAGCAGCTTGACCAGAGGATGTTGCAAGTGCTGCCATACCTCCCTCCAAAGCTGCCATCCTTTTTTCGAAGACATCTGTGGTGGGGTTCATTAGTCGAGTATAAATATTTCCAAATTCTTTTAATCCAAAAAGATTTGCTCCATGCTGGGCATTATCAAAGACATAAGAACTAGTTTGATAAATGGGTACTGCTCTTGAATTTGTTGTTGGATCAGGTACTTGGCCTGCGTGTAACTGAAGAGTCTCGAACTTTTGGTTGCTCAAAATTTTTTAATAATCCTATTATCTATTTAACTTAAAAAAGTCTAAAAAAAAAACAAAAAAAAGATAAATATTTATAAATCCTTTTTTAATGAAGGGTAATTATCTTTCATATATGTACTCAAATTCTCTTTTATTGCAGATCTGAGTTTGTCAACATTTTCAGAATCAATTATTGGAAAAGTTGTATTAGCTTCAGGATCTTTTTCAGTAATTGATTTCCAATTCTTACCAACATCTTTTTCAGAGTTTTTTAAAACCTCATCAAAATTGAATCCCTCATCGTTGTTTTTAGCGTCAAATTCGCAAAAAGCTTTATTTATGAGCTCTTTTCTATTTTCGAATAGATTCTTTGCTTTTAAAGTATCAGTAAGACCCATAACTGGTTGTAATTCCTTAAGAAGTTTGATTTCCTCTTCAATTAAGAGTGTCCAAACACCATGTTTATTTTTTGGAAGATTAGAATTACTAAAAGTATTAATTTCATCGAGGTAAAAATTTAACCATAAATAATATGATTTTTCTTCAATAGTTTTTTTTACAGATATCTTTTTATTTTGGATCTTTGGGAGTAAATTTTGTGCTTTTTTTAAAAACTGTCTGTCTTCTCTTTCTAAATTTATTAATCCCCATCTTTGACTGTAATCCCATAAATTTTCGTATCTTGATAAGTCTTCTTGTTTCCAACCAAGAGCTTTCAGTTCATGAGAACGATGTGATAATTCCTTTTTCAAAAATAAACCTTTTAAAAACATAACAATTCTAACCCCGCGATAAGGATTAGTAAATAAATGAAGAACTTAGTTTTTTAGTAAGTTAAACAAATAATCAATTTTTAAAATAATTATTTATGATTTTCAATACATTGATATAACTAGGATTTTTTTTAGAAATTTGATTAATATATTCATTTTTTTTGCGATCGTTTTCCTCTATTCCAAGAAATAATTTCTTGTAAAGGTTTTCAATATCATTAAAAAGATAATCCTCTTTTAATTTTTGATTTAGTTCTAAAGATAATTCAGATTTCACAGATTCTTGACAAAAATTAGTGATTTCTTCTGAACTAATTAAAACCTCATAAATTTCTTTTTTTTCTTCTGAATTAGCATTAAAGCATAAATAAATCAGATTAATCATTGAACAACTATTGTTTTTTATTTTAAATTCTTTATAAATGTCTGGCCAAAATTTTAAAGATTTTAGACCCTCTAAACCTCCTTGACTGAGAGAGTATTTATTACACCAATTAACAAATTCTGAGACATCTTTTGGACATCTGTTGAGTTGCAAAAGCATATCTGATAAAACTTGTCCTGCTTGAAAATTCCGTGTTGGTTTTCCTTCAGTTGGTAGAGTCATACTCCCTAAGACATCAGCCTTAACAGCATTTAATTGAGAAAAAGTATAATCTCCTTTTTCACAAAATTTATCATTAATTATTTCCTTTGCACTAATTATTTCTTCACCATAACCAAGTTCTTTTAATGAAAGATATTTATTCTCTAATTTATTTTCTTTTCTAACTTGCAATGATATTGATGCGGCCTGATCTAAACATTGAGTTAACAAAATCGTATTAATGGTAGGTAGCATTCCTGGCTTATCAGAATGAAAGTTATTTACAAAACCTGCAAATATGGATGATATATTTTTTATTGATTTTACATATTGACATTCAATATTATGAACTCCAGGAGAAACTTGAATTTTCGGCGATAATTGATTTAAAATGCGAGCTCCTATTAGGGCAGTAAGGGCATCAGGATGACAGAAATTTGCTGTAAAACTATCATTAGGATTTCGTAAAGCTCCATGACGGTGGAATCCTGTAAAAAAAGCTAAATTTGGATATTTATTACAGAGAATAAAAGGGTTTTTATTTTTTTTATCAATGCAAAAGGAACCGACAAGACAGCCAAGAACCACATTTTCTCTTTTTAAAGTTTTTCTTAGTTCTAATGCATGTTTAACATCATCTTGTATATGATTACTGTTTGAAGCAAGAATAACTATCTCACATTTCAAGAGAAGATCTTCTAGATCAAAAGAATTTCTTTTTCCCTCTGAATAATAATGTCCCATTCTCTTAATCTTTTCAATAATCTCATTATTCATATCAGAAAGAACATCTTTTGAGAAAGCACCTAACAAATCTCTATCTTCCCTTGGAGCTAAGAGAATATTATTTGATTTTCCATGCATAGCACAGTTGTATGCTAATGATGCAGGATATAAACCGACACTGTAGAACCCAACTTTCATCTTCTCTATATTTTCAATCAATGAATAAAAATATTTTTTATCATTTATGTTTTCTATGAAATTATTCTGCATTTTGAAAATTCTTTATAATTTTTTTAATTTCTTACCAAGACCAACATTTTTCTACATTAAAGCAATTTTTGACCATAGCAAATTATTTATTATAAATATTGAATTTTTTAATTTATAATTTTACTGAGATATAGAAATTTAATTAAAAAAGAAATAATTATAAATATGGAATATTTGGCAAGTAATTTAAAGGCACAAAAACAATTAATTTCTTCTAAAAATATTTTAATTATTCAAGACATTGACGGAGTTTGTATCCCTTTAGTTAAAGATCCAATGAATAGAGAATTAGAATCAAAATATATCTATGCAGTAAAAGAATTTGCAGAGGAATTCTTTGTATTAACTTGCGGGGAACATGAAGGTCCAAGAGGGGTTAACAGAATAATCGAAAGGAGTTTAAGAAGCACTACTGAGCCAAAAAACAAACAACTATATTTGAGAGGTCTAGCAGCCTGTGGCGTAGAGTATCAAGACAACAATGGTGAAATAAGTTTTGAAGGAGTCTCAGAAAAAGAACTAAATTTTTTATCTAAAGTTCCTAGCCTAATAAGACCAAAGTTTAATTTTATAGTTAAGAATATTTTCCCTGAACTTAGCCAAGAAGATATCAATTTTCACGCAGTAAAATCAATATGCGCGACACGCTTCTCACCAACTATTAATTTCAATAGTTTATTTGATTTAGTTAACAATGATTCTGATAAAAGAAAGCTTATTCAAATTAGTTTTGAAAAAATGATGAATGAAATCATCTTTAAAGCTGAATCCGAAGGTCTCAAAAACTCATTTTTCCTGCATATTTCACCAAATTTAGGAAATAAAAATGGTAAAGAAAGAATAAAACCTTCTTCTAAAGATGATATTGGCTCAACTGACATACAATTACTTATTAAAGGAGCAGTTAAAGATTCTGGAGTTTTATTTCTTTTAAATAAATTTATTGAGGATAAAACAGGTAAAGCTCCCTTTGGAAGTAATTTTAATTTTAGAAACTCTCCAAATTCTATTACGGGAAAAATTGATTTATGCAAAAGTACTATTCAATCAGAAGATATGCCTTTGATTGTGGGAGTTGGTGACACAATAACATCAAAAAAAAATAATGGTGAAAAGAGTTATTTGAGAGGAGGAAGTGACAGATCTTTTTTAGAATTTATACAAATATTAGGGTATGAATTTGGTATTAATAATAAAATAATTTTTGTGGATAGTAGTTCTGGCGAAGTTGAAAGACCATCTACAAAAAAAACTGGTTTAACAGGAATAAGTGATCTTTATGACAACTTAAAGTTTGACTTGGTTTTTCAAAATGGTCCCAAAGAATATATAAGTTGGTTTATTGAACTTGCTAATAAGAGATCAAACTTTAAAAAAAATAGTTGACTTTTGAATTTTCAAATGACAATTTATAAATAATAGATTTATGAAAGAAAAATTCCCCTCAATATATAAAGAACCTATACAAACATTGCAGATCAATATAGGTTATAAATGCAATCAGGCATGTAAGCATTGTCATGTTAATTCAAGTCCTCTAAGGACTGAAAAGATGTCCAATGAAATAATATCTCTCATTCCAAAAATAATTGATAAGTACAAAATCAAGACTTTAGATATAACAGGTGGCGCGCCAGAACTTCACCCAGAATTTAAAAACCTAATAGCTAGTTTGAGCACAAAACAAATTGATATTATTGATAGATGCAACTTAACAATTTTCTTTGAAGAAGGTTATGAAGATCTTCCTCAATTTCTTGCAAAGAATAAAGTAATAGTTACTGCTTCGCTACCATGTTATGAAAAAAATAATGTTGAGTTTCAAAGGGGTCTTGGGGTTTTTGAAAAAAGCATTAATGCTATAAAAATTCTTAATGATCTAGGCTATGGAAAGAAAGAAAATGGATTACAATTGAATCTTGTTTACAATCCAGTAAGTCCAATTCTTCCACCTTCTCAGAAAATATTGGAAAAAGATTATAAAAAAATCTTATTCGAAAAATATAATATTGTTTTTAACAGTTTATACACAATAACTAATATGCCAATAAATAGATATGAAGAATCTCTAAGAAGAGAAGGAAAACTAAATAGTTATTACAAATTACTAAAAGAAAATTTTAATGAAAATAATTTAGAAAATCTTATGTGCAAAAAGACTATTAGTGTAAATTGGCTTGGAGAAATTTATGATTGTGACTTTAATCAACAGATAAATTTCAGAGAGAATAAAGGACCAAAGACACTTTTTGATCTATTGGATGAATCATTTACTTTTGACTACAGGGTAGCTGTAAAAGAACATTGTTTTGCCTGTACTGCAGGTGCAGGATCAAGTTGCGGAGGTACTTTAAGTTAAAATCTGCTAAATGCAATTAGGACATATAGCTCTTACGTTTAAAGAGGATTCAATTAGTTTAAACCCATTAATTTTTGCTGCAACTTTGCCTGCTTCTAAAACTTCTTCATTTTCGAATTCTTCTGTTCTACCACACCTAATACAAATTAAATGATGATGATCAGGAGTGTCATTACTAAGCAACTCATATCTGTGTCCGCCCTCACTGAGTTCTAATTCATGAAGCAAACCCATTTGCACTAAAAGTCTTAAAGTTCTATAAATTGTTGCAAGTGAAACTTTGGAGCTTGATTTAACTAACTTTTCATGTACCTCTTCAGCACTAAGATGCTTTCCATAACCAATATTTTCAAATAAATTAAGAACCTTAAGCCTTTGAGGAGTTAACCTCTTCCCATCTTTATGTAAGCCGTCTCCAAGAGGAGATGTAATGACATTGTATTGAGAGGATAATGACAACAATTAACCCACGGCTATTCTCAATAATAACTCTAGATGAGAGTAAAACAACTTTTTGATTTAAAATGTTTACTAAAGTTGTTCAAAATACTATGTTGAATATATCTTAAAATACAAATGATGAAGGGGCATGAAAAATATTCTGACAAACTATCACCAAAAGTGAATGCTTTACTAATAATAGATGTTCAGGAAAAAATTATAAGAGCAATATTTAACAAGGATTCTATAACCAAAAACATCAAAAAGCTTATAGATGCCTACCAAATTTTAGAAGAAAACATTTTTTTTTCTGAACAGAACCCATCCAAATTGGGTGCAACGATACCTGAATTATTGCCCAATAATGGATTTAAAAAAATTGAGAAAATGGAATTTAGCTTAGCTAACATTCAAGAATTTTTAGAAGAACTTAAAAATAAGAAAATTACAAATTTGATAGTTTGTGGTATCGAAACG
Organism: Prochlorococcus sp. AG-347-B23; assembly: GCA_003281715.1. Taxonomy (GTDB): domain Bacteria; phylum Cyanobacteriota; class Cyanobacteriia; order PCC-6307; family Cyanobiaceae; genus Prochlorococcus_A. The sequence continues at coordinate 32,945 of QCBE01000013.1, forward strand.
CATATTTGTATTCAACAAACAGCCTTAGATTGTTTACAAAAAGGATTTGAAGTTATTCTCGTATCAGATGCTATGAGCAGTCGAAATAGGGTAGATCATGAAATAGCATTGCAGAGAATGATTCAGAAGGGGGCGATCTTAACTACTACTGAATCAATAATTTTTGAATTATGCAAAACTGCTGATAGAAAAGAATTTAAACAAATTAGAACTATAATAATTAGATAAAGAAAAATCAAGACTGGTTTGTTATCTAGAGATAATTTAAAATTTTATTAAAGATAAATTTTTAAGTTCTATTTGAATATGAAATTAGTTACTGAAAACTTCCTTCTGGCAATATCTATTTTTTTTATTGGAATTTTATTGGCGCTAATAATTTCTAAACTTTCAAAAATATTCTTCAAAAAGATCTCCAAACGTACAAAAACAAATTTTGATGATTTTATTTTTGAGGTCATCTCTGGAATTATTAAACCAATAGGCTTTCTCCTCTCATTTTATTTTTCAATTGACTATTTTTTTGCTGATGAAATAACTTTTATCTCTGTATTATTGAATATCCTGAAATTATTTATATTGATAATAATCATAAAAGCTCTCAACAAAGTTTTAATAAGATCTTTAACAGAATCGACATCGAAAATTAATGATTCCTCAATAAGTTCAATGATATCTTCACTTACTCCTTTAATAAAAGCATTAACATGGACTATTGGTTCAATCTTTTTCTTACAAAATATAGGTGTTCAAATGACTGCTATTTGGGCTCTACTCAGTGCAGGAGGTATTGGAGCAGGATTAGCTTTGAAAGATCCAGTTCAGGAGTTTTTTGAATACATAACAATTTTGCTTGATAAACCTTTTCAAAAAGGTGAGTTTATAAAATCTGATGGCGTTCTTGGAATGGTTGAGAGGGTCGGAGTAAGATCCTCAAGGATAAGAAGTATTAATGGAGAAGTAATAGTAATGAGCAACAGCGCCCTTACAAATGGAATAATTTCGAATTACGCACAAATGGAAAAAAGAAGGTTAGTGCATAAATTAGGAGTTGTTTATGAAACCTCTCCAAAACTTATGAAATTGATTCCAATAATAATAAAAAAAATAGTTGAAGAGACAAAAGATGCTTCTTTTGATAGGTGTCATTTCACAGATTTTGGTGACTTCAGTCTTAATTTCGAACTTGTTTATTACATACCAACTAATAATTATCTTGCTGCAATGGAAGCTCAACAATCTATAAATTTAAAAATTATTGAGGAATTTGCAGTCAATAATATAGAGTTTGCATTCCCAACACAAACCTTAAATATTGAGAGTAACAAATCCAAATGATCTGCAAATATCTTCACTTAAAATCCAAAGTTTTGAAGCCAACTCATCACTATTTGCTTCATCACTAGCTTTACTTTCAACTAATTTATGTTTTTTTCTAGCTATAAGTTTATTACTTAAATATATGAAACCAACATTATTTAAATTTGAATCAAGGACAATCTCAGAAAGAATCTTTCCAGCATTTTCTATACTTTCAGAAATTCCTAAAATATTTTTTGCAGCTTTAGAAAAAATTAAATATCCAAAGAGATTAAAACGTTTACTGTATCTAAAAAAACCAGAATCATCACTTGGTATTACGAGACCAGGAGCCCAAGTTATTACAGAAATTTTACTGGAGGACATTTTTAATTTTTTTTGAAGTTCTTTAGCAAACAAAATATTACATAACTTACTATTTTTATAAGCTTCATCAGCATTAAAATTTAAAAATTGGCCAGTTACTTTTTTTCTAAAATCAACTAGGTTATTAAGTCCCGCTTTCTTTCCAATATTACCACCTGAACTTTTTGGGTCGTGAACATCTGATGATGTAATAATGATTCTAGATTCTTCTTTATCTCTAATAAAATCTTTCAGTACATTTACCAAGTAAAAATGTGCAAGATGATTTACCGCAAAAGTTAGTTCTATGCCTTGTTTTGATACTTTAGGGTAAAAAGAGCCTGTATATTGCAATCCTGCATTTAAAACAACAACATCTAAAAAAATTTTTTTACTAATAAAGTAATCTTTAATTTTGTTAATATTCTCTAGATCTGAAAGATCACAATTTTCAATAATATTTAAAAATTTAATAAGGTAATTTTTATCAAAATATTTCTCAATTTTTTTGAGAAATTCATTCTTTCTAAATTCATTTTTTATTACAACATATAAAATATTTTTCGTCTTCAGTAAATTAATAATGGCAAAAAAACCTATTCCTGAATTACCTCCAGTAATTAAAATATTTTTATTTTTAATCATTTAAATTCCCATATTTTTTTTATGATAAAAAAAATAAATAAAGTTTTTTTTATTTTGTAATCTTATAAATTATTGTTAAAACACCGAAAACTTAGTCACTAGTATTTGAGTAATTTGATTATTATTAATCTACTCTCATTATAAATATTGGATGAAATATATAACCCTAAGCGCAGAAATAATAATATGTTCCATAAATTTCTTTAATAATAAGATTTATATTTAATGTCAATAGAAAATATGCCAGATGTTCTTGTTTTGGGTGCAGGGCCCGCAGGTATGGCAATTGCCTCAGCTTTAGGGAAGGAAAAATTAGATGTTGAAGTACTTTCTCCAAATGGGCCAGCTGAAC
>QCBE01000014.1 GCA_003281715.1 Prochlorococcus sp. AG-347-B23
TTCAACTGCAATTGCAGACATGCAAGAACCTAAGGCAGCCGCTGCCATGAAGTTATTTCTTGTGCTTAATGCAGTTGCCATTAAAGCTATTAGTGAATCACCTGCACCTGATACATCTACAGGATTTACAGATAATGCTGGGAAAGACTGACTTACGATTTTACCAGATTTAATTTGATCATAAGCTATGAAACCTTGTGCTCCTAACTTCATAATCAGCTTTTCGCAATTTGTGATTTTAATTAATTTATTACTTAGAGCTTCAAGACCAGAATCTTTGTCTTGTAAAGCAATCCTTGCTTCTCTTTCATTAGGACATATCAAAGAGCAATTTTTAAATTTAGTAACTAATCCTATTTGACTACTGCATTGAACGTCTCCAAAAATCTTTAAATTATATTTTTCTGCTAACAATAAGACTTTTCTAATTACTTCTTTAGTTATTACTCCATACATAAAATCAGAAATAACTATTCCATCGATATATGGAGCAATTTCCTCTAATTTTTTAATTAACTTTAATTCAATTTCTTTATCTAAAACATGATCATTTAATCTGCTTACTCTAAATAGTTTTTGATTCTCAACTACATATCTTTTTTTAAAAGTAGTTTGCCTTGATTTATCTTCAATCAAAAATGAAGAAATTTCTAATTTTGATAATTCTTGCTTGACTATATTTGCAGTATTATCATTACCAACAATTGATATAAAATTACATTCTGCTCCTAATGCTTTAATATGAGAAGCAACTATTGAAGCTCCACCAATATAATTTCTTTTTTGTATTTCTCTGACAACTAAAACAGGTGCCTCTGCGCTCATGCCAAGGGCTTCACACCCAGCATATTGGTCCAAGATTGTATCTCCAATAACAACTAATTTTGCTTTTTTCCAAGAATCAATATACTCAACTAATTTATCAATATATATATCTTGTCTTTTGCATGCATCTAAAAATTTGATTCTATTTTGAGTTACTAATTCTTTTTTTGAATTTTCAAGTAATCCTGTACTCGCATATTGAATTTCACCTGCATGAAATTGAACTCTTTTAAAATTTTGTTTCATTATCTTTATTACTTCTACTATTTCTTTATCATTACTAAATTCAAATTCAGTCCCCAAAACTAGTGTATTTGGATTAAGTACTTCAACTGCTTCTTTAAGAGTTGAAATTTTGTCCTCTAACAATAAAATTCCATCTACAATATTTAAAGCAGATAATCCATCTGCTCTCTCTAGTTGAGAGAATTGGTAATTACTTTTTCTACCATCCTTAGTATCAGGAAGTACTGCAACAATAAGTTTATCTCCTTGAGATGCCGCATGTTTTAAGTATCTAATGTGTCCAGGATGAACTGAATTAAAATGACCATAAGTTAATGTACAGTTATCAAAGAAAAAATTTTCATTAATTTTAAATATTGGAACTTTCATAAATCTATCAAAATTCTACCGGCAATTTTACCTCCTTTCATAGCATCCATTGCAGTATTAATATCATTAAGTTTAAATCTTTTTGTTATTAAACCTTCTATGCTTGATATTCCATTACTGAATAAATTTAGATATCTTTCAATATCAATTTCTGGTTTTGAACTTCCTCCGTGCGATCCAATTAAAGTTTTTCCAAAGTGTAAAGGTAATGAGTGGATTTTTATATCTTTGTCATAACCAGGAACACCTACCAGAATGACCCTCCCTTTTGAACTAGTTAGTTCATATCCTAATTCGATAATCTTTGGTATACCTGTGTTGTCTATAAATACATCTAATTGTCTTTTATGTAATATTCTTTGAATTTCTTTTTCAGGATTTATTTTATTTGTATTTATAGTATGTGTTGCTCCAAAACTTTTTGCTAATTCTAATTTTGTATCATACAAATCTACTGCAATTATTGGAAATGCTGAAGATAAACTAGATGCTTGAATAATGTTTAAACCAATTCCCCCTGCTCCATAAATAACAACTGCTTCCCCTAATTTGATTTTTGCATTGTTTTCTACTACACCGAATCCTGTAGTTATAGCACATCCCATCAAAGAAGCTAAATCTTTATGGGTATTTTTAGACACTTTTGTGCATCTATTTTCACTAATTATGGAGTGCTTATTAAATGTTGTGACCCATCCTGCATTAAGCTTTTTACCTCTCCATGTATATTTAGGCGTTTCTGATTGAATCCCGTTCCCTGGACGCCAATGAAGAACTACTTTATCTCCTTTAGTAACACTTTTCACTCCTGGACCAATTTCTAATACAGTACCAAAACCTTCATGACCTAAAAGATGAGGTAGATAATTATCGGGCCCTTTAACTCCAGTAATCTCTCCAATTTGAGAGCCGCATATTCCACTAACTTGCAATTCTACCAATACCTGCCCAATATCCAATGAATCAGGCAATTTTATTTTATCGATTACTAAATCTTTATTTTGTTCAACTAGTATGGCTGCTTCTGTAAAACCATTTAAAACTGTCATTTTTATTCAAAAAATATAAAAGAATAATCACCATTATATCCTGCTTGTTTAAACCACCATTTCCATTCTTTAGGAGTATTGAATGCTTCACAAGTAACTTGCCAGTATAGTAAATTTGCCTTTTCTACCTCATTTCTATAACTTTCTACACATAAATATTTATTATTGTTCCCAACTCTTTCCATTTCTTTAAGTGCATCAAATAAATCATATGAATGTAAGTTATGTAATGTATTTATACAAATTACTAAATCAAAATAATTATTTGAGAAAGGTAAATTCGTTGCATTACCGTTAATCAATTTTTCTCTTATTTCTTCCTTTGAATTTTTGATGGCATAATTTGAGATATCTAAACCATGTACATCTATACCAGGCAAAAACTTAGTAAATTCATAAAGTAAATAACCTTTCCCACAGCCAATATCTAAAATTCTTGAATTAGAAGTTAAATTATAATGATTTATCAATTTTTTAACTAAGTTATCTAATCTACCTTCTATGTATTTATATCCGCCATAACAAATTCTTCTGTCGCCATCCCAATAATCAAAGTCATATTTTTTTGCCAATTTTGCAGCTTTTGCTTTTGGGAATTCTTTATCATTTACTCTTGCTAAATAATCTCTTGTAGTGCTTTTGTGTATCTCACTTATAAAATCAATTTCTTTCATAATTTTTAAAAAGTTTTGTTTTGTTTTTTGCCAACCATTTCAAAAATATGTCCCACTGAAAGTTTAGTATCATTAGCTATTTGCATGTCATAAATTAGAAAATGTATTAGGTTTTAAGTTAATCTTAAACACTTACCCCACCAATAACCTAAAAAATCGAAACTCTTAACTCCTAGTAACTTTGAATTTATTGGTATTTTTCTAAAACTTGAGTTCAACATAGATGATATAAACCTGCCTTTGATATATCAGATATTTTATTCTTTATCTAATTCTATAGAATAATAATTTAATCCCAAAAAATTTATATGGAAATTAATACTCTAGATATATTTTTTTTCTAAGAGACCAATTAATATTAAATTTCAGCTGAGCTACTCTTTTTTTAATCTTATTTAAACTAAGGTACCTAATGTAAATAAAAATTGGGTAAATATATAATTTAACTATTTGAAAATCCTTATAAAGAATAAAGCAGTTTTTGATAAAGCATAAACTTATTAGATTATTAATTATGTTCAGATTAGAATTACTGTTAATTAGGTTTTAAATTTTTAATATGGATAAAGATAAAGAATTTCTCAATAATTATTGGCAAGAATATGAAGATTTGATTATTAAGGGGAGAGATGATTCAAAAATTATTTCTTTTAGGGATTCAATAAAAGATACGATTAAAACTAATGGTAAATTATTTTTTGTAGGCAATGGTGCAAGTGCATCTTTATGCAGTCACGCCGCAACAGATTTTACAAAACAAGCAAAAATAGAGTCTCACGCTTTTAATGATCATAATTTAATTACAGCATTAGCTAATGATTATGGATATGAAAATTGGGTCTCAAAAGCAATCCAGTATTATGTTAAACCCTGCGACAGAGTTATATTTATAAGCGTAAGTGGTAATTCACCAAATTTAGTAAATGGCCTTAAATATGCAAAAAAAGAAAAAATTCCAAATGCTTCATTAACCGGCTCAAATTCAAACAATTATCTTAATAGCAATTCGGATTGCTCCATATGGGTTGATAGTAAATCTTACAATATTGTTGAATCAATACACACAATATACTTAACATTAATAATTGATTTATTTATTGGTAAGAAAACATATTCTGTAAATTAAGTTTTTATTTTTTCACAAATTATTGAAATCATTTCTTTTGCATTTATAAAGGAGCAAGTCCAAGCAGGTGAAATTGAATTTAAAACGTGAAAAGTATTTTCTTTGTTGATTAAAACAAAATCATTCTCCAATCTTTTTGTTGTCTTATTAAATAATTGAGCTCTTATGCCAGGAGAGTGCCACTTGAAATTAATAGTTTCTAAATTCTCTGATGTTAATTCAGATGCTTTTTTTAATATATTTTTTTTTATGAGATATTGAATTTCCCTAAAAGCTAAATCTCTAAAGCCAAATTCATTATTTGCTAGAAGATTTAATTGTAATAGCAAGATTTCTTTGGATAAAGAAAAATCAAGACCTTCAAATAAAGAGTAGTTTTCAGGCGATAAAACAGGTATCGCAGTAGGACCTAATTTTAAATAATCTTCACTTGTAATAGTTGTATGAATGCCTAAAAATGGTTGCTTCATATCGGGCACCGGATATATATGCCTTTTAAATTTTTTTAATTTTTGGGAAGACTTTAAATAAAGGCCTTTAAATGGCAATAATCTATAATTTGTTTCAATACCAAAAATCTTGGCAACTTCAATTGAATATCCTCCGCATGTATTTATAAGAAAATCAAAATAAAATTTATTGTTTTTGGAAGTTTTTATGTAATCATTTCCTGCAGTTAAAATTTTCTCTCCGGTCATGAAATTTACATTTAAACTTTTACATTCTTTTATTAAACATATTAAAAGTTCATGTGGAGAAATACTCCAAGTATTTGGTGACCATAAGAAATTTTTATAAGTGAGAGCTAAGGATTCAAATTCAGATAATTTTTCTTTTTTAAAAATCTCAAGATCACATCCATTCTTTTTACCTCGATCGAATAACTCGAATAAAATTTCTTCTTCTTTTTGGTTTCTAGTGACAACTACCTTTCCACAACGTTTTGTTTTAATATTATTTTTAATACAATATTCCCTCATTAATTTGTTGCCTGCACTACAAAATTTTGCTTTTTTACTTTCTGGAGAATAATAAAAGCCTGCGTGAATCACCCCACTATTTCTTGTAGTCGAATGAGTACCTAGATTGTCATCTTTTTCTAATAATCTAATTTCTGAAAACTTTTTTGACAGAGCTGCTTCTCTTGCAATAGTGATTCCAACAATGCCTCCACCACATATAATTAATCTATTTTTTTTAGTCATTTTAAAGAAATTAAAAATTTTCTATCATTAATATTTATTTTAATAATTGATGAATTTCTTTCACACTTTTTACAATTAAAAATAAAATTCTTTTGAAAGATTTAAAATAAGACAATTCATTTTCTCTTGATTAATTATTCATATTTTTATAGATCTTGCTTCTTTAAGTGCATTAATTGTTCCGATATCTATATAACTCATAGTTGTGTGATAAGTAAATATCTTTCCTATTAAAAAAGGTAATATTTCTAAACTGAAATCTCTAGCACTAGGATGATTTTTTATGAGCCAATTTATAAAATCATTTTCAAATATATAAACTGCACCATTTGCTATATTTCCTGGAGGATTATCAACCTTTTCATGAAAAGCTTTTACAATGCCATTATTATCTAATTCAACAATCCCACAACTTTTTGGATTATTAGTTGAAAAAGTTAGCATAGTAATTAAACAATGCTTTGGCCGATTTTGATGAGCTTCTACTAAATCTTTTAATTTCATAGGAGTAAAATTATCTGAATGCATCATTATTCCAGTTGAATTAATGAAAAATTCAGAATTTGCGATTAAAGTTCCTGCTGTCCCTAAAAGTATATCTTCATGAAATTTCTGGATTTTTTTATTTTGATGATAATTAGTATCTAAAAAATGATTAACTTTTTCTGCTAGATAATGTGTGTTTATTAATATCCTTTCAGAACCTAACTCTTCCAGTTTATCTAACCAATATTCTAAGATAGGTTTTTTATTTATTTTGATAAGACATTTTGGGGTATTTAAAGTCAAAGGCCTTAATCTTGTCCCAAATCCTGCCGCAAGTAGTAGAGCTCTAATTGGTTTATGCATTAATCATCTTTTTATTTATCTTAAAATGAAATGTATCCTAAAAAACTACTTTGTTTAAATTCGATAAATCATTAATTAACCATAAATTTAATTTTTTGTTTAATTTACAATAATTATCTATTACCTTTTTTCTTTCATAATTTCCATGACCAGTAAGAACATGAACAAGATTCCTTAATCCTGCTTTATCTCCAGCTTGAATATCAGAAAGCCTATCTCCTATTAAGAAGGAATTAGATAAATCTATATTAAAATCTTGAGAAGCTTTTATTATCATGTTAGGGTTTGGTTTTCTCCAACTTTCGTCAGATTTAAATTCATTTGGACCTTCTCCATTGGCGTAAATTGCACTTATCAATTCAGGCATATTAATCATTCTTAGCATCCTATTCGTAACTCTCTCATAATCTTCCCAAGTAAAAAATTTTCTTGATATGCCGGATTGATTTGTAACAACAATATTGAGGAAACCTAAATTATTTGTATAGTTTAATAATTCTTTAACTCCTTGCATTAATTTTACATATTTAGAGTCTTTTATATAGTGCATGTCTTTAATTAGTACTCCATCCCTATCGAAAAAGATAGCTTTATTAAGAGATTTTTTCTTTTCGATTAGATTTGGATCTTTCAAAAGTAAAATATGTTTTTTTTCATCTACTCTTATTATTTCCATTTGACCATTAGAGAAATATTCATTTAAAAGATTTAATCATTCTTGTAGTCTCTTTAACAGTTATAGAATTTTTTGTACCAATCAACAAATTTTGATATGCCAACCTCTACAGATGTGCTTGGCTTAAAATCGATCCAGTTTTCAAGAGATTTTGTGTCAGATTCTGTACTAGGTACATCACCAGGTTGCATGGGAAGATATTGTTTAATTGCTTTTTTGCCTAATTTTTTTTCTAAGCTACTTATAAATTCCATTAATGGAGTTGGGCTAGAGTTCCCTATATTGAAAATTCGGTATGGAGCCCAACTATGATCGGGTTTATGATTTTGTAAAGAAGAAGAATGATTTTTTTTGGGAGGCTTTTGCATCACTCGAATCATACTTTCAACAATATCATCAACATAAGTAAAATCTCTTATCATATTCCCATTATTGAATATTTTAATTGGTTCATTATTGATTATATTTTTGGTGAATAAGAAGAGTGCCATATCTGGCCTGCCCCATGGTCCATATACTGTAAAGAAACGTAAGCCAGTTGTTGGGATTTCGAACAAATGACTGTATGAATGTGCCATTAATTCATTTGCTTTTTTGCTCGCGGCATAAAGACTTATTGGATGATCAACGTTTTGAGACTCTATAAATGGCATTTGAGTATTTCCTCCGTAAACTGAGCTGCTACTTGCATAAACTAGATGTTTAATATTATTTTTTCTACATTCTTCTAATAAATTTAAAAAACCTACTATGTTTGAATCTACATATGAATAAGGATTCTCTAGGGAATATCTAACACCTGCTTGAGCAGCTAGATTTACTACTATTTTAGGCTTGTATTTTAAGAAAATATTTTTCAACGATTCTTTGTCTTCTAAATTACTTTTTTTAAAAGTAAATAAGTTTTTGTAAGAATTAAGGATTCCTAATCTTGCTTCTTTTAATTTGGGATCATAGTAATCATTTAAATTATCAATTCCAATAACTTTATTATCGTTCTTAAGAAGTCTTTGGCTTAAATTAAAACCTATAAAACCCGCCGCACCAGTGATTAAGATTGTCATATTTTTAATGTCTTTTTAAAATTGATTATTTTTTATATTTAATAAATCATATAAAAATTTAAAAACCTTGATATAGTTATTAAAATATTAAGAATTAGTTTGAGTAATAGTCAAAATTCTTTGCCAGATCTTAATAATTGTGTAATTGCAGTATTAGGGCTTGGTTATGTTGGTTTACCTTTGGCAGTATCATTCGCTAAAACAAAAAAATGTTTTGTTACCAATGAAAAATTAGAAAGAAAAGTTATTGGATTTGATATTAATAATAAAAGAATTAATGAATTAAAAAACGGTTTTGATAAAACTAATGAAATTTCTGATAAAGAATTATTATGTCAAGAAAATCTTTTTTTTACTGATAAGTTAGAGGATATTTTTGAGGCAGATGTTTTTATTATTACTGTTCCAACTCCAATTGATAAATTTAAGAAACCCGATTTAAGTGCCTTAAAAAAAGTCTCTAAGCTTGTTGGAAGTGTAATTATGTTAGGAAAAAACAAAAAATGTCCTATTATTTTATATGAGAGTACAGTTTATCCTGGTGCAACTGAAGAAGTATGTATACCTATTATTGAATCTGAATCAAATTTAAAATTGAATAAAGACTTTTATGTAGGATATAGTCCTGAAAGAATCAATCCAGGAGATAAAGAACATAGGCTCGAATTAATTACCAAAGTAACTAGTGGGAGTAATTTAAATGCTGCATCTTGGATTGACTCTTTTTATTCTTCAATAATAGAGGCAGGAACTTATAAAGCCTCAAGTATTAAGGTCGCAGAAGCGGCAAAAGTTATTGAAAATACGCAGAGAGACCTCAATATCGCTCTGATAAATGAATTGGCTTTTATTTTTAATAAGTTGGGTATATCCACTTTTGAGGTTTTAAAAGCAGCTTGTACTAAATGGAATTTTTTAGATTTTAAACCTGGACTTGTTGGGGGACACTGTATCGGTATAGATCCATACTACTTAACATATAAAGCTAAATCACTAGGTTATTATCCAAAGGTTGTTTTGGCTGGTAGAGAGATTAATGATACGGTTTCAAAATGGGTTGTAGAACAAATGGTAATTAATTTAGCCAAGAAAAAAATACCCATTGGAGGAACAGATGCACTGATACTTGGATTCTCCTTTAAAGAGAATTGCAATGATTTTAGAAATACAAAAGTAAAAGATATAGTTGAAAACATGCAATGTTATGGAATAAATCCAGTTATTGTTGATCCAGTTGTAGATAAAGAGGAAGCCTTTAATGAATATCAAATCAAAATACTAGATAAAATACCTTACAAGAAAAAATTTAAAGCCATCATAATTGCAGTTGCTCACAATCAATTTAAATTGTTAGAAAAATCAGATTGGGAAAGAATTAAATCTCCAAATAGTGTTTTAATAGACATAAAGAATATTTTACCTCAAAATATCGAAGCGATAAGATTTTAAAAATTAAAAATTTTAAATAAAAGATCAACTATTCTATATACTCTCTATTAGATAAAGAATTAGAGTCATTTTTTAAAATTAATGATAAACATACTAAAGCTGGTAATAACATTATTTTATATCTATTAGCTGTCCCAAGATTTGCAACAATAAGAGAATACATTGTCCAAGATAAAAATAAATATACTGTAAGAAAAATAGATAGAGGAGTGAAATTAAAAGTTTTTGCTTTTATAAATTTAAAAAATCTTAAAACAAGGAATAAAAATAATGTAAGTAATATTAAATTTTCAATAGACATTAATAATCCGTAAAAAGTTCTAATATCAAAAAATAGGGGCCTAAACATAAATGAAAAAATTTTATAAGGAAATGACATTTCATTTAAGTTAATTGCAAAATTTCCGTATGACATTTTTTCAGCAAAATATCCTATCCATGTGGAAAGAGCATCAAAATCAAAATCGAAAATATCTAATCTAGCAAATTTATTTTGATTAAATAAATTAAATGTTGTGAGACTCGAAAATGAGAATAAACCAAAAAAGATTTTTTTCGATTTTGATATATCAGCTTTTGAAATAATAGATAAAGTTAATGCGAAAAATAAAATTACTCCAATAAATGGTCTTACTAAGGCAAATAAAACGGAAGAGATAAATAAAAAATTTAATCTTGAATTGATATTTATCAGAGCATATATTGTTAAATTAATACAAGCAAAAGATATTGAATCTTTACCAATTGCGCTTATCCAAAGATTAAGAGTTGGGAAAAAGATTACTAATTCGGATAAGACTTTTAGAGGACCTTTTATATCCCTTGTAAACGTTTTTATATTTGATGCTAAAGCTAAAGTTCCTATATTTCCAATAAAAGCGAATAAAAATGTCATGGAGAAAATATTCAAATTGAAATATTGTCTAATAAATTTTGTAATAAAAAAAATTAATCCTGTACCGGTAAATGATCTTGTATTTTCAAAATTAGAGACAAAAGCATTATCAAAATATCCAATAGCATCATTATCTAAATTCTTAGAAAAATATAAATAAGATATAGAAATAACTGTTTTAAGAATAAAAACCAATGAAATTATTTTTGCATCAACTTTAAAGTATTTAGAAAGTTTTAATGTGAAAAAATAACTTAAAAACAGTACAAAACTCGCCTGAATTAAATCCATTTTATTGATAAAAATTTAACCATGATTGAAGCATTAAGATAGGCCATAATAATCTAGTATTATCGACTTTATAATTTAAATGATCTTCCCAAATTTTTTTTATTGTATTTGCCTCAAAATAATCTTGATCTATAATTTTTTTACTAAGAAGTAAATCTTCCGACCATTCTTTTAATGGCCCTCTAAGCCAATCTTGCATAGGGACACCGAATCCTTTTTTTGGTTTATAAACATAATCTTTTGGTAAATATGAGCAAAGTAATTTCTTCAAAATTAATTTACCTGAGCCGCGATTAACTTTCATTTCAGTTGGAATTCTCCAGGCTGTTTCAACTACATTTTTATCAAGAAATGGGGCTCTCGTTTCCAAACTATATGCCATAGAAGCTCTATCAATTTTCACTAAAATATCGTCAGGAAGATAAGTTATGGCATCCCAATAAAGCATTCTTGCAACTTCATCATTCATTTTGCTTATTGGATAATCATAAAGATCTTCAAAATTATTATTAAAAATTTTATCTGTTTTATACCTAAATGATTTAGTAAAAATAGAATTATCGACATTTTCTATGATTAATGATCTATATAAATCATCTGCATTTTTAATATTCTCTAATCTAGTCCCGGTTCTTAATACTTTTTCATAGAAATTAATTTTTTTGCTTGATAAAGTTTTATTTAAAAATTTACTTGTGGGTAAAGATTTCAATAATTTCCCAATTCTTGATCTTATGGGATAAGGTAATAATTTGATTTTTCCCCAAGCAGATTGACCTTTAAAGTGTCTTACATAGCCTCCAAAAATCTCATCTCCACCATCTCCTGATAAGGCAACGTCCATTCCTTTTTTCTTAATCTCTCTACATATTAAGGATGTGGGTATCTGTGAAGAATCTGCAAATGGTTCTGAATAAATAGAAGGCAAATCTGGAATTATTTTTAAAACCTCATCTGGCTTTAAGATTATTTCTTGATGTGCCGTTCCAAGAAATTCGGAAACCTTTTTTGCATTATTAGATTCATCATAATTTTTATCTTCAAATCCAATAGTAAAAGTATTTACTTTTGATGTTGAAACCTCAGTTAATAGTGCTGCAATCAATGATGAATCGATTCCTCCAGATAAAAAGCAACCAATTGGAACATCTGAAATTGAGCAATCTTTTACTGAATTTTTTAAAACTATTTCTAGATTATGAATTGCTTCTTTTTCAGAATTGAATTGTAATTTATCATTTTCATCAATAGTATCTTTATAATTCCACCATTTGTAAACTTTAGGTACATTCTCAAAAAATTTTTCTAAATTAAAATTTGCTATATGTCCAGGCTTTAATTTTTTTATAGATTTATAAATTGTTAAATCTGAAGGTACACAAGAAAAACTCATTAATGAATCAATTGCCTTTAAATTTAGTTCTTTGTCTAATGAGGGAAATTCCATTAAAGCTCCTATTTCTGATCCAAAGACTAATGCTCTAGTTGATCCAACTCCAGTAAAACCAAAATACATTGGCTTTTCTCCAAACCTATCTCTTACAAGAAAAAGTCTTCTGTTTTTTTTATCTAATAAAGCAAAAGCGAACATCCCTTTTGATAAATTCAAAGTTTCCTCTAGCCCCCAAAAATCAATAGCGTTTACAAAAACTTCAGTATCAGAGCTTCCATGCCATTTGATATTTGTTTCTATATTTAATTTAGATTTTAATTCTCGAAAATTATATATCTCCCCATTGAAGGCAATTACATATCTTTTAGTGAAACTCTCCATTGGTTGATTTCCTGCGCTAGATAAATCTAAAATTGAGAGTCTTTGATGGGCGCAGCAATAAGAAATTTTATCGTCTAAATAAATTCCAGAGGAGTCTGGGCCTCTATGAATAATTTTTTTTGCCATTTTTTTGACAATATCTAAAATTTGGTATCTATTATCTAAGCCAGTAACAGCCCCTACTATTCCACACATGGTTAAGTTATTTTATTTTGAATGTTGCTTATCAAGTAATTCTTATGAATATGGTTTAATTTTTATTTAAGAATATTATATTTTATAAAATTAAAATTTTTCATATTCAAATTATTTAAGAAATGTTTCTTAATTTGTCATTAATTTCAAATAATTATTTTTTCTGATAATTCTTGACCATCTATTTCAAAAATTTTGTCAAAGAAATATTTTGTTTCAACCCTATGCGTTATTACTATGCAAGTTAAATCTGTTAATTTCTGCAAATTATCAAAAAGTTGTTTTTGTGTCCTTACATCTAAAGAAGATGTTGGCTCATCCATAATTAATAATTCTGGATTATGGTAAAGTGCCCTTGCAATAGCTAATCTTTGATTCTCGCCACCACTTAAAGAAAAAGAATTTTGCAGAATATCACTATCCAATCCATTACATCTCATAACTAAATCGTCTAATAATGTTATTTTTATAACATCCTCAATTTTTATTTTATTTTTATTATTACTATTATTTTTGAAAGTAATATTTTCTCTTAGAGTCTTACCCGTAAGATTAATTTTTTGTGGGACATAACCAATAGACCTCATCCAATTAAGTGTATATTGATTGTTAAGATTTTTATTTATTAATTTCTTATTTATAAGAACCTTACCTGAAGAGGGAATTAAAAGACCACAAATCAGTCTTAAAAGTGTTGTTTTACCAGTGCCCGATGGCCCCATTATTGCTACTTTATCTCCTTTTTTTATGGAAAAATTAACATTATTTAAGACTTTAGCGTTTTTTTTATAATAGAAGTTTACATCTTTAAAATTAATTTCTCGTAAGTTAATAAATTTAAGATTTTTATCATCAAATTGTTTATTTCTCTCAAATTTTATAGCGTAACTTAATATTGATAAAGCGGCATGTTTATGTTGAGTGATAGCAGACCAATTCTCAAATATTTTCTGTAAATAAGGGAATGACTTTTGTGCTAATAGAGCTCCAGCCGCCAATACAGGTAGTGCGCTAGAGACGTTATTATTTGCATATAAAAATAATATTAGTAACAAGATAAGAATAAGAATTAGATATTCAATGACAATTCTGGGTAGTCGGGAATTAATAAAGTAATTTGCTAAATTAAATTTATATTCTTTATCATATTTGGCATAATTTTTTGAACATATTCTTTGATAGTTTCCTAAATATATATACTCTATAGAATTTAATTCCACATCAAGTCTTTCTAAGAGTTTTTCATTTAATTCGACTTGCTTTAAACTTGATGATTTTAATATTTTATTTGCTCTTTGGTATAAGAATAAATATATAACAAGCAGAAGAGAAACTATACTTAAAAATATTTTCCAATTATAAAAAATTAATGAAATACTTATTAATAAAATAAAAATAGTACCTTCCAAAACATAAAAAATCGGTATGATAATTTCATTTAGAAGAGCATTTCCATAAGTATGAATTATTCCGATCAGCTTACTTTTTGATTGTTTAATATGAGTAGAATAATCTTGATTAAGGACTACATCATAAGCTTTATAAATTATTTCATTATTAATGCTAGCGGCGAACTTATTTTGCCACATTAAGGTAAAAACTCTTATTGTTCCTGATATTAAAAATACAGCAATTATTAGGAAAATAAGATTGTTGTTATCTAAATATTTATTTATTAATGAAAATATTTTTCCGTTTTGAACTTCTTTATTTCCTAATATAAATGTAATGAATGGAGCAATTAGAGCTACACTTAATAACTCAGTAAAGCTACTAAGTGTCATTGAAAGTATTAATAAAATAGCTTTTAATTGGCTTTTCTTATCAATTGATTCAAATATTTTTTTTAATAAAACCATCAAAAATAATTATTTAATTTTCACTAATAAAAGGCCTAGCGATAACTTGGTCTAAGTATATTCCCAATAGCATTAAAAAAATCAAATTTATAAATAAAAAATTAATTCCACCAAAAAATAAGCTAATTGAACTTGAAATGCTACCAAATATATAAATTAATGAGATTTTTGCAGGAGTCAATCCTTTTTGATCGATTAATCTTTGAAACAAATGTTTATTGTGCCCATAAAAAATATTTTCACCATTAAAAAATCTTCTTATAACACAGATAAATGCATCTGCTAAAAATGGTGAGCCTACAATCAAGTATTCAAAGCTAGAAGACCAATTTGGCATTTGAAGTAAAATTCCACCAAATATTGCTCCTAAAAATGTACTCCCCACATCACCCATGAAAATTTTAGCAGGACTCCAATTAAAAATGAGAAAAGCTGTTAATGATCCAACTAAAGGAATGAGCGATTGAGAAAATACTATAGAGAAAATTAATAGGTATATAGTCATAGTTCCAGTTACTAATCCATCAACACCATCCATAAAATTTACAAAATTTATAATCGCTATAAGAGATATTATTAATAATATTTTCAAGAAATAATCTACTGCTAAAATATTAGTATTAATTTCTAATGGACTTAAATTTATTAACAATAATGCTGTAATAATTTGAATAAAGAATCTATATTTAATTGAAATATTAAACCTGTCATCAATTAATCCAACTATTGCTAAAGGTATACAAGCTAAAAGAAGATAAGTTTCATACCATAATGATCCTATTGTACCGACAAGAACAAATACAATACCACCACTTGTTGGGGTTGGAGTTTTATGCAAACTCCTTTCATTAGGTTTATCTATATTCCATTTTTTAAATGTTGGAAGTGAGAAAAATTGAATAATAAGGCTTATAAGAAAAAAAAATAAAAAATTAAATATATATTGCACTGACAAGTTACCCATCTAATTTTCGATTCAAATTTTGAGAAATATATTTTTTCTATAATATATAACTTTATTAGGGAAATAATAGTTTTTTAATATAATTATTAATTTTTAAAGTATTAAAATTTATAGTGGATTTTTGAAAAAAAAATGCTTAAAAACTTTAAAAATTAATAATGTAATTTGTTTTCTTCTTAATGCTTATAGCTTGAATAGTGAATAGCTGTCAATAAAGAAAATTCTTGGGATATTGATTCAAAATCAAATTAAAAATAAATTGATTTTTTTTAAAAATCCATTATAAAAAAATTTAATAACTCTTAATTGCTCTGATAACTGCACCAAATGCATTTGGATTGTTTTTTACATATCCTGCAAAAGTAACTTCACAGCAAAATTTTGTAAATAATTTTTTAACTTTATCTATTCTCATTGGATTATCAAATTCAGGAGAAAACATATCAAAGGTGTCCATAATCGCCCACTTTTTTCTCTGTGAGGAAGTTAAATTCTCTGGAAATATAGAGAGGTCTGCTATTGGAATAAAACGTGTAAGAATCTTTAAATTAATTAAACATAAAAAATCAAATAATTTTATCATCCAATTAATGTTTGAACTTATTAATTTATAAAGCAATTTATGTGTCAATTTTTTTGTTAAGGGTCTTAAAATATATTTTGAATGAATTTTAGTGTACCAACCTTTTATAGGATAAAAATCAATAACTATTTCACCACCAATTTTTGCTTTTTTTATTAGCGACTCTATTGACTTTTCAAATGATGGTGTATGCTGGATTACTCCAAGGCAAAATACTTTATCAAATGTGTTATCTAAAAAAGGCATTTCATAAATTGAAGCTTGAGATAATTTAAGTCTTTCATTAAATTTATTGTTATTTTTGAAATTTGCTTCAACCGCATTTGAATAATCAATACTATGAAGTGTTCCTTTAGTAGTTTTTAAGAAAACTTCTGTAAATCTCCCTGCTCCGCTACCTACCTCTAGAACATTTTCTTTCGAAATTAATTTCGGATCCCAATTAGTTGATTGATAAAAACGCTTTTCTGATAAGTTAATTTTATTTATTGAATCTAATTGAGTAATATCGAATTTGTTCCATTGATATCCAAAACTTTCAGAATAGTTTGATTTACTACAAAATCTTGGAATAGAATTGATTATTGGGAAACTTTCTGAACCACTATCCGATATATACCAATTTCCTTTTTTCTTTAGAGGCTTGCCAGTAATTGGAGATACATAAAATTTGCTCATCAAAAATATTAAATTTATTTCAATTCTATTGCAATACAGCTTAGAAAATTAATTTCTTAAAAAATATAGAAATTAACTCTCAAGATTTGTTTTAATAGGAAATATCGATAAAGTGGCTTAATTTTTTTATGAAAAATATTTTAATAACTGGTGGCACAGGATATATAGGCAGTCATACTTGTTTAGCTTTATTAAAAAGAGGCTTTAATTTAACAATTATAGATTCCAATATAAATAGTTCATCTCTCTCAATATCTCGAGTAAAGAAAATTCTAAAAGATGAATATTATGATGAAAAAATTGTATTTTTTAAGGGCGATATAAGAGATAAAAAATTTCTAGATGAAATATTTTTGAATTCCATAAAACAAAATAATCGTATCCAGGGTGTTATTCATTTCGCTGGACTAAAAGCGGTCTCTGAATCATTATTTCAACCATTAGTTTATTGGGAAAATAATGTTTATGGATCAATTTGTTTATTTGAAATAATGGGTAAATATGATTGCAAAAATATTGTTTTTAGTAGTAGTGCAAGTATTTATAAAAATAATTCTCTTAAACCAATTTTGGAAACTTCTGAAATTAAACCATGTACTCCATATGGCCAAACTAAAGTAGCTATAGAGAATATATTAGAAGGAATTTTTAAGACCTCAAGTAATTCTTGGAGGATTGCAAATTTACGTTACTTTAACCCTATCGGAGCCCATGAAAGTGGATTAATTGGAGAAAATCCTTTAAGTACGCCAAATAATTTGTTCCCAATTGTTTGTAGAGTTGCAGATGGCAGTATCTGTGAGCTTCAGATATTTGGTAATGACTGGCCAACAAATGATGGGACTCCAGTTAGAGACTATATTCATATTATGGATTTAGCAGAAGCACATTGTGCTGGACTAGATTTCTTATTTAAAAATAAGCCACAATTCATTAACCTCAATGTTGGGACAGGAATTGGAACAAGTGTTTTGGAACTGGTTAATAAATTTATGGAAGTAAATAATTGCAGAATTCCTTATAAATATTCTCAAAAGCGATTAGGTGACTTACCTTTTGTAGTTGCTGAAAATAAATTAATAACTTCAATTTTGGAATGGCGCCCTAAAAGAAATATTGAACAAATGTGTAGGGACGGATGGCAATGGCAAAAAAATAATCCTAATGGATTTTAAAATAATTACCTATTTAGTAGTGGTTCCATCTCCAATTCTCCAAAAATTTAAATTTGCATCAATTACTTTTTTTTGACAAACAATAGATCTAGAGTCAAATACCCAAGAAGGTTTCCTCATTTTTTTTGAAACTTCTTCCCAATTAATAGAAGAATATTCTTCCCACTCTGTGAGTACTACAACAGAATCAGCTCCTTCTACAGCAGAAAAAATATTTTTTTCGTAACACCATTCACCCTCAAATTTCATTAATAGATTTTTTTCTTTAATATTTTTTAGCTCCTTATTTTCCTGCTTCCCAAGATCAAGAGAAATTTGTGATGAGGATACTTGGGGATCTTGAATAAAAAGTACAGCTCCCTCTTCAATTAAGTCTTGACATATTTTAATAGAAGCGGACTCTCTAGTATCATTTGTATTCGCTTTAAAAGCAAATCCTAAAATACATATTTTTTTCCCGGTTACAGTGCCAAGAAGTTTTTTAACTATTAATCTTGAGATTCTTTGTTGATGCCATTTATTTATATGAACTACTTCTTCCCAAAAGTTTGCAATTTCAGGTAACCCAAAATACTCTGCTAGATAAACTAAATTTAAGATATCCTTTTTAAAGCAACTTCCACCAAAACCTGGACCTGAATCTAAAAACTTAGAACCTATCCTACTATCAGAACCTATTGCCCTTGATACTTCTTTTATATCAGCACCAGTAGCTTCACATAATGCACTAATAGAATTAATAGAGCTTATTCTCTGTGCCAAAAATGCATTAGAAGTAAGTTTTGCTAATTCACTGCTCCAAATATTTGTCCTTAATATTTTATCTTTAGGGACCCAATTTTGGTATAAAGCGCTTAAGGCTTTAATTGCTTCATCGTTCTCTCCACCTATTAGAATTCTGTCAGGGTTTTCAAGATCTTTAATCGCTGTTCCTTCAGCAAGGAATTCTGGATTAGAAAGCACTTCAAATGTAGATTTACTATTTTTAGCATGAAAATTGTCAGATGATTTTAAAATTGACATTATTGTTTCTGCTGTTCTAACAGGGATAGTACTTTTTTCTACAACAATAGTATGACCTACAGAAAACTCTGCTACTTGTCTGGCGCATTCCTCAACCCACTTTAAGTCACTAGCTTTACCAGCTCCTATTCCTTTGGTTTTTGTAGGAGTATTTACAGAAATAAAAACCATATCTGCAATTGCAATTTTTTCTTTAATTAAATTTGAGAAATTTAAATTTCTACCTCTACACCTTTTAACTATTTCTGCTAATCCCGGCTCGTAAATTGGAAGTTTAGATAGATCTTCATTATTCCAATTTCTAATTCTTTCTTCATTTAAATCTACAACCTCAATTTGTATTTTGGGACATTTATCTGCAAAGACTGCCATTGATGGCCCACCTACGTATCCTGCTCCTATACAACAAATATTTTTAATTTCCATTTAAGGTATTTGGTTTTAATTTTAAATTTTAATAAAAAAATTAGCCTAAAATTAAGTGATTAACTTAATTTAATTTTGAATTTTTGATTAATAAATATTAAAACATATTTAGAAATCTAAAATAAATTAAAAAATAAGAATTTTACTTTAATAGATAAATTATCTAAGTAATTAAAACAAAGCTAAAAAAACTAAAAATAATTTTTTAATCATTTCAAAATAATATTATAAATTCAGATTAACAATGTTTTTAAGGAATTTTTTGAAGTAAAATTTAAAAATAGAACTATTCAAAAAGTGTCTCGAAAAAAAAAAATAATACCTGTAATTCTTTGTGGAGGTTCAGGCTCAAGGTTATGGCCGATGTCACGCGAAAGTTTTCCTAAACAATACTTAAAATGTAATCCTCAATCTAATTTCTCATTTCTGCAAGATACTCAAAATAGATTAAAAAAAATTGAATATTTAGATGATCCAATTGTTATTTGCAATGCTGAACATAGGTTTGTTGTTGCTGAACAGATGCGTCAAATAAATATTGTCCCTGATTCAATAATACTAGAACCTTTTGGAAGGAATACGGCTCCTGCCATTACTTTGGCATCCATTAAGGCTATAGAAAAAAATGATGATCCAATACTTTTAATTCTTCCTGCTGATCATGCAATTGTAGATGAAGATGGTTTTATGAATATTATCCAAAATGGCATTATAACCGCTGAAAAAGATAGCATTGTTACCTTTGGCATTCCTCCTACAAGACCAGAAACTGGATATGGATATATTGAATGTGAAAAAGATATTGATACGAATAGTAAAAAGCCAATAAAAATAAAGAAATTTCTTGAAAAACCTAGTAAAGATATTGCAAAGGAATTAATTATGAACAAAAAATATGCTTGGAATAGTGGAATATTTATCGTTAAAGCAAAAGTGGCACTAAAAGAAATAGAAAGATTTGCTCCTGAAATTTATTACCCATGTGTTGATTCTTTGAAAAATAGTACAAAGGATTTAGATTTCATTCGTTTAAACAAGGAATCATTTGAAAAATGTATTAGTAATTCTTTTGATTTTGCAATAATGGAGAAAACAAATAAAGGATTTGTTTTGCCTTTAAATGTTGGTTGGGATGATATTGGTAATTGGGATGCAATTTGGGAAATTTCGAAAAAGGATCCATCTGGTAATGCAACTTCAGGGAGAGTATTTTTAGAAAATACTCAAGGTAGTTTACTTATTAGTGAAGATAGACTTGTTGTCGGTCTAGGAATTAAAAACCTTGTTGTTATAGAAACACATGATGCAATTCTCATCGCAGATAAGGAATCTAGTCAATATGTTAAAAATATTGTTTCAAAGTTAAAAAACGAAAAATATGAAGAGGCTATAAAACATAGAAAGAATTATCGACCATGGGGCAGTTACTTTTCCATTGCAGAGGATAAAGGATGGCAAGTAAAAAGAATCAATGTAAATCCTGGAGCTTCTCTATCTTTACAAAAACATAAATTTAGAACTGAACATTGGATCATTGTTACAGGTACAGCACTAGTAGAATTAGAGGGCAAAACAAAAATTCTTAAATCAAATGAAAGTACTTATATACCTCTTGGCTTTAAACACAGATTATCAAATCCTGGGAAAGAACCATTAATTCTTATTGAGGTGCAGAGCGGCTCTTATCTAGGCGAAGATGACATTATTAGATTTGAAGATGATTATGGAAGGAAAGGAACTGAAGCAAATTAAACAGTTTAAATCTGTTTATTTCGTGAATTTACTCAAATTATTCTTAAATTAAATGAATTAATAAAAGTGGATTGTTATTATAGATTAGATTAATAAGGAATTTAATTGTCTAAATCGGTTAATCTAAAACCAAGTGACTTGCCGAAAGGTTACAAAAGTCATTTAAGTATGATGAAAGAAAGAGATAGCTCTTGGCATTTTGATCCCTCCATAAAAGATCATTCAGCTATTAAACTGAAAGATATAAAAATCAGTAAAGATTTACAAGATTTTCTGTTAAGTTATTGTGAAACTATACCAGTAGAAATTGGAACCTCTGCTAGAAAAGGAGATTTAGAGAATTATAAATCTAACACATTAATAGGAAATAAATTAGATCATGTTTTTCATGGCTATACAGAACATAATTCTCAAATGTCATACGAAAGGCTTTCTAGAGAAGAATCTAATCCTCTATTAAAAAACGTAATTGATCAAACTAATCTGAAGAATGCAAGTATAGGAATCATTAAAGTTTCTCCTGGCCATGTTATTCCATGGCATTATGATAGTTATGTTTTCTATAAAAAAACTAATAATTCAAAAGAAGAACATAATGTTGAAAGGCATATAGTCTTTCCTTTCTCTTGGCATTGGGGCCATATCTATCAAATAGGGAACAATGTTATTTCTAACTGGGAAGAGGGAGAATGCTACACATGGCCAATGTTTCGTTATCACCTAGCTGTCAATGCTGGGGTAGAAAATCTATATCTTTTAGCAATTACTGGATTAAGAGATGATTCCTGAAAAGTACAAGAATTTTGCTGATACTAATAATGGGCATAGTGCTAGGCCATGTTTTATTCCAGAAATAGTTAAAGCACTAGAAGACTTTTTGTCAGAAGATTACCTTTTTAAAAAAAATATCTTTAATGAATACGTGAGTGTTTTCAAAAACTATCTTTTAAAAGATAAATACAACAATCTTCTTGGTATTGAGGAGTTCTCTTATGCTTCATATACTCATGGTACTATCCAAGCTTTTGAGGATTTTTATTCAAGACACTCTGATAGAAGATTAAGATGGTTGGAGGGTGACTTTGCTTATCATAAAATCGCATCAAGATCTTATGGTTTTCAAGGAAAGGAATTAAAAAATAAAAATGAACTTAACCAGGGAGATTCTTTTGTTATTTCGGTACCCTTCTCTGCATCTTGTGAGATTTTTACTGAATTAGATGAGATTCTCAAAATATGTGATGAAAAATCTATCCCAGTTTTGCTTGATTGTGCCTATTTACCTGTTTCTCAAGGGGTAAAACTTGATGTTACTCACAAGTCAATTGATTCGTTATGTTTCTCTTTAAGTAAATGCTACTTTGGAATTGAAAGATTAAGATCTGGAATTAGATTAAAAAGAAAGTTTGAAGATGATCCAACTGATTTTTTTAACGAGTTCTCGATGTTTAATCATTCTGGTGCATATGTTGCAATATCTTTATTAAATAAATTCCCTCCCGATTATTTGATAGATTTACTTACTCCAAGCTATAGAAAATTGTGTGAGGAGAATAATTTTAAAATGAATAATTCAGTTATTTTTGCCTCCCTAGATTTAGATCATCCCGACTATAGTTTATATAAAAGAGGCAACAGTATTTTTTCAAGGAAATGTTTATCAGAAGAGTTAGCTAAGTTATTAATAATTGATTAATCATGAAAGTTTGGGCTAGAGGTGGTTTAGGGAATCAGATCTTAGAGTATTGTTTTGGGATAAGTTATGCAATAAAAAAAAATAAAACATTTTCTCTCCATTTTTCAACTAAACCACCTAAGAAGTCTGATTTGGTTTTTCATAATCAATCATTTCCACTTATACAAAATCTTTTCTACTTAGATAGAAAAATAAATTTATCAGATAAAAAAATAATCAAAACAATTTATTGGGATCCGAAATTAATAGATTGTTTTTTTTCGTTAGATAAATCTCTTATTAGTAATTTTATAAAACCTAATTTCTCAAATAAAAAAAATATTCAAAAATATTCTGCTTTGCATATAAGAGGTACTGATAAAACTCTTCGAGATACTGAAGAACTATATGATCCTCTTATTAAAGAAGCAAAGCAAAGTAAATATCCAATTAAGATTGTTACAGACGATAAAAAGTTATCCTACTATTTGTCAAAAAAACATGGAATAGATTTTAAGGATAATCAAAGTTCAGTATTTGATGACTGGCTTACTTTATATTTTGCGGATGAAATCTTTTCAATTTATAGTACTTTTTCATACTCTACACTTTTATTTAAACCAAATAAAAGATATGTTATACCTTCCTTTAAAAATGCATGTAGATTTTATAAGCATGCTGATAAGGAATATCTTGCCCTTTCTCAATTCTTACCTTATTGCAGGAATCTAGAAATATTGGGATATACAAAATGTAAAAGAAGAAATTTTTATTTCAATGACCAAAGATGCAATATTTTTCATGTTAAGGATATTTTTAGTAAAAATAATTCATTATCATCAATCGAGAAAGATCAAATATCAAAAACCATAGATTCCATGGATTTAGGAGATTATCATAATTATTTATTAAAAATATACAGTATTATTTGCAAGCCACTAGTATTTTATAATGGACTTTTTGGATTTAATAATAGAATAATAAATGCAATTATCAAGTATTTATTTTTTAAAAAACTTAATGATTTACCCTTAAAAAAGATACCAAAA
Source organism: Prochlorococcus sp. AG-347-B23 (assembly GCA_003281715.1). GTDB lineage: Bacteria > Cyanobacteriota > Cyanobacteriia > PCC-6307 > Cyanobiaceae > Prochlorococcus_A. The sequence continues at coordinate 23,872 of QCBE01000014.1, forward strand.
TTCTTTTTATTAAGAGATTTTTATATCTTGAAGGTTTTCTTTAGTGATATTAAAAAAAGGGATAATATTTCTTTTTTTAAAAGTAAAAATAAAGTAAAAATTGTGGGAGCTGATTTAAAGTCAGAATTGGATGGTTTTGATAATAAACTAAATAAAAAAGGAATTTTTATTTATAAAGACATTAATAAATATAATTTAAAATTTTTTAGGTTTCTAGATAAATCGTGTGTTAACACTATTAATAAAAAAGGCTTTTTATATTTAGGGTTTAGGATAAACTTATTATTTAATTTGATTAATAAAAAAATTATTTTTAGCTATATTTCTGCATCTTTAGGAATTAAATATCTAAATTTGTTATATAAACTTCTTTTTAAGAAATATAAGTTATTTACCAATTCTGATTCTCTAGAAAATATAAAAAATTATTTATATAATAACGACCTTAAAGGATATAAGATAATTTATGTACCTAAACAAAATAATTTTCATGAATCTAAAATTAAATATGTTATGAACTCGCATAAACTTTCTATTGATCGACTTATTTTAGCTAACAAATTAGCGTTACAATCTCAACTAGGTAAATCGTCTTTATCTATAAAAAATAAATACAACATATTTGAAAATAATAAAATAATCTCTGGTTCACAGTCTTTTAAGGAGTTAAATATAAAGGAAAATTCTTTAGTTGTAATTAATGATTTATTGCTATTCCAAGCCGATAAAAACTTTTTAAGAAATAATTATTTTTTAATCTCGCTTTAATTGATTAATCTACTTGTTTTATAATTAAAAATTTTATAAATAGTATTTTGTTACCTTGTATATTAAAATGATCTGTAAATTTTCAAGAAAGTTTGTTTAATTACCCTCTAGCCTTTAATGATTTTACCAATGAAGATGCCGAAAGTATCAAAGAGCTATTCAATAATGGGCTATTAACACAAGGGGAGGTAACAAAGAAATATGAAGTCAGTTTAGCAAGCTATTTTGGTACAAAATATGCTGTTGCAGTTAATTCTGGCTCTAGTGCGAATCTTCTTATGATAGCTTCGCTTTTATATTCAAATGAAAAAGGTAATACTTTAAGCAGGGGAGATGAAGTTATTGTTCCTGCAGTATCTTGGTTAACTACTTATTCCCCGATTTTGCAACTGGGTATGATACCTAAGGTTGTGGATGTCAATTCATACACTTTAAATATTTGTATCGATTCAATAGAAAAAGCTATAACAGAAAAGACTAAATGCATTTTTGCGGTAAATCTTTTAGGACAACCTTGTGAGCTTGATAAAATTATAAATATTTGTGAAAAATATAATCTTATTTTGATAGAAGATAATTGTGAAAGTATGGGAGCAAAATATAAAAATGAATTTTCTGGAACTTATGGATTAATGTCAAGTCAAAGTACTTACATGAGTCACCATATCTCAACTATAGAGGGTGGTTTTGTCTTAACAAATAATAGTTATTTTAATGATCTTTTGAGAAGCCTTAGGTCACATGGATGGGCTAGAAATGCAAATATTAATTCTACATTTTACAAAGAAAACACTGAAAATTATGAAGGATCAAATCTGCCTGATGATTTTTTATTTTTTTTGCCAGGATTCAATTTAAGAACTACTGAAATAAATTCTCTTCTTGGATTAAGAAAACTTACCACACTTGATGAAATTATTAAAAAGAGACAGTATATATCTAGTAAATTTCGGGAAATTGTTAATAACTCAAATTTAGAAATCTATACTCAGAAATATGACCCAAACTCAAGTTGTTTTGGATTTCCTATTATTTGTGAAGATCTTAATTTACTAGAGAGACTTAAAGAGACTTTAAATAGGCAAGGTTTTCAAACTAGACCTATTGTTACTGGAAATATTATGAGACATCCAGTTTCTAGATTTTTCCCTCCTTTAGAAAAATCATTACCAAATGCTGATAAGATTCATAATAATGGTCTTTATATAGGAAATTATTTCTCCGCATCGGAGGATTCAATAAATGACTTTTCAAATGCAATTAATTTATTAAAAATTTGACTAAACCAGTTGCTTTAATTACAGGAATAACAGGTCAAGATGGTTCTTACCTATGTGAGTTACTTTTATCAAAAGGGTATGTAGTGCATGGAATAAAAAGACGATCGAGTTATTTTAATACCACTAGAATTGATGAAATTTATCAAGATCCACATTCTGATTCAGTCAATTTATTTTTACATTATGGTGATGTTACTGATTCAAGTAACCTTTCTGCAATAATTCAAGAAACCAGACCAACTGAGATCTATAATTTGGCGGCTCAAAGTCATGTTGCAATTAGTTTTCAAATGCCAGAATATACTGCTCAAGTTGACGCATTGGGTACTTTAAGGATTCTTGAAGCTATAAGACCTTTGAAAGAAAAAAATACAAGATTCTATCAAGCTTCTTCTTCAGAGTTATATGGGAAAGTTATTGAAACTCCGCAAAATGAAAATACCCCTTTTAGGCCAAGAAGTCCGTATGCAATAGCAAAGTTATATTCCTATTGGTTAATTAGAAATTATAGAGAAGCCTATGGAATACATGCTTCAAATGGTATTCTTTTTAATCACGAATCTCCCAGAAGAGGCGAAAATTTTGTTACGAGGAAAATAACAAGAGGTTTTGCTCGAATTAAGAATGGTTTGGATGACTGTTTATATCTTGGAAATCTTGATGCAAAAAGAGACTGGGGACATGCAAAAGATTACGTTTATGCTCAGTGGTTAATTCTTCAACAAGATAAACCAGATGATTATGTTATTGCATCCGGGGAAACAAGATCTGTTCGAGAATTCTGTTTAAAAGTCGCCTCTTGGTTTGACTACGAATTGATATTTGAAGGGCATGGTACTGACGAAATTGGTATCGATAAAAAAACTAATAAAGTTCTTATTAGGATAGACCCAATAAACTTTCGTCCTACAGAAGTTGATTTATTGCTTGGTGATGCTTCAAAAGCAAGGAAAATTTTAGATTGGGAACCTATAATTACTTTTGATCAACTAGTTGATGAAATGTGCATTTGCGATAATGAGTTAGCAAAAAATGCAATTAAGTAATATTTCATAAAAGTGATTTTCTCACAAAAACAATCAATCTATGGAACTCTCTAACAAACTTTTTGAATTAATTTTTTGTTTTAAAAATAATAACTTTAATCATGTATAAAATTATCTTTCCAGGTAGAAATGATAAAGATAATGACCATTTAATAAATGTCTCTTTACCATTCCCATGTGAAGTTCATCTTAATTATCCGAGAATTAAAAAATGGCAAAAACCTTTAAAAAAAATTATTAAGGGAAAATATAAGGTTCTTACTCATTATACTGAAGCTATACCTTTAAAAGCAGGGATAAAATTTCTAAGAAAATATTCTAAATATTTTGATTTGATACTCACTAATAATGAGGAATTATTTGACTTAGATAATGTTTACCCAAAAGTTTGTTTATTTGGAGGACAAGTACCTACTTTATCTCCTAAAAATCCAATTTATCCAAAAGAATTTTCAATATCCAATCTTTATAGTTCGGGAACTTCTTCATCTCTAAAATTTGCTGATTCAAGTGATTTTCAAGGTTATAAAATAAGAAAATTATTTTGGGATAAAAAAGAACAGATAAAAATTCCCAAAAGGTTTTATACTTCAGCATTAAGACCGCCATCAGTAAAAGATTTAAATCCTTATGAATTTGAATTTAAGGATGAGTTAATGAAATCGATGTTTACATTTATTGCAGAAAATTCAATAGAAGATAATTTTTTTACTGAAAAAATAATTGATTGCTTTAGAACTTACACTGTCCCTATATATTTTGGTTGTAAAAACATAGGTAGATATTTTGATACTAGAGGTATTATTATTCCAAAAAATGTCACGGAAGCAATTGATATGATAAATAATTTAAATCAAGATAGTTATTTTGAAATTAAAGATTATGTCATCAAAAATTTTTTAATGGCGGCTCAATATACCTCACATATTGATTTATTAACAAAATATATCCTAGAGGGTAAATCTTTCCTTGAGAGTAAAAATAAATAATTTATAAGTGGATCCCTTTTTTACTATTATTACTCCTGTTAAGAATGGTAAGTTCTTTATTGATAGGTATTTGAATTCATTATTTAACCAAACTTTTAAAAATTTTGAAGTAGTTTTAGTTGATGATTTTAGTAATGATAATTCTTACGAGATATTAAAAAGTAATATAAAAAATGATAGAAGATTCAAATTAATAAGAATCAATTTAGAAAAAAAATGTGAGGGACCATACCTTGCAAGAAATATTGGAATAGACATATCTAAAGGTAGATATATATGTTTTTTAGATATTGATGATTTTTGGCTCCCAACTAAATTGGAGAGAAATTATGAAATTCTTAATGCAAATAATAAAATAAAATTTATTTATTCAAGTTATTATAGATGTCTTTTAAAAGAAAAAAAATACTACTTGAGAAATCCACTTATTATTAAAAATCTTCATTTTTCCTTATCAATATTTAATCCTATTCCTCTTCTAACAAGCTGTATTAAAAGAGATTTAATAGGTGATAATATTAGATTCAAGGCTATTAATCATGAGGATTTTCTTTTTTGGAATGATTTGTTGATGAATTTGAACGAAGATATGATTTTTTTAGATGATATTCCATTAACTTTATATTCAATATCTGACAATTCAATATCTAGTTCAAAGATAAAAGGCTTTATTTGGCTGTTAAGAATTTATAGATTGCATTCTTCTTTTTTAAAATCATTTATTCTAATTTTAATAAGATTATTAATACAAATAATTATTTATTTTACTGATAAAAAAATAGAGTTTAATAGTGAGTTAACTAAATTTTAACTTGTTTTATTTCTTTTATTGATCCAAAAAATTCCTTAATTATTTTATAAACTAATCCTAAAAATGATTTAAATCTTCTTATCTTATCTAACTTTTTTCTTTTTAATAAATATTGTAGATCACTATTTATTGCTTCTTTAAATCTCTTTGGATAGTATTTCCCTCTTTCAATATACTGCTCATAAAAAAGTAAATTCTTTGATAGAAAAAACATACCATTAATTGGAGAATTGTTTTTGTTGAATTTTGAGGATAATTCAATTTCAAAATCCCATGCACTATCGATATTATCTAAAAGACTATATAAAGTTTGTTTTTCCCATATAGAGGGTTGTAAATTTATTGAATATTTCCCTTTAGGTAAAGGCCCATAAAAAAAATAATCATTTTTTAAAAAATTCACAAGACTATTACTAGCATAAGTAAGTTGACAAAAATTTAAATTTTTTTCTTTCATTTTATTTACTATAAATTCTACGTGCAAACTGTCGAATTTTTTAATTATATGATCGTCCAGGAGTAATAAAATATAATCTGAATTTATTTGATTAAGCCAAATTTTAAGTGAACTACTCCAAGAATAGGTCTCTGAATAGATTATTTTTTTAATAGATTGACTATTATTTCCTTTTAAAAAATTTTTATCGGTAAAATTAAGTCCATAATAAACATCAAAATAAAAATCTTTATCTTCGTGCTGTCTATGCCAAATATATAGAATGTCTTTGACCTTATCAAATGATGAAACTAATAAGCTGATTTCACTCAATTGTAAATTTCCATTTTTTCTATCATAATATATTAATTAATTTTTTTATTTTAAAGAAAAAAAGTAAACTCATTAGGAGTATAGTTTTTAAAAGTTTTATTTTTGCTAGGATATAGTTTAAGGTAATTTGAATATGTTAATTAATGAAATCTTATTAATAGAAGACCTTAAAAACTTTTTATTAGATAATTCAAACTATGAGAAAAAAGAAATCAATAAATTAGAAAATCTGCTTTACTATTATGCAAATATAAGTAAAAAATTCAATGAAAATATAGTGTATAGAGAAATTGAAGAATGCGTTGAAGGTAAATTTTTTAGTTTAAATAAATCACTTTTTAAGGTTAAAAATAAATATGCTGCTTTGAATCAATTTACTAATCAAAAAATCTTTAACAGACATCCCTGGATTATAAGATCAGCTGTAAGTAGATTAAAAGTTTTCAAAAGACAGAAAATGAATAAAAACCTCAATAATAAGCATTTAATAGATAGTTTAAATGATAATGGTTTGATAATTATTCCAAATTTTCTTAGTAAAAAATTATTTGATAATGTAGTGCATGAAATTATAAATATACCATTTTCATTAAACAAGGATGATGCCTTAACAATAAAATATTCTAATCGCCTATTTAAATTAATAAATTACTTTCCTTCCCGTTTTCAGTTTTCTGCATCAGTCCTTAATGATATTGCAGAAATAATTACAAAATTGGGATTTAATAATAGCTTCTTAGATTGTCAAAAACTTATTTTTTTATCTTCATTTTGGCAAAAAATAAATATTATATATGGATCTGATGATATTCAGAAAGATGCCCATATGGATACTTTTTTTCCCTCTTTGAAATTCTGGTATTTCCCATTTGATGTATCTATAAATAAGTCATTTATGTATGCTCAAGGATCTCATAAACTTTCTATAAATAGAATGAAAATTGAAATTGAAAAAATTAGAGAAATGGTTAATATTAATAGAGCAGATTTACTCTCAAAGAGAGTAAGTTTATTAAATCCAAAAGGCTCTTCTTCCTTTCAAAGTGCTCTACAAGGATCTTTAAGATTTAATAATGAAGATCTAAAAAATATTAAATGCAAACTCGCACCAGTACCTGTTAATAAAAACTCACTTATAATTGCTGACGTATCTGGCATTCACTCAAGAGGGTATGGGGCTAAAAGCAAAGAAGATCCTTTAAGAATAGGAATACATGGTAATACGAGAAATCTAAAAGTTTTTTAG
>QCBE01000015.1 GCA_003281715.1 Prochlorococcus sp. AG-347-B23
GTTGGGAAAATTAATTAAGGAGAGCGGTGGGAAAAGTCAAATATATACTGCAAAACCAAGAAATGATAAGTTTAATCAAATAAATTGTTGGATTGAAGAGATTAACAAAAGGCTTAATTCTAAAAATGTTATTGAATTTATATATGATATTTCTAAAGATGATCTTTTATCTAAATATTTTTACATTGAAAATATATCTAAAGAAATTAATAAACATAATCTAAAATTAGATTTTACTAAATTTAATTTATTACAAGATAAAATTTATAAAATAAAAGAAGGTTTCTTTACTGAATTTGTAAGAATATTTACCCAATTAGCGTATTTAAAATTAATTGAATTAAAGAAAAGTTTTTCTATTCTCAACTTCAATGATCTTATAAAGACTATAGAAAATACATTTCTAGATTCTGAAAATAGTAATACTCTATCTAAAATTCAAAAAAGATTTAAATGTGTCTTAGTTGATGAGTTCCAAGATACAGATATTACACAGTGGAATTTAATAAAAAAGTTCTTTAATTCAAAAAATCATTTTTTACTTTGCGTGGGTGATCCAAAACAAGCTATTTACAAATTTAGAGGTGGAGATATCGAAACTTACTTAGATGCAAGATCCAATGCAATCGAAGTTTTTAGTCTTACAGATAACTATAGATCCTCAAAAAAGTTAATCGATGTTCTTAATAAACTTTATAAGAATGGACTTAAACAATCAAAAATAAACTATAGTAAATTAACCTCAAGAATTAATGAAAATATTAATCCTGAATTTAAATTTAAGGATGTATTTGAAATTGTAGAATTTTCAAAAAAAGAGACTGATATAGAGGATCTTGTAACTCATTACATAGTTAACTTTATTTTAAATAATAAAAAAATTGATATTAATAAAATTGCGATTCTTACATTAAATAATTCGCAATGCTTAGATTTTAAAAAAAAATTAAATCAGTTTAACCTCCCATGCAAAATTCAAAATAAACAAAATATTTTTGATACAGAAGCAAGTTCTCTACTATTTTTATTCATTGAATGTTTATTAAATCCTTGCTCTTTAAAAAATATAAATTTGCTTGCTACTTCAAAGTTTATAGAAATAAAATTAGAAAATTTACTTGATCATGGAATTAGTAATAATTTAGAAATTTTAATTAATAAATGCATTACTTGGTCTCAGGAACTAAGAGAAAAAGGTTTTTTAAATATTGTTAATGAACTAATTATAAATTACAAGTCATCCTCGATTATTAAAGATTCAGATTTAAGTTCAAATTTATTTCAACTTTCAGAAATTGTTGAAATAGAATTAATAAATAATGATTTTGATCTCAATATAGTCTTCAACTGGTATAAAAATCAGTTAGATCATATTTTAAGAATTTCTACTGGAGAAGATTTTTTGACTAAAGATTATAATCTTCAAAATGGAATAAATCTCTCTACCATTCATAGTAGTAAGGGCCTCGAATTTGAAATAGTCTTATGTCCATATCTCTCAATTATTTCAAATAAGTCAAATAAAATTAAAGGACCTCTTTGGAAATCAAATATTGATAGAAATATATACATTAATATTTCTAATAATTACGCGAAGGTTGAAAAATTTAAATTAATAGAAGAAGAAGATTTTTTTAAAGAGAGTGAGAGGTTAATTTATGTAGCACTTACAAGGAGCAAATATAAACTTATTGTTTTTAATGATTTAGAAGATACAAATAATATCTTAAATAATGATTTACTTAATAATTTGGAAAATATCAATATTTATAAGTCTACTTTTGAAGTCAAGAAAGAAAAAGAGAAAATAAAAGAAATTTTTTCTAAGTTCCAAAATAACAGATTGAATAATAATCTTTGGAAAATCGATAACGTTAATAAAAAAATATCTAATGTATGTAATTCTGATAAATTTATTTCTTATTCAAGTTATTCTTCTTGGATACGTAAAGATAAAAATATTGATGCAGTCATTAATCAATATAAGGATTATGAAGATAATATATCAATTATCAAAGATTCTAATTTTAAGAATTTAAAGAATTATCCTAATTATTTTTCTTATCCAAATCCCTTAAGTGAATTTCCAAAAGGAACTATTGCTGGGACTTGCCTGCACAAAATAATAGAAAGATTTGAATTTAGAAATGATAATAATCAAGAATTAATTGATTTAATTATTGAGGAATTGAACTTTCATCAAATCAATACTTCTTTGGCTTTTAAAGTAAAAGATGCGATTTTAAGAATCATAAATATATCTTTAGGAAGAGAATTACAAAATAAGAAACTAGTTGATATTCCAAATGAATACTTAATTAAGGAACTCAAATATGATTTAACCCTATCTTATGAAGGTAGAAATATTAACTCTAATGATATATCAAATTGCTTTTTTTTAGATCAGGAATATGAATTTGGGGAAGAATATGCAAATAAAATAAATGATCTTCAAATTATGAATAAAGGTTTTCATTCAGGATGTATTGATTGTGTTTTCCCTGTAGGAAATAAATTAGAAGATAGTAAATGGTGGGTAATTGATTGGAAAAGTAATTTTATTTCTGGTACTGATAATAGTGATTGTTTACCAAGAAACTATAACTATGAAAACATGAGAAATGAAATGATTAAACATCATTATCCATTACAATCTCATCTTTATTTATTAGCATTGCATAGATTATTAAAGTGGCGACTTAAAAATTATCAACCACATAAACATCTAGGAGGATATATTTATTTGTTTTTAAAGGGATTGCCAGATTTTGAATTATTTGAAAAATCTAAGTCTGAAGATATATCTCCAGGTATTTTTATTGGCAAAGCACCTTTAAAAAGAATTAATTATTTAGATAACCTTTTTTAGAATGACTAAAACTACTTCACATATTGAAAAGTTCCAATACGATCATATATTCAATTTAATCTTAGGTATTTTCAAATTTAGTGAAAAAAAATATGGAAATTTCGTAAAAGATGTAATAAGAATTTTATTAGAATTTGAAAAAAATGGTGAAACTATTATTGATGTTGATAATAGTTTAATAATCTTTGAATTATTAGAAGATGGCTGGCCCAATAAACATATAGATGTTCTAAAAAATATAGGTTTGATTGGTTCCCTTCATTCTCCATTCGTATTAGTAAATAGAAAATTATCCTTATTAAAATGGTCAAAAAAGATAGAGAGAGTTATTAATTCATTTCTAAAAAAAATAGATACCGATAATTTAATGAACTCAATAATTTATAAAGATGATAATAAAATTGATCAAATTAGAAATATATTTAAATATTCAAACTTAGTTTTCCTTCAAGGAGGACCCGGTACGGGTAAAACCACTCTAATAATAAAGTTAATAATAGAACTCCTTCAAATTGATAACTTTTTAAATATTGGTTTATCTGCTCCAACTGGTAAAGCTACAGCTCGTTTAAAAGAAGCTCTTAATGATAAAAAAAATATTTCCTTTAGCAAATTTCTAGACCAAATAGAATTTCAAACTTTACATAGATGGATTTTAAATTCGCAAAATAAATCTCTTAAGTTGAAATTTAAACTAAAGGAGCTTGATATTTTCATAATTGATGAAATGTCAATGGTTAATATCGATTTGATTGAATCAGTTTTAAATTTGCTAGCAAAGGACTGTAAAATTATTTTAGTTGGAGATAAAAATCAATTGTCTCCAGTAAATAACTGTTCTATATGGAATTATTTGTTTGAATATTCCGATAATAGTTCAATTAAATCTTGTGTAGTAAATTTAGAAAAAACTTATAGAAATATTGGAGATATAGCATTAATTAGTAGTTTAATATTTAATAATGATTTTTCTTTGCTTAATCAAAAGATAAAAGAATTAGAAAAAGATAATAATTCAAAAGAGATTACTATTTCAAAGAGTAGAGAAAAAGATATTCCAAAAGATCTATTATTCTCGATTACAAGTCATCTAAAACAGTTAAATATTTCAACTTCAAATTTAAGTAAAAAAAAATATATATTTGATGAGAGTATTTATAATTTATTGCTTAATGAAAAAGATTTAGTAGATAAGATATTTCTGGATTTACAAAGTCACTTGATTTTATGCGAAAAAAATTCAGGAATATGGAGTGTTGAATATTTGAATGAAATTGTTTTTGGTCAAAAAAAACCCTATGACCTTAAAACTCTCAAAGAGGGTGTTCCAATCATGTGTACAAAAAATAATAATGAACTTGGATTGTCAAATGGAGATATTGGGGTACTTATAGGTTTAAAAAATAAAAGAAAATATCTTTTTAGAAAATTTAATGATAATAACGAAGAAATTGTCGCATTAATTGATCCATCTAATTTAGAAAATGTTGTACCAGCAATAGCCATTACTATTCATAAATCTCAAGGAAGTGAATCTGAAAAAGTAAACATTTTGTGGTCCCAAAATTATAGAAGAAATCAATACACTGTAAAAGAAAAAAAAGATAATCAAAATATCTTTTGCAGAGATAATTTTGAAAGAAGGTTATTTTATACTGCTGTTACAAGAGCGAAAAAATCTTTAAATATATATTATTTAAATTAAATTTTATTTTTGAGAAATTAGTAATATCTTAACCCCAAGATGTTAGATTAATAACTCGGCTCTGAAAGGCTAATCAACAATTTAAGTCAATTTAGATATTTGTTGAATGCCTAATCAGAAGATTATTAGGCATTTAAAATGGCTTTAAAAAAAGATAGTAACTCTCTTGGTAGTGAGCAGGAAAAGTCTCAGAATGAAGATTCTTCCCTACAAGAGTTCAAGAATTTAGATAATAAAAAAGAAATTGAATCTCAACTATTGGAAGTATCGAAAGGAGATGATAATGAGAATGGATTTCTCGATTTTGGGTTTAATCAATCAATCTTAAACTCGTTAATAAATAAAGGATATAAAAATCCAACTCCCATCCAAAAAGCTGCAATTCCTGAACTAATGTTAGGCAGGGATTTACTAGGTCAAGCACAAACAGGAACAGGAAAGACTGCAGCTTTTGCATTACCATTAATAGAAAAACTTACAGATAATAAAGAATTAAATGCCAAGGTTTTAGTTATGACTCCTACAAGAGAATTAGCAACTCAAGTGGCAGAATCTTTTAAAAGTTATAGTTCTGAATCTAGTAATTTTAAGACGGTTGCAATATATGGAGGTACCGACTATCGAAATCAAATTTCTGCATTAAAAAGAAAAGTTGATGTAGTAGTTGGGACCCCAGGCCGAATAATGGATCACATAAGGCAGGGTACTTTTAAAATTAAAGATATAAATTGTCTTGTTTTAGATGAAGCAGATGAAATGTTAAATATGGGTTTTCTTGAAGATATTGAATGGATAATAGATCAACTTCCGGAAAATAAGCAAATGGTATTGTTTTCAGCAACAATGCCTAGTGAGATAAGAAATATAGCAAAAAAATATCTAAATGATCCCGCCGAAATATTAATCAAAAGTGTCAAAAAAGAAACTCAATTAATTTCGCAAAAATTTCTATATGTACAAAGGCATCATAAGTTAGATGCTTTAAAAAGAATTTTAGAAATTAATAACGAGGGAGTAATTATTTTTGTTAGGACAAAACTACTTACTACTTCAATAGCCGAAGCTTTAGAGAATTCAGGTCATACTGTGGCAGTACTTAATGGAGATATACCTCAAAATCAAAGAGAAAATACTGTAGATAGATTAAAAAAAGGATTTATTAATATCCTTGTTGCAACTGATGTCGCAGCTAGAGGATTAGATGTGGAGAGGATAAAACTTGTTGTTAATTACGATTTTCCTTTTGACAAGGAAACATATACTCATAGAATTGGAAGAACTGGAAGAGCAGGAAGATCAGGAGAAGCAATTTTATTTGTTAATCAAAGAGAAAAACATTTTCTAAGAAACTTAGAAAACTCAACAAGAACCAAGATTGAAGAAATTAATATACCAAGTAATAAAATAATAAATGAAAAAAGGATGGAGAAACTTATAGATAATGTTAATGAGAGTTCTTTAGCTAAAGATGAAAATGAAGAAAATAAAGCTTTGATTATTGATGTACTAGATAATTTAAAAGAAAAATACTCTATGGATGACTCAAATATTGCAATGGCGGCGATTAATTTAGTAATAGGTAATAAATCATTTTTTGTTAATGACGATGATTCTTGGATTAATAAACAAAATAACACTGATCGAAATAGATCAAATAGAAATAGTAATAATCGTTTGAGAAATTCAAATAGAAGAAATAATTATCAAAATGATTCTTTTGAAACCTACAAATTTAACTTTGGTAAATTTGATGGAGTTAGAGTTGCAAATATTATATCCTCAATCTGTAATTCAACTAATATAAATGGTAGATCCATAGGGAAGATACAGATTTTTAATGATTACAGTTTGGTAGATTTACCCAGAGATCTGCATAGAGAAACAAAAAATAAATTAAAAAAAATTAAAGTCAGAAACTAGTGATAGAGAATGAAAGCTAGCAAATATAATTTCTTTATTTTTGTGAATCTTATAATACTATTCAACTCCTTTAATAGTTATTATTTAGCTCAAACGAAACAAAATTCAATCATAAAATTATTTTGTCTTCAGAGTGTGAAAGAGGAGATGATGAAAGCAGAAATGTTATATAGTAAAGAAATTGCGAATGAAACTTGTGATTGTTACTACAAAGAATTTATGCAAACTGCAAGTCATCAAGATGCAAAAACAAAATGTAAATTAAAAACTAAAGAAAATTTAAATCATAATAGAAAAATTTAATTAACATTTTTATGAGGTCTAAGAACAATCAAAATCCAATAATTAGACTTTATTTAAATCTGATTGAGGAAAGAAGGTTACTATTTTTTGCTTTTCTTAGTTCCATAATTAATAAAATATTAGATTTAGCTCCCCCTGTAATAATTGGTCTTGCAGTGGATATCGTTGTTAAGGAACAGAATTCATGGATTGCTGGTTTTGGAATAAAAGAAGTTCCAGCACAATTGATTTTTCTTGCATTTGCTTCAGGAATAGTTTGGTCTGGTGAATCCTCCTTTGAATATTTATATTCGATTTTATGGAGAAATTTGGCTCAGCTATCGCAACATAAATTAAGAATAAAAGCTTATGAACATATCCAGGAATTAGATATGGATTTTTTTGAAAATGATAATACTGGAAGGCTATTATCTATTTTGAATGATGATATAAATCAACTCGAGAGATTTCTAGACCAAGGGGCTAATCAGATTATTCAGTTATTTATAACTGTATTAATAATCGGGGGCACTATGATTTTTGTCGCTCCAAAAATCGCTTTATTTGCTTTCTTTCCTATTCCAATTATATTTTTAGGATCAATTAAATTTCAAAGGAAGCTTGCTCCAAAATACAGAGATGTTAGAAATAAAGCTGGACTGTTGGCATCAAGGCTTAATAATAATTTAAGTGGAATTCTAACCATAAAAAGTTTTACTAAAGAAAAATGGGAATTAAATAGATTAAATAAAGAAAGTCTCGATTATCAAAGAAGTAATAAAGCTGCAATAAAATTATCTTCTGCTTTTATCCCTCTTATAAGATTTGCAATTTTATTTGCTTTTATAGCTATTCTATTAATTGGAGGTTTCCAAACTTGGAATAAGACACTTGATGTAGGTACTTATAGTTTTTTAGTATTTATTACACAAAGACTATTATGGCCTTTAACTACCTTGGGGCATGTTTTAGATGATTTTCAAAGATCTATGGCTTCAATAGATAGAGTAATTGATCTCATAGATACGCCTATAAAAATAAAAGATGGAAAAATAAAAATTGAACCTAAAGAAATCAAAGGAGAAATTATTTTTAATAATGTTAATTTTAATTATCCTGGACGAGATTTAACTTTAAAAAACATAAATTTCAAAATTGAAAATAACTCAACATTTGGAATTGTTGGTTTAACAGGTTCTGGGAAAAGTACAATAATAAAACTACTACTTAGAATTTATGATAGTAATAATGGGTCAATAACCTTGGATGGGGTTTCTATTAAAGAAATAAATTTGAGGGATTTAAGAAAGTGTATCTCTTTAGTAAGTCAAGAAACTTATTTATTTCATGGCAGTGTACAAGAAAATATTGCTTATGGCTCAATCAACCCAAGTCTTAAAGATATTATTAAAGCTTCAAAAATTGCGGAAGCTCATAAATTTATTGAACAATTACCAGATGGTTATAAAACTATAGTGGGGGAAAGGGGCCAAAGACTTTCAGGCGGGCAACGTCAAAGAATTGCCTTGGCGAGAGCTGTTTTAAAGGATGCTCCAATATTAATATTAGATGAAGCTACAGCTTCAGTTGACAATGAAACAGAAGCTTTAATTCAAAAATCGTTATCTAAAATCACAAAAGAAAGAACAACTATAGTAATAGCTCATAGATTAAGCACTATAAAAAATGCGGATAATATTATAGTTATTGATAAAGGTAAAATAGTTGAAAGCGGTAAACATCAAAATCTATTAGATCAGAACAAAATATATGCTGATTTGTGGAATGTTCAAGTAGGAATCTAGTATGAATTTCTAAACTATATTAAGAATTTAAATGATTCAATTACGTTACTAAACATACCGTCCACTTTATTCCACCTTTCTTCATTTGTCCCCACAGCGAAAGTGTATAGTGTTCCTCTATCAATTACGACAGTAGCTAATTCATGTCTTGCCTGTTCATTTAAATTTAATTCATACTCTAAATCATAGAAAATATGATTGGATGCCTCCCTCTTATTGGCATTTATAAGTTTTACCTCTCTACCTGAACCTTCGGGAGCGATGACTTTATCAATTAATGTTTGACCTACTTCACTTGGGCTTCCTAATTGCTCTAATTGAACCTCTTTATTGACATCAGAAATAACTAAACTTAGGGTCTCATTACTATTTATTAAATCATGATAAATAATTTCAGGTCCTCCATCGACTTTTACTCTAGTCCATCCTGTTGGATACAAAAAGGCATATCTACCATCTGGACTTTGATAAGCTTCTAATCCCGCATTTAGTCCTCCACTACAAGCACTCAGTGTTAAGCACAAAAAAACCAAAAATAAATATTTAAAAGGGTTAAATTTATTATTTTTCATTTTGTTTGAAATTACTAACTAAGAACATAATAAGACATTAAAAGCAAACAATTATGGCAATTCGGAGTTTTGCGTCTAAATTATCTCTAGAAATAGTTTAATTTTGATTACTTATACCAAACCACTTTCAAAATTAATCGGTCATTTTGAGAAATTCCCAGGGATTGGTCCAAGAACAGCGCAACGATTAGCCCTGTTTATTTTAAAACAACCTGAAAGTACAATAAGAGAATTTTCAAAGGCTCTGTTAGAAGCACATAGTAATGTTGGTCGTTGCAAAAAATGTTTCAATTTGACTTCAGAAGATGAATGCGAAATTTGTAGAAATACTGAAAGAGATCAAAAACTAATCTGTGTAGTAGCAGAAACTAAAGATTTGCTTGCTTTGGAGCGCGCCAGAGAATTTAAAGGTGTTTACCATGTTATTGGTGGTTTAATATCCCCAATGGATTCTGTTGGCCCCGAACTCTTAGAAATAAGAAGCTTGGTAGAAAGAGTTAGTAAGTCTGAAATAAATGAGATCATATTGGCATTGACCCCAAGTGTTGAGGGAGATACAACAAGTCTTTATATTGGAAAATTGCTAGCCCCTTTTACTAAAGTTACGAGGATTGCATATGGGCTCCCAATGGGCAGTGAACTTGAATATGTGGATGAAGTTACACTTGCAAGGGCGTTAGAAGGAAGAACAAAACTAAATTAGACATGAGAGACAATAATCTAATCAAGAAAGAAAAAATCTTAAGACTTCCCTCTTGGATTAAATTTCCTATTAGTAAAGCTTCAGAATTCGAAAAAGTACAAACACTCATCAAAAAATCAAATATTCATACTATTTGTGAAGAAGCAAAATGTCCAAATAGAGCAGAATGTTATGCCTCAGGAACAGCCACCTTCTTACTGGGCGGATCGATATGTTCTCGTTCATGTGCTTTTTGTCAGGTAAATAAAGGTAGACCTAGTTCTATCAATATTGATGAATTTACTCAAGTCGCTGAAGCAGTGAAAGTACTAAATTTGAAATATGTTGTTTTGACATCTGTAGCTAGAGACGATCTCCCTGATCATGGTGCAAATTTATTTATATCTACAATTGATGAGATTAGAAAAATTGATTCAACAATTAAAATTGAAGTTTTAACTCCTGATTTATGGGGTGGAGGCAAAAATCTTGATGAAACAAATACCCTTCAGACTGAGAGATTGAAGATGATTTTAGAAAAAGATCCAATATGCTTTAATCATAATCTTGAAACTGTTGAAAGACTGCAAAAAGAAGTTAGGAGGGGTGCAAATTACAAAAAATCCCTTAGTTTACTAAAAAAGTCAAAGGATATTGCTCCTCATATTCAAACTAAATCAGGCATTATGTTAGGACTTGGGGAAACATTGGATGAAATAAAAAATACAATTTATGATCTTAAAAAAATAGATTGTGATCAACTTACAATTGGCCAATATTTAAGGCCCTCATTCAATCATTTGGCAGTTAGGAAATATTGGGATCCATCAGAGTTTGAATATTTATATCGCTTCTCTAAAGAATTAGGATTCAAAAAAGTATCTTCTGGCCCTTTAGTTAGAAGTAGTTATCACGCGGGTTAAATTTCTTCAATTAAAGAGAGTTTCTTTTCAAGTCTTTTCAATATGGAAATACATTCCCCGTTCATAAGTGTACCTGCACCTCCCCAAACCAATCTTAATAAAAGATCTACTGGGCTAGAACCAACTTCTTTGACAATTTTTAATCCTATTAACTTGAAATATCTCACAAGTTTTTTACTATATCCTTCACTATCAAAAATAGCTAAAAGTCTTACTTTGTTGCTTGATTTTTTTTCAATTGCCCAAGCCATAGTTGTTGCCCATATTAATTCCGAAACAAAAGCAGGAGCCTTACTAAGGATTCTTAATGTATCAAGCTGAATACCTTGTTTATTGAAATAAGTCCAACCTTTCATTTCGGCCCAAATCTTAATTATGTTATCTTTCTGTTCTGCAATCACGATTCTAAAGAAACATAATCCGATAGTTTCTCTAACTTGAATTTTAATTAATAATCCAATGGAACCTGCTAATTTTTCTAATTCTTCAACTTTCATGATTTTGAAAATTAATCCCTATAGATTTTATGATTTTCCACTTTTGATCTATCGATTTGTTTTTGTCTTTCTTCAAACCTTTTCCTATCATCATCGCTGAATTGGTCTATGCAGAAATGACATTGGATACCCTTTCTATATTCTTTTCTTTCTTGATCTTGAATTGAAATTGGCATTCCACACGCATGACAAATCGAGTAAGAGCCTTTTTCTAAATCTTGATCTAAAGCAACTCTTTTATCAAAAACATAACATTCACCTTCAAATAAGTTTTTTTCTTTTGGTATATCGTCAAGGTATTGAAGGATACCACCTTGCAGGTGATAAATATTTTTATAACCTTTCTTTTTCAGTAAACTAGTAGCTTTTTCACATCGTATTCCTCCGGTACAAAACATTGCTATATTTTTATTATGTTTATTTTCTAAATGGGTTTCTAAATGATCATCTACCCACTTGGGGAATTCGCTAAAATTTCTTGTATTTGGGTTTATAGAGTTCTGAAAGGTACCTAAAGAAACCTCATAATGATTTCTAGTATCAATGACTATTGTATTTTGATTTTTAATTAACTTATTCCAATCAGCTGAGTCAATATAGGTCCCATTATTTTCTGCAGGGTTTATTTTCGGGATACCCATGGTAACTATTTCTTTTTTGATTTTTATTTTTAATTTTTTGAAGACTTTCTCTTTTGAAAAGTTTACTTTAATATTCAAATTTCTATTACCTGCATATTTATTAATTAAATTGATAACAAAATCAATTACATTTTTCTCGGCACAAATAGTTCCATTAATACCCTCACTTGCAAAAATTAACAAACCTGAAAGATCATTTTCATTTTCGATTTTTAATAATTTATTTTTTAGATCAAGAATTAAGTTTTCTTGAAATGGGAAGAAAGAGTAAAGAGAAACTATTTTATAATTTTTGCCTTTCATAGAGAAGATAATGTTTTTTCACTAGTTTCAAAATCTTTGTTAAATGATACTCCTACCTCTTTAAGAAGTTTTCTGTCTGATTGAAAAGATGGATTTGTGGTTGTGAGTAACTCATCTCCATAAAAAATAGAATTTGCACCACATTGAAAACATAAAATTTGAGCTTCTTTTGAAAGTTTTTCTCGCCCTGCACTTAATCTTATTTTGCTTTTGGGCATAAGAATTCTTGCTGCCGCTATCATTCTAATCATCTCAATAGAATCAATTTCTTGATTATCCTCTAAACCAGTACCTTCAATAGCTACTAATGAATTAATTGGAACACTCTCAGGGTGTGGATTCATGTTTGAAAGAACTTCCAATAGAGACGCTCTATCGGCATCAGTTTCCCCTAAACCTATTATTCCTCCACAACATACATTTATACCTGCATTTCTTACTCTCTTGATAGTATCTAATCTATCTTGATAAGTTCTAGTCGTAATAATATTTTTATAATATTCTGGACTAGTATCAAGATTGTGATTATACGCGGTTAAACCAGCTTCAGCTAGTTTTGATGCTTGTTCTTCTGTGAGCATTCCAGCAGTAACGCATGCTTCCATTCCTAGATCTCTTACGCCACTTACCATCTTTAACATTGCATTAAAAGATTTTCCATCTCTAATTTCTCTCCAAGCCCAACCCATACAAAATCTTTCTGCACCTTCATTTTTGGCTGTTTGGGCTCTTGCTAAAACTTCTTCAACATCAATTTGCGGGTGACTTTTTATTTCACTAGCACTATAAATTGATTGGCTACAATATGAACAGTTTTCCTCACATCCGCCGGTCTTTACACTGAACAATGATGCTAATTGTACTTTGTATTTGTTAAATTTTCTGTGAATGATTTGTGATTGCCACATCAAATCAATTAGAGGCATATTTAGTATTTCCAATATCTCCTTTCTATCCCAATCAAACCTGATTTCACTACATAACTGATTATTTGAATTATTCATTTTTCGTTAAGAATTACATTGAGAATCTTCAAAAGATTCGTTTGGTAATGATTCTATACCTCCGAAACGTCTATTCCTTGATTGGTAATCAATTATTGCTTTAAGAAATTCGAGCTCATTAAAGTCTGGCCACATTACGTCAGATATATATATTTCTGAATACGCTAATTGCCAGAGAAGAAAATTACTTATCCTTTTTTCTCCACTAGTTCTAATTAGTAATTCTGGATCCTTGATACCTTTAGTTAGTAAGGCTGAATTAAAAAACTCTTCATTAACTTCACATGGTTTTATTTCTCCAGAAAAAGATTTTAATGCTATGTCCTTTGCGACATTTACTATCTCTTGTCTACCTCCGTAGTTAACACAAACATTTAATAAGAAGGCTTTGTTGTTTTTTGTAAGAGTTTCTGAACTGTTGATTATTTTTTTTAGACTCTCAGGGAAAGGGACTAAATCACCTATAAATTTTATTTTAATTGATTCTTGATGTATCTCATCAATTTCTCTTTCCAAAACTTCGCTAAAAAGATTTATAAGGAAATCAACTTCTTTTGTTGGTCTTGTCCAATTTTCTGTTGAAAAAGCATAAACAGTAAGTATTTTGCAGCCTAATTTTTTTGATGATTTAATGATTTCTTTTAATACACCAACACCCTGCTTATGACCAAATGATCGAGGCAGTCCTTTTTTTGTAGCCCATCTCCCATTTCCGTCCATAATTATTGCCACATGTTCTGGCAATTTTTGCTTATCTATTTTTTCTGATAAGTTTTTATTATTATCAATTATTTTACCTAAAATCATTACTTAATCGTTTTTGTTGGAAAAAATTTCTGATTTATTGGACTCTTTTTCACCAAAGTCAGAGATAATATTAGCACTTGGGTTTGTATTTTGGGATAAAGAATTTTTACTTAAAGATGATTTACTTGTACCGATAGAGTTTTGATTCCCAATCAAAGTTATAAGGAGTTCTTGTAGCCTGCTGCTTGTAATTGGCCTTTCAAGTTTCCCTTGGTTCGCTAATGATATTGTGCCTGTCTCTTCAGAAACAACAATACAAATACACCTGTCAAATCTTTCTGTAATTCCCAATGCAGCTAGATGTCTTGTACCGTATCTACTAATTCCTTGCCTTGAGAGAGGAAGTATTACACCAGCAGATATTATTTTGTTACCTTTAACAAGCACTGCTCCATCGTGTAATGGTGTATCGGTAGCAAAAAGGTTTATTAAAAGGTCAGTTGACAATTGCGCCTCAATATTGGTTCCCGAATATAAAAAATCTTCTGGTCTTAAATCGCTCCCCAAGTCTACAACGATTAAAGCGCCCCTTCGATTCTGTGAGAGTTTACCTGCAGTTTCGACTAGCTGAGAGATAGTGGTTGATGTTGCTCTGAATTCTTTTGGTGGATTTCCAAGTAATACAGCTAACCTCCCAGTGCCTAATAATTCCATTAATCTTCTCAACTCTCCTTGCCAAAGGATTGCTAAAGATAAAGAACAAGCGAGTACTACAGCATCAATTAATTTTGATGTTAAAGGAAGGTATGCATATCTTTGAATAAACCAAGCAGAAGATACTAAAAACAAGTATCCCCTTAAAAGCCATAATGTCCTTTGTTCTTTAACTCTAGAAAATAATAAAAGCCCAAAACCAATAGCAAATAAAACATCTAATAAAAGTTTTAGATTTATAATCCCCCAAAAATTCACATTAAAAACAAAATTAATTTAAATGTACCTAATTTTGTTTAATAAAGCGATCAGGCAAGACATCATATTTTAAAAGATCAAGTGGACTTTCTCTTCTCTGAATAATTTCTGCTTCCCCGTCACAAACTAGTAAAGCAGCTGGTCTTGGAATTCTGTTGTAGTTTGAACTCATTGAAATATTGTAAGCGCCAGTACCAAAAACACATATTAGATCACCTGTTTTGCAATCTGCTAGTTCTATCTCCTTAAATAATACATCTCCTGACTCGCAGTGTTTGCCAGCAATTGTATATTTATTTTTGGGATTAATATTAAATGGGTTGTTTACTAAACATGCAGAATAATTTGATTGATATGTTATCGGTCTTGGATTATCACTCATTCCGCCATCAACAGATAAATATGTTTTGATCCCAGGAATTTCTTTAAAAGCTCCAATTTTGTAAATTGTTATTCCTGCTGTAGATACAATAGATCTCCCGGGTTCACACATCAATGTAGGTAATTCTAAATTGTTTCTTTTACAAGCTTTAAGAACCGAAGCAGAAACTGTTTTTACCCATTCTTCAATTGAAGGAGGGTCGTCATTTTCTGTATATTTAATACCTAATCCACCTCCTACATTTAATTCTTTTATGTTATGACCAAACTTTTTGGCGTCTATAATAATATTTACCATTATTTCTCCCAAATCCCTATGAGGGTCTAGTTCAAAAATCTGGGAACCAATATGCGCATGTAAACCTTTTAATTTTAGATGTTTTGTATTACTAACTCTGGCAAATAAAGTATCTAAATATTCTATTCCGAAACCAAATTTGCTATCGAATGAACCTGTTCTTATGTATTCATGTGTGTGACACTCTATCCCAGGAGTAAATCGAATCATGATCTCTAAATCAATACTTAAGGAATTTGAAATTCCCTCTAATCTCTCTAAGTCATAATCATTGTCAACAATTACTTTAATATTATTATTAACCGCAAATTCTATTTCTTTGTCTGATTTATTATTTCCATGAAAAACGATTTTTTCATTTGGGACCCCACCTTTAAGGGCAGTTAACAATTCTCCTTCTGAAACCGCATCAAGTCCAAAACCTTCTGAAGAAATAAGGTTACTCATAAAAATTGAACTATTTGCCTTGGAGGCATAGATGGGTAGTGATTCCCCTGGGTAATGTTTTTCTAATGCCTTCTTATAAGCTCTACAAGAATTTCTTAAAGTGGCTTCATCTAATATGTATAGAGGAGAATCATATTTATTTACTAATTCTTCAATGGAACACCCACCAATTGATAATTTCCCATCACTTCCAATAGATGAAGTAATAGGAACGATATTTTTATTTGGACTTTTGATGTCAATTTTTTCTATTAAAAATGATTTTTTTTCTTCCATGGGAGGATTAAGATAAAATTATGATAAACCTGTCATATTTTAAAATGACTTTAGTTTCCAAAGTTATTTGGTACTTATTCATTATAAAATGATATCCATAAAACAAATAAATAAAAAAGATATTGATTTATGTCATGAATTAGATTTAAATACAATTTCTTTATGGACAAAAAAACAGTGGGCTAGCGAATTAAAAAAAGAGGGAATAAAAGTTTTTGGGTTATTATTTGAAAATTTAGTGATAGGAATTTGTGTTCTACAGGTTGTGCTTGATGAGGCTCAAATAAATTATTTTGTAATAAATCAAAAATTTAGAAAAAAAGGTTTTGGAACTTATCTGATGAGACATTCAATTTTGCAATGTAAAAATTTAAATATTGAAAAATTATTTTTGGAAGTTTCAAAGAGTAATTTAGAAGCACAAAAATTTTATAGTAGCTTTGATTTTTCTACAGTGGGAGTAAGAAGAAATTATTATAGAGATGGTTCAGATGCTCTTTTAAAAGAAAAAATTTTAACAACAAAATAATTTTAAAATTTAATTGTTCGGATAACCAGAATGATTGAAATTACTATAATTTCCTGCTATATCACTAAAAAAATTTAATTTTAGCTTCACAAAATATACAATTGGGTATTCACAAAAGCTCATTCTGAACACAAAATTGACTTATTACTGGTAGGTTATTAGTAAGAATTTAATCTTCTAATGTTTGAAAGATTTACAGAAAAAGCTATAAAAGTCATCATGCTGGCTCAAGAAGAAGCTAGAAGACTTGGCCATAATTTCGTTGGAACAGAACAAATTCTATTAGGTTTAATTGGAGAGGGAACTGGTGTTGCAGCAAAAGTCCTTAAATCACTTGGAGTTAATCTTAAGGATTCAAGAATAGAGGTTGAAAAGATCATTGGTAGGGGTTCAGGTTTTGTAGCTGTAGAAATACCTTTTACCCCGAGGGCAAAAAGAGTTTTAGAATTGTCTCTTGAAGAAGCTCGCCAATTAGGACATAACTATATAGGTACTGAACATCTACTTCTTGGCCTAATAAGAGAAGGTGAAGGAGTTGCCGCAAGAGTCCTTGAAAATCTTAGTATTGACCTTACTAAAGTAAGAACTCAAGTTATAAGAATGCTTGGTGAAACTGCTGAAGTTGGCACTAGTACAAGTGCAGGTAAGGGTAATTTAAAAACTGCTACTCTCGACGAATTTGGAACAAATTTAACAAAACTAGCTAGTGAATCAAAACTTGATCCAGTTGTTGGTCGTCATGCAGAAATAGATCGTGTAGTTCAAATACTAGGTAGGAGGACTAAAAATAATCCTGTTCTTATAGGTGAACCTGGTGTTGGTAAAACGGCCATTGCAGAAGGTCTAGCCCAAAGAATCCAGTTGGGAGATATTCCTGACATACTTGAAGATAAAAGAGTTTTAACTCTTGATATTGGCCTTTTGGTTGCCGGAACAAAATATAGAGGAGAATTCGAAGAAAGGTTAAAAAAAATAATGGAAGAAATTAAATCAGCTGGTAATGTAATCCTTGTTATAGACGAAGTACATACTTTAATTGGTGCTGGGGCTGCTGAAGGTGCTATAGATGCTGCAAATATACTTAAGCCAGCATTAGCTAGAGGGGAACTTCAATGTATTGGAGCAACTACACTTGATGAATATAGAAAACATATTGAAAGAGATGCAGCTCTAGAAAGAAGATTCCAACCTGTAATGGTAGGGGAACCATCTATTGAAGATACAATCGAAATTTTAAAAGGTCTTAGAGAACGTTATGAACAACATCATCGTCTTAAAATTACTGATGACGCTTTAGAGGCTGCAGCTCATCTTGGTGATCGCTATATATCTGATAGATTTTTACCTGATAAAGCTATAGACCTTATTGATGAAGCAGGAAGTAGAGTTCGTTTGATTAATTCTAAGCTTCCACCTGAAGCCAAACAAATAGATAAAGAATTAAGACAAATACAAAAACAAAAGGAAGAATCTGTAAGAGATCAAAATTTTGATCAAGCAGGACAATTAAGAGAAAAGGAAATGGAATTATCTGCAAAAATCAAAGAAGTTCTTGAAAATAAAAAAGAATCTTCAACTGAGAATGAATCTAATCCTGATGTTAATTTTGGTAAAAATACTTCAAATCTTTTAGAAAATCCACAAGTTAAAGAAGAGGACGTAGCACATATTGTTGCATCATGGACAGGTGTTCCTGTTCAGAAATTAACTGAAACTGAATCTGTCAAGCTCCTTAATATGGAAGAAACGCTTCATCAAAGATTAATTGGACAAGATGAAGCTGTTAAGGCTGTTTCTAAGGCTATCAGAAGAGCAAGAGTTGGGTTAAAAAATCCTAACAGGCCTATCGCAAGTTTTATTTTTTCAGGTCCTACTGGTGTAGGTAAAACTGAACTGACGAAATCATTAGCCACCTATTTCTTTGGTAGTGAAGAGGCAATGATTAGATTAGATATGTCAGAATTTATGGAAAGACATACAGTAAGTAAACTTATAGGTTCACCTCCTGGGTATGTTGGTTTTAATGAAGGTGGTCAACTTACTGAAGCTGTCAGAAGACGGCCATATACCGTTGTATTATTTGATGAAGTAGAGAAGGCTCATCCAGATGTATTTAATTTATTGTTGCAATTACTTGAGGATGGAAGATTAACAGATTCTAAGGGTAGAACCGTAGATTTTAAAAATACCTTGCTAATAATGACTTCTAATATTGGTTCTAAAGTAATAGAGAAAGGTGGCGGCGGTCTAGGATTTGAATTTTCAGGAGATTCTGTTGAAGATAGTCAATACAACAGGATAAAATCTTTAGTTAATGAAGAACTAAAGCAATACTTTAGACCTGAATTCCTCAATCGACTTGATGAGATAATAGTATTTAGGCAACTAAGTAAAAATGAGGTTAAAGAAATTGCTGAAATAATGTTGCAGGAGGTTTTCGCACGATTACAAGATAAAGGCATTAAATTAAGTGTAACTGATGCTTTCAAAGAAAGACTAGTTGAAGAAGGCTACAATCCTTCTTATGGAGCAAGGCCATTAAGAAGGGCTGTTATGCGTTTATTAGAAGATAGTTTGGCAGAAGAAGTCCTTTCAGGGAGAATAAAAGATGGAGATAGAGCTTTAGTCGACATAGATGATAATAAGAAAGTTACAATAAATATTTCTTCTGAAGAATCACCTCAAGAGCTAGCAAGTGCTAACTTCTAAATATTCAAAGTAAATATGCAATCAATCTCTCCAGAAATCATATTTAGGGGGAATGATGCTTGGGAAAAAGCTTTACCTGAAATAACTAAGTTAACTAATAGACCATTAATTTTAGGAAGAAGCACTTATACTAATAACTTGAGAAGTAAAATTCTTACTGATCTAGAAAATTTAAACCTCAGGGTTAATTCTGCATATTTACAGTTTGATTGCTGTTATCAAGATATTTCAAGAGTTAAAAAAATTATTTTAAAAAATAACAATGATTCTGTTATCGCAGCTGGAGGTGGCAAGGTACTTGATTGCGGCAAATATATAGCAGAATGTCTAAATGTCCCCTGCATTACAGTACCTTTCAGCGCTTCTACTTGCGCAGGTTGGACGGCTCTATCAAATATTTATACAAAAGATGGTCAATTTATAAAGGATGTTAAGTTAAGATCCTGTCCAAAAATCCTAGTTTACGATCATAAATTTATTCAAACAGCTCCATCAAGAACACTCGCTAGTGGTATAGCAGATGCTTTGGCAAAATGGTATGAATCCTCAATAACAAGTTCAACAATAGATGATGGTCTTATTCAACAAGCAATACAGATATCAAGAGTTTTAAGAGATCAACTCCTTTTAGAAGGAGAAAAAGCTTTAAAGGGAGAGTTCGAAAATAATCCTTCTTGGAGAAATACTATAGAAGCATGCGGACTTACAGCAGGATTAATCGGAGGAATTGGTGGAGAGAAGTGTAGGACAGCTGCAGCACATGCTATTCATAATTCAATTACTCAAATAATTACCCCAAATAAATTTCTTCATGGTGAGATTGTTGGGGTCGGATTATTATTGCAATTAAGACTAGAAGAAATGAAAAATAATAATAAATTAGCTGATCAATCTATTAAACAATTATTGTTCCTTATGAAAAAACTTCATTTGCCAACTACTATTGCAGAATTAGGCATAAATGTTTTTGTAGATAATAATTTAGAGAAAATTGCTGATTTTACTTTGAGAGAAAAATCTGAGATTCACTTTTTGCCTTTTGAAATTCATAAACAGGACATAGTTGAGATCATTGCAAATTTTGAACAACAAAAAGTTAAAATATAATTATTTTTTTGACTAAATCCCATTTCGAACAACTCAGTAATTTAAATGTTGATTTTTTCGAGAGTGCCAAGAATTCGCTATTAGACCCTTTAGGTATTTATTTGGCAAACGATGTACAGTGGGTCAAACTTAATGAGAACTGGAACTCTTTGAAATTCCCCGTAGTTATAGGAGGTAAAGGTCAACCTATACTTCTCCTTCATGGTTTTGACAGTAGTTTTTTAGAATTTAGGAGAATATATCGATCTTTAAAAAAAAATTTCCAAGTTATAATTCCTGATCTTTTAGGGTTTGGTTTTAGTCCTAGGTGCGCAACCAATGAATACAATCCCTCTAAAATAATTTCATATTTAATTGATCTCCTTAAGACCTTAAAAATAACAAATAATCTAAAAATTATTGGAGCCTCTATGGGAGGCTCAACAGCTTTAAAACTTTCTTTTGAAATCCCTGATTCTATTGATAAAATTATCCTTTTATCTCCTGCGGGATTGTTTGGAGAACCTAAAAGTATACCTTTCCCTCTTAACCAAATAGGGGCCTCATTTCTAGGCTTGCAGCAGGTCAGAAAAAGTCTTTGTAGGCAAGCATTTGCTTTCCCGGATAAATGTGTTGGTGAAATGGAAGAGCAAATTGCTTCAATTCATTTAGGTTGTAAAGGATGGAGGAATTCACTTGCGTCATTTGCAAAAAGTGGAGGGTTTGCTGGAACACAGAAATATATTCAAAATATCCCAATCAAAGCAGTATGTGGAGAAAATGATCGCATTCTTGGAAAAAAAGAGATTATAAATATAAGAAAACTTGATAAATTAAATTTTATTGGGTTGCAAAATTGTGGTCATCTACCTCATGTAGATTTACCATCATTATCTAGTAAAATTATTCAAGATTATTTTTTGGAATAAAAATTTTATAATTAATTTAAGTACTTGAGAATTATAAAAATGTAATACAAAACAGATGGAGTAAAAATATAGCTGTCAATTCTGTCAAGAATTCCACCATGTCCTGGTAAAAAAGTTCCCGAATCTTTTATTTTTGCATCTCTCTTCATCATTGATTCAATTAAATCCCCAACTAATGCCATGAGAGAAATTAAAATTCCATATAAAATTCCAACTAATAATGGATTTTCCCAATTAAGTAAAAATGCGAACAATATTGCTAATAAAATTGAACAGGATATACCTCCAATTAAACCTTCTACTGTTTTGCTCGGAGATATTGGAGAAAGAGATTTTTTACCAAAAGACTTACCAACGAAATAAGAACCAATATCACTAGCTACAATTAAAAAACAGGAGGTTAAAGTTAAATGAAGACCTGAAGTATTAGATAAGTTTTCATAAGAAATAAAACCTTGATTTGAACTTATTATCACTGACTCTAATCCCCTTAACTTAATCCAGTAACTAGGTAAAAAACCTAAATAGAATAAACCAAAAATAGAAGCTGCAATGTCGGAAATTGTTCCAGGCTTGGGTTGCAAAAGTAACCAGGTGCATATTACAACTGAACAGATAGGCAAAATTGAATTTGATATCTCTCCTTCAATAAAACCTATGGTCTCAAGATAAGTAAAAATTATAATAACGAGAGATGAAAATAATGTGGTTTTGGTAGCTGGTTTTATCCCTTTAAATTCAGCCATCCTAAAAAATTCTAATAATGCTAAATAAGTAAGCAAGGCTGTTGCTAATGTAAAAAACCATCCTCCTAACAAAACAACAATTAAACCAAATATTCCTATAAGTAATCCGCTTCTAAATCTCATATCAATTTTCTATGTTTTTATGACTCTTATATTAAAATTTAACAGATCTTTGTTACATAAACTTTGATTATTTATCCAATTAAATCTATCGATATCAATTTTTTCTCCAGGAACAAGTAGAGGAATTCCAGGAGGATAAGGACAAATAATATCTCCAGATATTTTATTTAATGACTCAGAAAAAGGAATACTCTGAGTCTCACTTCTCCAAGCAATTCCAATTTGAATTTCAGGAGCTTCAACTAAATTAAAGGGTGATTGAAGTACTTTAAGGGTGCCTAACTTTTTTGAATTTAATAGTAATTTATTCCACAACTTTACAAATAAATTAAGAAAATCTTTTTGATTCCCAAAACCTAAGCAAAAAGTTAAAGTCATCATTTCTGGTAATTCAGCAATAAGACCATTCTTATAAAAAAAATTATCTGCAGTGAAACCATCAATTCCAACCTTAGATGTGTTCAATACTATTTTTAAGGGGTCTTGAGTTTCTATTAGAGGAATATTCTTTTGGACTAATTCTTTGAAGATAGTTTTTGCTTCTAAAATTCTTTTTTGGTATTTTGATAAACTTTTTTTATTAAGCCAGTCTTTAATAGACTCTTCACAAGAAGAAAGTAATAAGGAACTTGGACTAGTAGTTTGCAGCAAATTAATACTCTTGATTAAATTTTGCTCATTTACTAGATTCCCTTTATACCAGAGTGCAGCAGTTTGAGTTAAACCATTAAGTGACTTATGCAATGAGTGAACGACTAAATCAGCGTTTGATATTAAAGCAGATTTTGGTAGGTTAAGATTTTCACAAAAAAGAAAATAAGAACCATGAGCTTCATCAACCAAAACAGGTAAATTTTTTTGATGACAAAGATCTATTAAAGGCTCTAAATCTCCCGCGTAACCATGATAAGAGGGACTTACAAGAATTACACCAACAATTTTTTTCTCATTAAAATTTATTTTTTTAAATACATTTTCCAACCAGTTTTTTGTTATTGGTTTGTAATGACCGTTTTCTGATGAAAGATCTAGGTCAAAGAATATTGGTTGTATGTTCTGCATCGCACAGATTTTTATAACACTTATATGAACATTTCTTGGCATCAGGATAGTTTCGCCAGGATTTGCCATTGCAATTACAGCTGATTGTATTAATCCAGATGCTCCATTAACTCCGAAAAAACATCCTTTCGTCCCAAATTTCTTACAGAATTCTCTTTGAGATTTGGCAATTAATCCGCTTTGGGATAAAGGTGAGCCTATCTCTGGCAGTTCCGGTAAGTCCCAATAGCCAGGTTCTTTTTTTAATAATTTAACTAATTTCTTTGGTAAAGCTGCACCTCTGTTATGAGCGGGGAAGAAAAGTGACTTTAAAAACTTTTTAGTTAGAAAAGAAGAAATGCTCATAAAGTATTATTGACATATATAGAATGGACTAGTTAAGAATCCTTCTTCGATATTTTTTAACTTTAATGACAAGGTCTTATTCGCAATACTCAGCAAAAGGCGACTTAATTTGGTTGATTTTGAGACCATGGATTTTTATCCCAAGAGTTTTATATATCCTTTTAACTTTTATTTTTCTTTTTTTAAGAATACTTTTTCAAGGTAACAGTAAAAATAAAAATGTACAAAAAAATCTCTCAAAATATCTATTTGATGTAATAACAGATTTAGGACCTTGTTTTATAAAATTAGGTCAGGCACTTTCAACTAGACCGGATCTTGTTAGACAAGATTGGCTGACAGAGCTTACCAACTTACAGGATAATCTCCCAGCATTTGATCACAAAATTGCTTTACAAATTATTGAAGAGGAACTTGGAGCGCCACCTAATGAATTATTTGATGAATTTCCTGAGAGTCCTATTGCCTCAGCAAGCTTAGGTCAGGTTTACAAAACAAAAACAAAAAATAATACTTATGTAGCTGTAAAAGTACAAAGACCAAATCTGTATTTTCTCATAAGAAGAGATGTTGTGATAATAAGGTTTTTAGCAACTTTTTTGTCATCATTTCTTCCATTAAATATTGGTGTTGGAATTGGAGAGATAATAGATGAATTCGGCAAGGCACTTTTTGATGAGATTGATTATGAAAAAGAGGGTGAAAATGCTCTAAAGTTTGCAAATTTATTTAAAGATAACCCAAATGTTTTTATTCCTAAATTGGAAAAACAGTTTTCATCAAAGAGAGTTATAACAACCTCTTGGATTGATGGAGTCAAGTTAAGAGATAGGGCTTTATTGAAGGAAAATAACTTAGTACCTTCCTCTTTTATCAAAACTTGTGTAATCAGTGGTCTTCAGCAATTATTTGAATATGGATATTTCCATGCTGACCCACATCCCGGGAATATGTTTGCACTCAAAGGCGGAAATTCAGATTATGGAAATTTAGCTTATGTAGATTTCGGAATGATGGATACAATTACAAATTCAGATAGAATCACTCTCATTAAGGCTATTGTTCACATAATAAATGATGAATATTATCTTCTCGCTAAAGATTTTCAGAAATTAGGTTTTTTGACCAAAGAACAAGATCTTCAAAAACTTGTTGAACCATTAAAACAAGTTTTAGGTGGATCTTTTGGCGCTGAAGTCGGAAATTTTAACCTAAAAAACGTAACTGATAAATTCTCAAAATTAATGTATTCTTATCCTTTTCGAGTTCCTAGTAGGTTTGCATTAATTATAAGAGCTGTTGTTAGTCAAGAAGGTTTAGCATTAAGACTTGATCCCGAATTTAAAATTTTAAAAATCGCATATCCTTACATAGCTAAAAAATTACTTACCGATAATTCTGAGGAAATTTTAGAAATTCTTTTGGAAGTTGTTTTTGATAAAAAAGGTCGGATTCAAATAGAAAAGGTAGAAAGTTTATTAAATATATTATTTAAAGATTCTGAGAACATCAATTCGGACCTCATACCTGTTGCAAATGCGGGATTAAAGTTAATCGTCAGTAATAAAGGATATGAAGTTCGAAAGAATCTTCTTTTAAGTCTTGTAAAAGATGACAAATTAGAATTAACTGATGTAAAAAAACTCTTAAGTTTAATTAGAAATACATTTAGCCCAATGAATATTGCAAAAAGTGCAGTTCAAAATATTATTTCTACTGTTTAGTTCTTAAATTGATATCTAGTAATCAACAGATCAATTTTGTGTTTTGAAACTTAAAAAATTATTTTTATCTAAATTTGAGTAGTAAAAGTATTAAGTTTGTTAAAATTGACTTGATTAACCTTAAATAGTTGATTTGAAGTTAATACAAAATAATAATTTGAAAATATATAATGAATATTTTGAAAAATCTATTTTTATTAAATAAAAAAACTGAAAATAATAAAGATTTGAATCAAGGTGTATTAGATCATTACAGTGAAATTGCTAATTTAGTAAAAGAAGCAAGAATTCAAAGAAATATAACAATACCAGAATTGTCAAACATTTCAAAAATTCCAGAAAAAATAATAAATTCTATTGAAAATAACGATAAAAATATTAGACCAAACTATCCCTTTATAAGATCGATATTAATTAAGTTAGAGGAATGTTTATTTTTTAAAAAAAACACATTAGTAAAATTAGCAATTAGAGAAAGAAAAAATTTTAAGAAAGAAAAAAATGATTTTCTTGTGAAAAAATTCGATCTTCTAAATACATGGCAGGGAAGTTTTCTTTATTTCCTTATATTAGTTTTAACAATATTTGTATTAAAAAGATACTTTATTTTAAATACAAATGTTATTGAGATTCAAAATATTGAAAATGAAATCATAGAAAAATAATTTTAATTAATCCCTATTTCATTGTCCTCCCAAAATTATTTCCTAGTTCACCAAAAATTCTAATATTTTCTTCTATATCATCTAACGGTTGATTTAACTTCCATTTCCAATTATTTTTTGTGGTACCAGGTATATTTAATCTACTTGAGTCATCTAAAGATAATATATCTTGTATTGGAGTTATAAAGAGATTAGCACTTGTATCCATACCAATTTCTATTAAACTCCACGAAGGATTTTCTGAAAATTTATACCCATCTTTTATTCTTGTTTTGGAGTCATTGTCTAAATTTTCCCACCATGAAAGGGTTGTAGAGTTGTCATGTGTACCTGTATAAACAACCCAATTTTCACCTTGAATATTCTTTGGTAAATAGGGGTTATCTTCGTTGCCGTCAAAAGCGAATTGTAATATTTTCATGCCAGGTAGTTCAAAATTATCCCTTAATTGTTCTACATCAGGCGTTATAACTCCCAGATCTTCTGCAATTATTGGTAGATATTCAGTTCCTAAATCTTTTTTTAGTTTTTTTAATAGTGCTTTACCTGGTGAATTTATCCATTTTCCACAAATTGCCGTTTTGGAATTGCCACTAACCCTCCAGTAACCTGCTAAACCCCTAAAATGATCTAATCTCAATAAATCTACAAGTTCAAATTGCCTCCTAAATCTTTTTCTCCACCAATCAAAATTAGACTTCTTATGTTTTGACCAAAAGTAAGTTGGGGTCCCCCATAGCTGTCCTGTTGATGAAAAATAATCAGGTGGAACACCGCTTTGAAAGATTAAATCTCCATTTTTAAGTATTGAGAATAGAGATCTATTACTCCATACGTCTGCGCTGTCCCTAGAAACATAAAAAGGCAAATCTCCTATTAACTTGATATTGTAAGATTTTGCAAAGTCTTTGATACTACGCCATTGCTTATCTAAATGCCATTGTATTAATTTTTTAATAAGTATCTCATCGCTTTTTTTCTTAATCCATAATTCTAAAAACTTGTTATTTTTTGTTTTAAATTCTTTAGGCCATTCCCACCAAGGCAACATATTAAATTCTTCTTTGATAACAATAAATGTTACATAATCTTCAACCCAAGAATTCTTACTAATCCATTTATAAAAATCAAGTTTTCTCTCTTCAGATTGGGAACTCCAAGATTCCAAAAGGAGGGAACCAAGTTTTTTTGTTAAGTCATCAGCAACGTCGAAATTAAAATGATTAATATTTTGATTTGTAGGACCTAATTCTTCTTTATTAGAAATAAATATAAAACCTCTCTCGATTAAATCATCAATATCAAGAAACCAGGGGTTCAGTGCAAAACTTGAAGGTGAACTATAGGGAGACCCTGTTGGATCAGTTGGCGAAAGAGGTAAAAATTGCCAATATTCAATCCCATGCTTATGAAGTTTTTTTATCCACTCTTTAGCCCCTCTACCAAAAGTTCCACATAAATTTCCTCCAGGAATACATGAAGGATGCATAAGTACGCCTAATGATTTTTTTGTAAACATTTTTTGTATATCCATAGTCCTTTATTAATTTTGTTTTTTTATATAAAAATTGTTATCAATTCTCTAAAATTAAAGATATACAGATTTTTTTTTTTTGACAAATATCATTCAAAATGCCCTGACTGAATTTAATAAACAAATTTTTAATTGATTCTCTTTCCTGAAAGTTGTTAATTTGAAAAGATCTAGCAATTTTCTTTTGCGAAATGTCCATAAACGACTACGATAAGAATATAGTTTTATATTGCTTAATTCGTGACAAGTTTCATCACGGCAGTGCAGAATAAAGAACCTAATTTTAATCTAACTAATAGTAGATTGAGGCTAGTGAGTGGAACAACTAACCCTAAATTAGCCGAGGAGATTGCATCATACCTAGGGATTGAAAACGTACCTTTAGTATCCAAAAGATTTGCTGATGGGGAGATCTATGTTCAGATTCAGCAATCTATTAGAGGTTGCGATGTATTTCTTATACAACCAACATGCGCTCCAGTAAACGATAGTTTAATGGAGCTTATGATTATGGTTGATGCTTGTAAGAGGGCATCAGCCAGACAAATAACTGCCGTTATCCCTTATTTTGGATATGCAAGAGCAGATAGAAAGACTTCTGGTAGAGAATCTATAACTGCGAAACTTACTGCTAATTTATTAGAGAAATCAGGAGTAGATAGAGTGCTCGCTATGGATTTGCATTCGGCTCAAATACAAGGTTATTTTGACATTCCATGCGATCATATTTATGGTTCACCTGTATTAATTGATTATTTAGAATCTCTAAATTTAGAGGAAGTTGTAGTTGTCTCTCCAGATGTAGGAGGAGTTGCCAGAGCAAGAGCATTCGCAAAATTAATGAAAGATGCTCCTTTGGCTATAATTGACAAAAGGAGATCAGCTCATAATATTGCTGAAAGTTTAACAGTCATTGGTGAAGTTAAAGATAAAACAGCTATTCTCATTGATGACATGATTGATACTGGTGGCACAATTTGTTCTGGAGCTAATTTATTAAAAAAAGAAGGGGCTAAAAGAATATTTGCATGCGCTTCACATGCTGTTTTTTCTCCGCCCTCTTATGAAAGATTAAGTACTAAGGACTTATTCGAACAGGTTATTGTGACTAACAGCATACCAGTTCTTGTTAAAGATAATTTCCCACAATTAAAAGTCCTTTCTGTCGCAAATATGCTTGGGGAAGCTATTTGGAGGATCCACGAAGAAAGTTCAGTTAGTTCAATGTTTAGGTAATCAATAAATTATTTTTTGCTATCCTTAACTAGTTGTTTTAACCTTTTTTCATAGTCATTTTTTATATTATTTGGAATGCTTTCAGGACAGATTTTAATGGCACTTCC
>QCBE01000016.1 GCA_003281715.1 Prochlorococcus sp. AG-347-B23
CTTACTGCCACCTGTAATAGCACCACTTGCTTCTAATAATTCACCACTTAAGGTGACCAACCTATTTTTTTGTGTAGATAACCTAGCTGAAGATAAGTCTGAAAAAACCAAAGTATCTCCAAAAACATATCGAAAAACATCTGAATAGACTTCATCAAAAGTAATTAGATTAATAGCTTTATCAATAAATCCATTCTCCCTGTTATTTTCAAATCTTGAAAGTGCATAATTCTGTTTCTGACTTTTAATTCTATTCAAAGGTAAAAAAGTTAATCGTCCCGCTTTCTTTTTTTTAAGAATTTCAATTGCTTTAGCAGCAATATGATCATTATCAACAACAATTTGTCCTAATCTATTTCCAGCAGCAATTTCTAATGCATATCTATTTTTCTCACTGACCTCTCCAAGTTGAGCTACATAACCATGTATACCCTCTAACCCTGCCTCTAAGAGAATTCTGAGAGCATATGAACCTCTAGATTCGTTTAAAGCTTCCTTCCTGCTTTCGGATCTAGATAATTCCTTTTCAAGACTTAATTGCTCGTTATTTAGCCTTGATTTAGTTTTAATTAATAAATCAATTTCATTTTTTAAAGAATTAATTTCTGCGCTATTACTCGCCAAGTTTTTATTCTTTGTATCGGATGTCTCTTTTTTTCTTTGATTTCCCTCAAAAAGTTTCTGCTTTTCTAAGTCTAAGGAGTCGATCTGAGACAATATCTCATCTTTTTGAATATTATTTTGGATAGTTTCTTCTTCAATTTTCCTTTTTTTTATTTCCAAAGGATTAATTTGATTTTTTATACTTTCAAGCTCAGCATTTAATTTGATACTTTGTTTTGAAAATTCTCCAGATTCTCCAGCAGCATCAGAAAGTTTTTTTCTGGATAATTTGTGTTTTAAAGTGAGATCATCAATTTGTAAGTTCAATTGATTTAAAAAATTATCATCGAAATTTTCTTGTCTCATCTTTTCTGACTCTATATTCCTCTTAGAAATTGCAATTTCATCTCTCTGATTTTGTAATTTAATACCTTCTTCTTTATTCAGACTTGATATCCTATCAAGTTCTCTCAAGCTAGAATTAATACTTCCAATATCTGAATTCACTTTTATCAATTTATCCTCTCCTTTCTCCTTAAGCTCATCAACAAGTATTTTCAAAGCATCTTCTAAGACTGATATTTCTTTACTAATAGATTCTTTTTGTTCATTAAATAAAATTTTATTTTTTTTAATTTCACTTTCTTTTTTTTCTATAGCTTCAACATGCTTAACTTGTTTTTCAAAGATAAGAACTTTCTCTAATTCCATTATTTGTAATAGTTTTGCCTTTAACTCTTTATATTGCTTTGCTTTTTCACATTCTTTTTCAAGCTTATTTTTACTAGATTGCAATTCATTTTCTAAAATTTCACATCTTTCTTGTCTTTCGAAAACGTCATTTAATTTTGCATTAGTTTGTTCTATTCTTGTATCAAAAAGTGCGACTCCTGCTAGTTCATCAATAAGATTTCTCCTTTCCTTATTATTCATTGATACTATTCTTGTTACATCACCCTGCATAACAACATTGCTGCCCTCAGGATCAACACTAATATCTCTTAA
The DNA here is from genome assembly GCA_003281715.1 of Prochlorococcus sp. AG-347-B23. GTDB lineage: Bacteria > Cyanobacteriota > Cyanobacteriia > PCC-6307 > Cyanobiaceae > Prochlorococcus_A. Next base: position 1,609 of record QCBE01000016.1, read on the forward strand.
TATTCTTTGTATTTGTTGCAAGGTACATTGTTTTCCATCAGAAGTATAAGTAGAAGCATAAGAACCACCTGGCATAAGCCTTAATTTTCTAGAAACTAACCATTCTTTTTGACCTTTATTAAGGGCAATTTCTTCTTCTTCTATTTCCAAAGGCGGAAGGTCCTCTCTGGGCGACCAATCTTGAATATTAAATTTTACCGATACAGATGTTTCTGATGACTTACCCTCTTTAACTTTGGAGTTATTTATTAAATCTGGTAATCTTTCAGCCCTCATCCCCCTACTATTAGCTAGACCTAAACAGAATAAAATTCCATCTAAAATATTACTTTTCCCAGAACCGTTAGGACCTGTAACCACCGTAAAACCTTCTTCAAGAGGAATTTTTACATTTCCCCCAAAAGATTTAAAATTTTCAAACTCGACCTGATTGATATGTACCAATCTCAAGTCTCAATAGCTAAATAAGAATAACTAATTTGCAAAAATTCTCAATAGAAATATTACGTTTATTTATAAATGAATATCAATAATTTTTGCTCAATCGGCAAGAATTAGCCCAAATTTCAAACAAACCATTAAGAAGTTCACCATCCAAAATGAATCTATAATATTCAGAGTCAAATTTATCAGAAACGTTTTTAAATATTCCTTGATCAATTCTTTTTACAAACCCTCTATTATCAGAAAGTTCGTGTTCTAACCTAGATAGCCATACAAGTCTATGATTTGGCTGCTTATAAATTTCTATTGAAGCTTGATTTAATAGAGGTAGTTTTAAAAATTTCCAAGTTAAACAATCTATCCCATTTTCAACAAGAAAATCATAATGAATATCTATAGCTTTCGCAGAATAAACTTTATGTTCAAGCAAAACCCATTTATTCATTATCTAGTTGATAAATAAATCGAATCTATTTTCAAAACAAAGTTGAGTAAAGATATATTTTCTAAGAGATGTTTCCCGTTATTTAATTACTTGCATCAGGAACAAATCTTAAAGCAATAAATAGCAAACTTCCAGCTCCAGCTATAGCGGCAGCTACTAATCCAAAATCTGTAGGGATTGTGCGAGATGCAAAAATTAATGAAGCAAATGTAATATCCATGATGAAATTTAAACTCATTTAATAAATTCAGTAATAGCTTAACAAAACCTTCTTACAGAACAGAGTAGATGAATAAAATGTAAATAAACTTTTATATGTTTTTATTCTATATAAATCGCACAATTCTTTAGATAAGGGTTTCAAATTAAGAAAATAGGGTCTAATCTTAAAATAAATAAGTTTGAATAATGGAGACTTACCATCCTCCCAAAGAAGTAGAAGAAAAAGAAGATAAATCTGATCTTCCTGAAAAAGAAGTTATCTTGGAAAAATGGTTAATTGAAAAAATTGACAGTTTAATACCTTTAATAAAAGAAAAATGGCCTAACATTGCACAACAAACCCTTGAAGCCACAAAAGGGAGTATTGATGATTTAGTTGAAGTAATAGCTAGCCATAGTGGAACCTCCGCAATTGGAATAAAAAGCCAACTATTTGAAATCATTGATTCAATAAGAGAAAACAATTGGGAAATATCAGAAAAAATTGAGCCTATTGAAAGTCAATTAGAAGAATTATTAGAAGAGCTTAACAATACACTTAGACCAAAAATAGAAAGTCCAATAAGAAAAAAACCACTATTATCTATTGCTATTGCAGCTGGTATTGGTTTACTAATAGGAAGTCTTCTAAACAGTGGCAGAAAATAATATGGAAAAACCAAAAAATAAAAACTTTGCAAATACAGCCTCCAGAATTTCAGCCATCGCAAGTTCAGTGATGGATTTGCATGTCAGAATAGCTCTTCAAGAAGTAGATAGAGAAAAAAGAAGATTAATTAGTGGTGGAATATTTTTAGCAATTGGCAGCACATTATTATTATTAGTACTAATTTGCATCCATATTATTTTTTATCTTTTTCTAGCGAAATATAATAACTGGAATATTGAATATAATTTATTACTCATAATATTCATCGATTTATTTCTTGCAGGCCTAAGTTTGAAGCTTGGAGGAAAATTAGCCAAAGGACCATATCTTCCTCAAACATTAGAAGGTTTAGGCAAGACAACAAAGGCCGTTTTAGGCAAAAAATAATTTATCTAATTAAATACTTTATCCATCTACAATCTATCCCCCCATTACTAACAGGAATTTTCAATGAAGATTTCATTTTCAAATATTTTGTTAGTTTTGGATTTCCACTTAGGAGCCAAAATTCCCAAGCTGAAAAATTGTTCTTTAGAAAGATTCCCATTTGTTTATATAAACTAATCAATTCATTTTCATCGCCTAATTTTTTGCCGTATGGAGGATTACATATGATGATCCCAGGTGTGTAACTTAATTGGAGTTCTAAAAAATCATTATTTATAAGCTCAATATAATTCTCGAGTCCAGCTAATGATATGTTTAGATTCGCCTGCTCAAAGACCTTTTTATTAATTTCACACCCTATTATTGTTGGTAATTTTTCATAATTTATAATTTTATTTTTTGCCTTATTTTTTTCATTAAGATAAATATCTTGCCTAAAGTCTAACCAATTTTCAAAAAGATATACCTGATCAATATTCATGGGAACTTCAAGGAATTGGTTGACTGCCTCAATTAAAAAAGTACCCGAACCACACATAAAATCTATTAATGGAACTTTGCCATTCCATTGAGTCATATTTATCAATCCAGAAGCTAAATTTTCTTTTAATGGAGCATTTCCAATTGCGGGTCTATAGCCTCTTTTGTGTAAGCTTTCTACGCTGCTTTGAAGACTGAGAATTGCTTTATTATTATTTAAATGCAGATGAATTATAAAATCAGGATTATCTAGAGAAATATTTGATCTTTTATTCCAAACTGTTTGTTGCAAATCAGTTATAGAATTTTTTACTTCAAGAGCTGTGAAATGAGTATGACTTAAAGAAGATGTTCTCCCAGTTACTTGAACGTTAAACGTTTTATCAAAGTGCAACCAATTTAACCAATCAAATGAATCTCTAACCCCCGCATATAAAGATTGCTTGTCATAGCAATTAAAACTTGCAATTTCTCTGTAAAAGCGAAAAGCTAATCTGGAATAGAAATGAACTCTATAAAAAGTTTCATGATCACACTCAAAATTAATAAATCTTTTATAAGTATTAATATTAAAGCCGCCTAAATTTGAAATTTCTTCTGCTAAAGATTTCTCTAGTCCCTCCGGAGATGATGCTACTACATTCATATACGATAAAACTTAGTAAAAAAACTATTCAATAACCATTTTGCCTGTCAGAATATAAATGTCCAATAGGACTAGGTGATCTCAACCGATGTTTCGGACAGCGGTTCGATTCCGCTCAACTCCACTATTTGGGGTTGTAATGGTTTCGACGGGGCATAAGGAAGGTGACTGAAGCCGGCTCGGTTAGAGCAAAAACACAAATGCTAACAAAATCGTTAGTTTCTCCCGTCAAACAGCGCCAGTTGCTGCTTGATCCTAAAGGAGATGGGGTTATATCAGCCTTATCAACCAAATGATACGAGGAGTCTGGAAGGACTCCACTTTTTTTAAATAACTAAGAAGTTGTAATAGATAATTTATTAGTGTGTAAATATTAATGCAAATGCTTGTATTAAAAAGAATTTTTTTAATTTTATAAGTATAAATACTGAGAAGATAGGTTTTAAATTAATTTATCTTATTAAAAAATCGAATCTTGCAAAATGGAATCTAATAAAAAACTGAATGACTTGATAATAAATCTCAAACCAAAAGTTATTAGATTCACTGGCGAAAAATTTCCCAATGAACTATGGAATAGTGGTTGTCAAATAAAAAAGAATAAGAAAATATCTAGCTAAAAATTTAATTAAATGCTTGAAAAAGGATTTTTAGGCATTTTTTTTAAACATTTTCTTGACAATTCCTGAAGTATTTTAAATTCACTTTTATTTAAATTCCACTTGAATACATTCGATACATCTATAACTTGAGATTTTTTTCGCATTCCAACGAGTGGAATAGCCCCTTGATAACAACACCAATTAATTGCTACTTGAGCTTGGGAAACTGATCTTTGATTTGCAATTCTTTTTAAACACCTCCGCAATTCATATGTTGGTTTTTTATAGTTTTCAAATAATGCATTACGAATAAAACTTTTTTCTTTATTCTCTTCATTATCTGGATCAATACAAAGTATTCCAAAGGACAAAGGACTATAAGCAAAGAAATCAATATTATTTTCTTCGCAAATTTTTTTAACCTGATATTGTTTTCCTAAATCGGGAGCAAGCAAAGAAAACTGTATCTGAACACTCTTTAAACTCTGATCTCTTTTTGCCAAGAAGTTAATTAATTTCATCAATCTTTTAGGGCCTATATTTGATAAGCCTATTTGAAAATCAAAGCCTTGATCTTTTAAATCGCAAAGATTATTTAAAAGCCCGAATTCCTGCCAAGGATTGTATTTTGCAGTTGACCAATGTAATTGAACTATATCTAATTTGTTATTAAGTCTTTCTAAACTTTTCAAAAAAGGTTTATTAAAAGCTCTGTTACCTATTCTCCAAGGATAAGGTGCAAGTTTGGTTGCTACTTGAATTCTTTTTTTCTTTGCTGAAGGAGTATTTAGTAAAAATTTGCCTATCAACAATTCACTTCTGCCCTGAAGATTCCCAGTACCGTAAGAATCTGCAGTATCAATTAGATCGAAACCTCTTCGTAACGCTTCATTATATGTCTCACTTAAATCATCGTCATTTGTAGATTGGTAATTCCAAAAAAGCTTATTCCCCCAAGACCAAGTACCTAATCCAATTCTTTTCTTCACTAGCCAATCTAAATAAGGAACTTTATAAGGTTATCTAAATATATTAACTTCTTTAAAATATTTCAAAAAATAAGTTTTAAAGGATTAAAAATCAATTTCTCTTGACATTAAGAAATTATTCTCCAAAGTAGGAGAAATAAAAATAAAAAATTGTTCATTACCGTTTGCGGACAAAAAGGAGGTGTGGCCAAGACCTGCACAAGTATTCACCTTGCTAGTGTTTGGCATTCTGAAGATAAAAAAGTTTGCATAGTAGATGCCGACAAGAATAGATCAGCTTTAGCATACGCATCTAGAGGCAATCTTCCATTTCCAGTTTTCCCCGTCAGTTCAGCTGCTAAAGCATCAAGATCATCAGAAATTGTAATAACTGATGGCCAAGCTAGCAGTGATCAAGAAGAACTTAAACACTTAGCGTATGGTTCGGATTTAGTTATCTTACCTACAACTGCAAAAGCAAGATCAGTAGAATTAACTGTTGAACTAGCTAATTTATTAAGCAACTTAAAAGTTAACCATGCAGTATTAATAGTAAAAGTTGATTTTAGACAGCAAAAAGCAGCGCAACAAGCCAAAGCAGCCCTAGAAAATTTTGGTTTGTATGTTTTTGATACATTTATACCCTTACTTTCTGCATTTGATAAAGCAGAAGCCTCTGGCAATGCTGTATGTGAAGCTGTAGACGACTTAGGCAGATCAGATCCTCGTCGAATGACGGGCTGGTCTGCTTATTGTTCAATTGCCTCACAAATTCCATGCCTGATTTCGAAGCCCTCATCCGACACCAACAAGATCAACAACCAACAACCAATAAGCGCTTAAAAGTAGTAGATAAAACACATTTTGATAGCTCAAAAAGCGAAGAGCTTACAACTAAATCTGGATTATTATTTAACTTTATTGGAGGTTTTATAGGTTCTGTAATTGGGACTTTAACAATACTATTTCTTTATATCAATGAATATCTACCGATAGATTTACTAAAACTTAAGTAGTATATTCGCTATTAATACATATATACTCCCAAATCCATTGGTATCACTAGGTTCTCTCTTCCAAAATTAGTGTTATATAGGTGTTACAAACCTTTTTCCACAGGGTTAAACCCATTTGTATAACTGAACTAGTGTTATAAAAGTGCTACTAAAGAATAAATATAAATATTATTTTCTCTTAAATAAATCTTGTACTACATAAACATCTTCTGCGCTTGGATACTTTTGTTTAAAAATACTTATTGCACTATTTGGAGATAAAGCAAATAAATTTAATTTGATTCTATAAGTGTCAACTAAACCAGAAATTAAATATTTTTTCATGTTTATGTAAATTACAGATAAGCCTAATAGCATTATTCTGCATCTGCTCTAAATTAAATAAATAAGATCTTTATATTTTTTGAAGTATGAAAATCAATTCTTATTTAATTGCTTGCACCTTAGCGATAGCACCTTATACATTTTTACAAAAACTAGAAGCAAAAAATATATCAGTCAATATTGATCCGATTGATAAATCAAATAAATTAGAAAAAGAGGGTGAGAAGAAATGGCGTACAAAAGATAATCATGGCGCAATAAAAGACTACACAGAGGCATTAAAACTGAACCCTAAAAATGTTGGTGCATTATTTGGAAGAGCATATTCAAAATGGGAATTAAAAGACTATGAAGGTGCTCGTTCGGATTTCAATAAAATATTAAAAACAGAACCTAATAATATTCATCTTTATACCCTGCATAATCTTTCATTACTAAATTTCGAAACAAAAAATTTTGAAGAGGGAATAGAAGTAACGACAAAATTAATATCACAAAACTTTCAATTAAATAACTCTTACACAAATAGAGGTCTTTACAAAGAAAAATTAGGCGATGCGAAAGGAGCATGCGCTGATTATCGAAAAGGAAGTGAAAATAGAAATGATATAGCAACTTTACGAGTAAAAGAAAGTTGTGAACAAAATGTATTTAAATCATTTGAGAAAAAAACTAAAAATAATATGTTGATGAATAGGGCAAGAGAAAAATATGCTTTAGGAGATGGCAGGGGTTCATGTGAAGATTATCAATTAGCGAAAAGTAATGGTTATATTCCACCAAAAAAACATAGATTATTTTATAAGGTATTTACAGAACCCTATTGTTTTTTTAGAACGATTTAAATAAATCTTTCTCACAAAATCTTTTTAAAAAAGTCTTTATAGTTTGATTAATCCTCAAGATATTTTTTAATTAATTTTTTAACATCATCTGATATTGGTTCTGATAATGGGAATTCCTTTAAGACTTTCTTTGCTTGCTTAATATCATCCGCTTTTCCATTAATATCGCCTAACTTATCTTTCATCTTTATTCTAGTTAGATAATTTATAAGGTTTTTGGGGTCAAGTTTTATTGCTTGATTTAGATCTACTAAAGCATTTTCATAACTCTCAAAACAGTAAAAAAATAAAATACCCCTTAATGCATAACATTTTGAATTTCTTGGGTTTCTTTTTAAAGACAAATTATAATCTTTTAAAGAATCTTGAAAAAGTCCTAATTCCATTTTCAAATAACCTCTATTCGCAAGTAATGAAGGATCTTCTGGACTATATTTCAACCCCTGATCATAATTTTTAAGCGCACCATCTGTATTGCCCATAAAAAACATTATTAAGCCTAAATTATTATAAGAACCTGGGAAAGATGGATCTATTTTAATTACATTGAGATAATCATTTATTGCACCTTCTTTATCATCAAGTTCTTCTTTGATTTTTGCTCTATAAAAAAAAGAAACATGTGAATCAGGATCTAAATCAATAATTTTATTAAATCTCAATAATGCTTCTTTAAAATTTTTATTAATAAATTCTCTAATTCCCAAATTAATAAAACTAATTAAATCTTTTGATTTTTGATCTTGTTTAATATCTACTCCTGTAAAATATTCGATTGGAATTCCATAATTAATTCCAGATTCAATTTCAATATCTTTTCTAGGATCAAGAAATCCTCCTGAATTTATACCTACAATTTGTCCTTTTGCATTTAAAATAGGTCCACCACTAGAACCTTTTCTCGTAGGGTTGCTATAGATTAGTTCTTTGCCTTCTTTTGGAGACGGGGTACGTCCCATTAATTTGCCAGGGTAAAGTAAATGAGTTTGTTGAAGAACATCGGAATAACCAGAAATCCAAATGTCATTTCCAGGATTTAAAAGTGATGAATTACCAATAGAAACATTTGAATAAATCTTTTGAGATACAAATTCAAAAGATGCCAAATCGAGATCGCCAAACAAACGAATACTATATTTATCAACGATGTAAACAATATTATCTACTTCTGTTCTAACTAGGATATCTTCGCTAAAATCATGGTTCTGTATAACATGTCGAGCAGTTAAAACTGTATGAATATTATTTTTACTTTTGATTAATACTCCTGTTCCACAAGCATTTCCTGAAAGAGTTTGTAGTGAAACAGTTATTGATTTAGCAATTGTATTAATATCTTTTACCTCTCTTGCTTGATCAAGATTATTACTGCTTAAAAAATAATCTGCAAGTTGTTTTGCTTGGTTATAGTTCGCTTTATCCGGATATTTCTTTAGTGGATAAGGACCTTTCTCATCGAAAAAGTCAGAAATATAGTCTGCTAGCAAATTTGGGTCAGTAAGAAGTTTCCTATATGCTGTTATTTTTTGTTTAAGTGTTAAAACTTCATCTTTTGTCTGTTTCAACTCTTGATTTACATTGCTATCGTTTTGCGAATTATTATTATTAACTAAATCCGCTGTAATTTTTGCATTTCTATAATTTTTTTTATTGATATATTCCGAAATAGGATAAGGACCTTTCTCACCAAAAAATTGAGAAGTATATTCCGCTAATGTATCTGGTTTTGTAAGAATTTCTTCATACGAGTTTTTATCTGCTTGAAGAACCGATAACTGGTTTTTTAATTTTTCTATCTCAGATTTATATACATTAAGTGAAGTATGATCTTCTGCTGTAATTTTTTGTTCATTCGTTGGAAAGCATAATGAATATTGAGTTGAATAAGCACAATTATTACAACTCCTATTAGGTAAAGGAATAACATCTTGATTCATCAAACTTATCATTTGATCGATTCGTTCTTCGATCCAATCAATATTCCAGTTATATGGAATTAAATGTTCCTCAAAAAACATTTGCCCATAAAATCCTTCCTTATGCCGATCAGCATTACAGACAAGAAAGTAAGATGTATTTTTAACCTGAAATCCCATTTTTATTAACAGATAAACATAAAAGTCCATTTGGATTTTGTATCCCAAATGAAAAGGATCCTTCCAATATTCAACGGCATTTACACCCTTAGAATTTGATTGAGATTTATAATCAACTACTATCAATTCCTGAGTATTAAGATCAATCCAAACATCATCTAACCCACCAGTAAGAATAATATTCGAATTTTTATACTTAATTTTTAATCCTGCACTTAAGGAATTTCTCCACTTATCAATATCTTTATGCTTATACGGCACAACATGATTTAAACCATATTTATTAAATAAACGATGTGGGATCTGCCTCTCTCGACAATTGTCAAACTCCTTCTTTAAAAGCAAATCTGTAGTTTCGTTAAGAGTCCAACCTGGCGTACCGGGTGGTTTTAATCCTTTTACTCTATCTAGATAAAAACATCGTGGACAAGTAAGGAAATCTGAGAATTTTCCTCTACTTATTTTGAAATCCTCTTTTTGATTAGGTTTATATATGGATCTCTCTTGTGTTCTTTTACCTTTTGCCTCAAGTAACTCTTTAGTTTTCTTATTACGTTCTAAATCAATCACTGAATTAAATTGATATTAAGTTAAGTTTATCATCATAATTTTTCAGCAAATAATTTTTTTATGTCGAAATCAAGGGTTATAACATGGTTATATATAATTTAGATCCATAAAATCCATTGCCCTGCAATGGATTTAAATCAAGTCGTATATTCGCTATTTATTTCAACATACTTTTTAGAAAGATCGCACCCCCAAGCTGTGCCTTGCGATTCGCCAGAATTTAGATTAATAATAATTTTTACAATATCATCAACTAAATATCTACCTTTCATTCTGGACTTAATATAGTCTGTGACTTTTTCTGGATAATATTTATTTAACTTTCCTTTTTCCAAAATCTGAGCATTACCTATAAACAAATCAACGTCATTAAAATTAAATTCAACTCCAGAATTGCCTGCAGCAGAAATGATTCGTCCCCAATTCGGATCACAACCATTTATCGCAGTTTTTACCAAGGCAGAATTACAAATAGATTTCGCAAGCATAATTGCATCATCAGTATTTTTTGCTCCTTGAACCAAAACTTCTAATAAACAATTTGCTCCCTCTCCATCCCTAGCAATATTTTTTGCCAAGTTTTGACATACAATATCAATCCCTTTTTGAATAATTGGGAAAAAACTTTTTTCTATTTTCTCTCCTGCATTTATTCCAACAAAAGAATCATTTGTACTTGTCTCTCCATCAACTGATATTGCATTAAAAGATTTTTTTACTGCACTTGCAATCATTTTGTCCCATTCCTCTTTTTCAATCCCCGCATCGCAGGTAAGAAAAGCAAGCATTGTAGCCATATTGGGGTAAATCATTCCTGAACCTTTTGCAAATCCCGCTATTTTTATTTTTCTACCTTGAATAATCGTCTCTATTAAGACTTTTTTCAAAGTCAAATCGGTAGTTAAAATTGCTTCTGCTGCATTTTGAAAATTATTACCCTCTAAATCATTTACTAAATTCGGCAAATTTTTTATTAAATCATTTATTTGTATTGGAACACCAATTACACCAGTTGAGCACATTAAAACTTCTTCTTCTTTTATTCCTAAAAGTTCCGCAATCTTTCCTGTAGCAACTTGAAAATGTTGAATTCCAAGAGTTCCTGTACATGCATTTGCTTGACCAGAATTAATTAGTATTGCTCGCAGAAAACCTGAAGTTGTTTTAATCCTTTCCTCACAAATATCCACACAAGAAGCACGAACTATTGATTGGGTAAACATCCCAGTAAAAATACTGCCTTTTGGAGCGAGTATTAGTGCTAAATCTTTTTTATTAGAAGCTTTTAATCCAGCAGATATCCCAGCAAAAAGAAACCCCTTGGGTGTTTCCTTAATGTCATCAACAAGGGACCAATTGGAATCTAACTGGCTCAAACTTTTTGGTATTTTAATTCATACTAACTACTCTTTAATACTAAAGAAACAGGTAATTAGATTATTATTAATTATATGGATATTCTTAAAAAAGCAAAAAACAACCAAAGAAGAATTGGTTTAACAGGAGGTATTGCCAGTGGGAAGACAACTATAACTAACTACATAAGAAAACATAAAAACATTCCAATTTTAGATGCAGATAATTTATCAAGAGAATTAATCAAACCAAACACATATGGCTATAAGAAAATTTTAGATTATTTTGGAAATAAAATTATTGATAATAAGAACAATGAAGAAAGGGCAATAAACAGAAAACTTTTAAGAAAAATTATTTTTAAACATTCAGAAAGTAAAAAATGGATTGAAAAACTGCTTCATCCATTAATTAAAGAAAAAATTATAGAAGAATGCAGTCAATACAAAAATACTCAAACTTTAGTATTGGTTATTCCATTATTATTTGAAGCAAAATTTGAAGATATTTGCACTGAAATATGGTTAGTTAAATGTCCTCAAGAAATACAAAAACAAAGACTTATGACAAGAGATAAAATTAGCGAAAAAGAAGCATATAAATTGATAAATTTTCAATTAAGTTTTGAAGAAAAAAGAAAATTTTCAGATATTATTTTAGATAATTCGGATGATCAAAATAAATGGATCAATACTATAAAAGAGCTTCTTTAAGCTTTAGCTATTCAATTTTTCCATAAGAAGTTTATTTGCAAGTTTCGGGTCAGCTTTACCTTTGGTTCTTTTCATAAGTTGACCAACAAAAAAACCAAGTAACTTAGTTTTGCCATTTTTAAATGCTTGCACTTCATTTGGATATTCATTTATAAGTTCATCAATTATTGGCAAAATACTTGAAGAATCAGTTATCAAAGATAGCCCTTTTTCTTCAACTAATTTTTTCGGAGAAATATTTTTTTGAATAAGTTCAGGTAAAATTTCTTTTGCAATTTTTCCACTAATTATATTTTTTGAAATCATACTAATCATCTCAGCAAGATTTTCAGGACTAAGCTTTAATTCACTAAAACTAAGTTTGTTTGATTTTAAATAACCCACAATATCACTTGTTACCCAATTTGAAGCTAGTTTAACCTCGGCACCATTTGCTACTGTTTCTTCAAAAAAGTTTGCCATGCTTATTTCATCAGAAATTACCCTTGCATCATATGCAGACAACCCAAATTGACGTACATATTTATTTCTTTTCTCTGAGGGTAATTCTGGTAGTTCTTTAAACCATATTTCTTGTTGGGCTTTTGTTATTTCAATTGGTCCCAAGTCAGGATCAGGAAAATATCTATAGTCACTGCTACCTTCTTTTAATCTCATGCTTTTAGTTAATTGCTTAGCTTCATCCCATAACCTTGTTTCTTGGGAAATTTTTCCTCCATTTTCATAAACTTCTATTTGTCTAGCTATTTCATAATCACAAGCCTTTTGAATTGCAGAAAATGAATTCATATTTTTTATTTCCACTTTGGTGCCAAAAGGAGCATTAGGTCCTCTTCTAACAGAAATATTGACATCACAGCGTAATGAACCCTCTTGCATATTTCCGTCTGATACTCCTAGATATCTAACTGTTCTTCTAATCTCTGAAGCATATTCAGATGCCTCTTTACCTGATCTAATATCTGGTTTACTTACAATCTCACAAAGTGCTATTCCGGCACGATTGTAGTCAACTAAAGAATACTTAGAACCAGCTAACCTGTCACTACCTGCATGGACAAGTTTTCCTGCATCTTCTTCCATATGAAGCCTTTCTATACCAATTTTTTTGATATAGGGTTCTTTATCCTTTTCAATTATTTCAACCTCTAACCAGCCATTTTCAGCTAATGGCTCATCAAATTGTGAAATTTGATAATTTTTAGGAAGATCAGGATAAAAATACTGTTTTCTATCAAATTTACAATGTTCTGCAACATTTAAATTTAATGCCAAAGAAGTTTTTACAGCATACTCAAGAACAGTCTCATTCAAAACTGGAAGGGTTCCTGGTAACCCACAAACTACAGGATCTATATGCGTATTAGGTGCATCACCAAAAGCTGTAGACGCAGATGTGAATATTTTACTTTTCGTATTAAGCTGTACATGAGTTTCCAAACCAATTACAGCTTCCCAAGATTCCAAATTTTTCATTATCAAAAGTCTCTTTATTAATATTATTGGATATAAAGGAAAAGAGGACCAAAACACAAATAAAAATATTAATTTTTAAATGACACAAGAAACAAAAAATTCAATATTAATTATTGGCGGTGGACTTGTTGGTTTATCTATTGCTTATGAATTTGCTAGAAATAATTTCAAAGTTTTAGTTTTAAGCAAAAACAGAAATGAATCAGCGGGATTTGTTGCTGCAGGAATGTTAGCTACTCATGCCGAAGGGCTCGAAGATGAATTGCTAAAATTTGGCCAAGAAAGTCAAAGTCTAATTCCAAAGTGGATAAAAAGTATTGAACAAGATAGTGATATCAAATGTGGTTTAAAAAAATGTGGCATAGTAGTTCCTTTTAAAAATAAAGAAGATCTTGAAAAGTTTCCCACTTATAAATATGGAAAATATTTAAATCACAAAGACCTTCAAACAGAAATTAATGGAATGAATTCTATTTGGAAACATGGTTTACTATTTGAACAAGATGGTCAAATAGATAATCGAAGAAGACTGATGCGTGCTCTTGAGAGAGCATGCTCCTTGCGTGGAGTCGAATTTCAAGAAGGATCAGAAGTAGAGGATTTGACATTTGAAAAAAACAAAATTACAGGTGCAACAGTTTTATGTGCTACGGGGGAACTAAAAAAAATTAACTGTGAAAAAGCAATTATATGCAGTGGTGCTTGGAGTAAAAAAATTTTTAATAAGATTCCAGTCTTTCCTGTAAAGGGACAAATGCTATCAATACAAGGTCCTACAAATTTTTTGAAAAGAGTTATTTTTGGTCCAAAAACTTATCTAGTTCCCCGTGATGATGGACTTATTATAGTTGGAGCTACAGTTGAAAAAGATTCAAAATTTAATCAGGGTAATACTCCTAATGGAATAAAACAACTGCAAGAAGGCATTCGCTCCTTATTGCCAGAAGCTATTAATTGGCCACAAATGGAACATTGGTGGGGATTTAGACCTTGCACACCAGATCTAAAACCAATAATTGGGAAATCAAAAATTGAAAATCTATTTATAGCTACAGGACATTACAGAAATGGAGTTTTATTTTCTGCAATAACAAGTGATCTTCTTTTGAAAATAGTTCAAAATAAAAATCTCAAAGAAATAGAAAAAAGCTTTTTAGAAAAATTTAGTTTAGATAGATTTGCGATTTAAATTTTAATTTTCAGATCGCCATTTCACATCAGAAGTTTCCCACTCACATAATTCCTCTGCGTTAAACCATAGATCAATTTCAAATTTTGCTGTGTCTTCTCCATCAGAGCCATGAATAATATTCCTCCCAATATCAATAGCTAAATCACCTCTAATTGTTCCAGGCTCTGCTTCCAAAGGTTTTGTTGCACCTATTAGTTTTCTAGCACTCAAAATAACTCCTTCGCCTTCCCACACCATTGCTACAACAGGACCACTTGAAATAAAGTCTACTAAATTTCCAAAAAAGGGTCTTTCTCTATGTACTCCATAATGATTTTGAGCAAGATCTTTCGAAGGAATTAATTGCTTTAATCCAACCAATTTAAATCCTTTTTTTTCAAATCTGCCAATAATTTCAGCAACATATCCTCTTTGAACTCCATCAGGTTTAATTGCAATAAAGGTTCTCTCTTTGGTCATTTAGTTAATAATCACTCTATGTATATTCAACTTTTGGGTGGTAACTTGGCAAGTAATCATTAAAATAAAAGATATTGTTTTGAGTTATTTTCAAAATCATTTATTAATCACTAAGACATAAATTGACCAATTTTGAGCCGAAAAAATTAAAGAATATTTGGACTATTGAAGATAGTATTTCGACTTACAAAATAGATAAATGGGGAGATAAATATTTTTCTATAAATTCCAAAGGAAATATATCAGTAACTAAAGATATAAAATCTGACAATAAGATTGATCTTTTTAAGCTTGTCAAAGAACTTAAAAGTAGAGAAGTAAATCCTCCATTAATCATAAGATTTAATGATATTTTAAAAGATCGCATAAATGCATTACATGACTCTTTTTTAAAAGCAATAAAAACCTATAAATATAAGAACATTTATCAAGGCGTTTTTCCTGTTAAATGTAATCAACAGAAAAATGTCCTAGAAAAGATAATAGAGTTTGGTAGCCAATGGAATTTTGGTTTAGAAGTAGGAAGTAAATCAGAACTATTAATTGGCCTTGCACTTCTTGAAAACCAAAATTCATTATTAATATGCAACGGATATAAAGATAAAAAATATATTGAGATTGCTACTTTAGCCAGAAAACTCGGCAAAAATCCAATAATAGTTATTGAACAACGGGATGAGGTAAAAAGAATTATTCAAGCAGTTCAAGAACTTAACGCGACTCCATTGATAGGAATTAGAGCAAAGTTATCAAGTAAAAGTAGTGGAAGGTGGGGTAAATCTATTGGAGATAATTCCAAATTTGGATTATCAATCCCAGAAATTATGTTGACGATAAAAGAACTAAAAGAAGCAAATCTTATCAACGAAATGAAATTGCTCCATTTTCATATAGGCAGTCAAATAAGTGATATTGCTGTGATCAAAGACGCATTACAAGAAGCGAGTCAAATATATGTTGAACTATGCAAACTTGGAGCCCCAATGCAATATATCGACGTTGGGGGAGGATTAGGAATAGATTTTGATGGAACTAAAACCTCCTCCAACACCTCTACTAATTATTCTCTTCAAAATTATGCTAACGATGTAATTGCAACTATTAAGGATTCATGTGAATTAAATAATATCAAGCATCCAACAATAATCTCAGAAAGTGGAAGAGCAATAATTAGTCATTGTTCAGTTTTAATTTTTAATGTCTTAGGAACAAGTCATGTCAGTTCAAAACTACAAATTTTTGATAAAAAGAATCAACAATTAATAATTTCAAATTTAGTTGAAACTTTCTATGAATTAAAAAAACTAAAAAATAAAAAAATAAATTTATCTCAAATAATTGAACTATGGAATGATGCAAAAAAGTTTAAAGAAGATTGCTTAGTCGCTTTTAGATTAGGATTTTTAAGTTTGGCAGAAAGAGCTTATGCCGAAGAACTTACTTGGGCTTGCGCAAAAGAAATTTCTAATAACCTGAATAATGATGAAATCAATCACCCTGATTTATCTGAAATTACAGAAACTCTTGCATCAACTTATTATGCAAATTTATCTATCTTTAAATCTATTCCAGATAGCTGGGCAATAAATCAGATTTTTCCAATAGTACCAATACATAGGCACTTAGAAGAGCCTTTCTGCAAAGGCAACTTTGCAGATTTAACTTGTGATTCAGATGGAAAACTAAATAATTTTATTGATAATGGGAAAATTAAATCACTACTAAATTTACATAAGCCAGAGGAAGATAAAGATTATCTAATTGGAATTTTTATGACTGGAGCCTATCAAGAAGCATTAGGAAACTTGCACAATTTATTTGGCAATACAAACGTTGTTCATATAGATATAAATCAAAATGAATCATATAAGGTCAAAAATATTATTAAAGAAGACAGTAAATCTGAAATTTTAGAATTATTAAATTACAGTGCAGCTTCTTTGGTTGAATCTATAAGAATTAATACTGAATCAGCAATTGATCAAAAAAAGTTAACTATTGAAGAAGCAAGGAAATTAATAGATCAAATCGAAATTAGTCTCAGAAAAAGTAGTTATTTATCAGAATGACTATCTAATGTTTTTTGCAAATAATTTTTAGCATAACCTAGAGCATCACTTAACTTATCACAATCTTTAGCACCTGCTTGAGCAAAGTTAGGCTTTCCTCCTCCGCCTCCCGAACAAATTTTTGCAATCTCATTAATTAATTTACCTGCATGCAATCCTATTTTTACTGCATCATCACCTAAAGAAACTACAAATAACAACTTTTTATTTTCTGGATTTGGTATTCCCCCAAGAATCACTATTGCTTTATTTCCCAAATGAGAAGTTAAATTAAGTGCTGCAGATTGCAAAGAATTCCCATCTAAGCCATCAATCTGATTTACTAAAATTGAAAAAGACTTTTCTATTTCTGCGGATGATTTTATAGAAGAGTATTTAAAATAAGCAATTTCATCTTTCATTTTTTGTATCTCTTTATTCTTATTAATGAGCTCTGTTTGCAAATTATTAACCCTTTCAAAAAGTTGATTAGGATTTGCTTTTAACAAATCACTTAGTTGATTTACTAAAGCATTTCTATCACTGTAATAGTCTAATGCTGATTGGCCTGATAATGCTTCGATTCTTCTTACTCCAGCTGAGATTCCTTCCTCACTAATTATTTTGAAAGAACCTAATTCGGATGTAGTTTTAACATGTGTGCCACCACAAAGTTCCATTGAAACTCCTGGTACATTAACAACGCGGACTTCATCATCATATTTTTCTCCAAACATGGCGACTGCGCCCTTTTCAAGAGCCTCACTCTTAGACATATTTTTTATTTCTAGGGCATGATTTTCCATAATCCAAGAGTTAACTAAAGTCTCAATCTTAGAAATTTGATCTTTAGAAATAGAATTAGAGGAATTAAAGTCGAATCGTAATTTATTAAAGGCTACTAATGAACCTTTTTGTCCAACACTTTCATTAACAACTGATTTAAGTGCAGATTGTAATAAATGAGTAGCTGTATGATTTGCAGCAGCCTTAGCTCTATTAGAGGAGCTGACATTAGTCTTAACTTTTTGTCCAATAGTTAATATTCCTTTTTTAATCGTTCCATAATGTAAAAAAACATTTTTCTTTCGCATAACATTATCAACCAAGACCTCTACATCTTTCGAAAATATCGTTCCAATATCACCAACTTGCCCGCCAGATTCTCCATAAAAAGTTGTCTGATCAAGAACAATTAAAACTTTCTGACCTTCACTTGCTTGCTTAACTAATGTTGAATCCAAGAATATACCCTTTATTTCAGCTTCCGAAAGGAGTGACTCATAACCATTAAAGACAGTTTTGTTAAAAAGATCTATTTCTCGCTCTAATGATCCCTCTAATGTCAAATCAATATTACTTGAAGCTGCTTTAGCTCTCTCTTTTTGTGCATTCATTTCTTCTTCAAAACCCTTTACATCTACACTGATACTATTTTCTTCAGCAATTTCTACAGTAAGCTCTAGAGGAAATCCATAAGTATCATAAAGTTCAAAAGCTTTAAAACCAGAAATTAATTTCTGCCCTGAAGAAATTAACTCATCTAGCAATTTCTCTCCTCTTTCTAGAGTTTCCCTAAATCTTATTTCTTCAATTTTTATCTCATTCAAAATTAAATCATTATTATTTTTTAAATCAGGATAATTATTTTGCATTAAATTGATACCGACAGTAGCAATATTAGTTAAGAATTCATTTGTTATACCTAATAATCTTCCATGTCTGACCATTCTTCTAATAAGCCTTCTTAATATATATCCCCTGCCGAGATTACTTGCTGCTACTCCATCAGAAATTAAATGAATAACAGCTCTTGTATGATCACCAATGATTTTTAAAGATATTTTGTTTTTATCATCTGAAGAAAAATAATCAATCTTTGCAATCTCACAAATTTTTTGAATAATAGGAAAAATTAAATCTGTCTCATAATTATTTTGCTTTTTTTGTAGTATTTGAGCCATCCTTTCAAGGCCCATTCCTGTATCAATATTTTTAAATTTTAAATCTGTCAATTTTCCATTAGGATCACGATTATATTGCATAAAAACAAGATTATAAAATTCAATAAAACGATCTCCATCTTCTAAATCAATATTCTGCAGACCCTTTTCAGGATAAAAATCATAATAAAGTTCTGAACAAGGTCCACATGGACCTGTTTTGCCAGATGACCAAAAATTATCTTCCTCCCCTAGTTTCACTATCCTATCTGGATGAATACCAATTTCATCTCTCCAAATTTTTGCAGACTCTTCGTCTTCGTGAAAAACACTCACAATTATATTTTCAACAGAAAGTTGATAAATATTAGTAACTAATTCCCAAGCCCATTGAATAGCCTCTCGTTTAAAATAATCTCCAAAAGAGAAATTACCAAGCATTTCAAAAAAAGTGTGATGTCTAGCTGTAACTCCAACGTTTTCTATATCGTTTGTTCTGATGCACTTTTGGCTAGATGTAGCCCTTTTTGATGGTCTTTCTTTTAAACCTAAAAAAACTGGTTTAAAAGGTAGCATTCCAGCAATTGTTAGCATAACCGTAGGGTCATCTGGAATCAAAGATGCACTTGGAATGATTTTATGTAATTTTTCACTGTAAAATTTTAAAAAAGCATTTCTTATCTCATCTCCAGTAACTATTTTTTTTATTAGTTGAGATGTCATTTATCCAGAATAAGAAGATTAAAAATTAAAGAAAAGCGTAATTTCGGTTATTTCGCAAAAATAATCACGCGAATTTATATTCTATATAACTAAAGTTAATTTATAAAGCTAATTATTCTATGATAGCCTCTGCCCAGACAAGTAATTCTAAATTGGCACAAACTAATAACAAGTTGACGGTTCAATCTCAAAACTTTGCTGATGATTCTTATGCCATAAGATCTTTGGATTGGGATCGCAGTAGATTTGATATTGAATTTGGTTTAAGAAATGGAACTACCTACAATAGTTTTATTATTAAAGGCGAAAAACTGGCAATTATTGATACTAGTCACGCAAAGTTCGAAGAATTATGGTTTGAAGAATTACTGAAAAAGGTAAATCCGCAAACAGTTGATTATCTAATTACAAGCCATACAGAACCTGATCATTCTGGTTTAATAGGTAATCTTTTAGAATTAAACCAAAATATTACATTAGTTGGATCAAAATTAGCCCTTAAATTTATTGAAGACCAAATACATATTCCTTTTAAGCGTCTAGAGGTTAAGAGTGGAGAATTTTTAAATCTCGGAACTAATCCTAATAGTGGTTTAGAACATAATATTGAATTTATAAGTGCACCAAATTTACATTGGCCAGATACCATATTTTCATATGATCACAGCACGCATGTTCTCTATACATGCGATGCATTTGGACTCCATTATTGTTCTGAAGAATTTTTTGACACTGATCAAAAAGAGATATACGATGATTTCCGTTTTTATTACGACTGCCTTATGGGTCCCAACGCTAGAAGCGTTCTTCAAGCAATCAAACGAATAGATAAGTTACCTGAATTAAAAACAATAGCTGTTGGTCATGGACCTTTGCTCCACAATCAGGTCAATTTTTGGAAAGGAAAATATTTAGAATGGAGTAGCAATAAAAGCAAAGGTAATGATTTTGTGTCAGTCTGCTATATAAGCGACTATGGTTATTGTGATCGACTAAGTCAAGCGATATCTCATGGAATAAGTAAAGCAGATGCACAGGTTCAATTAATTGATTTAAGATCTTCTGACCCGCAAGAATTAACAAGTTTAATTTCCGAATCAAAAGCAGTAGTCATTCCCACATGGCCAGTCGACTCAGATAATGAATTAAAAGAATCTCTCGGTACTCTATTTGCAGCACTAAAACCAAAACAATTTACTGCTGTCTATGATGCATTTGGTGGAAATGATGAACCAATAGACTCACTAGCAAATAAATTAAGAGAGCTTGGTCAAAAAGAAGCTTTCTCCCCTTTAAGAGTTAAAAATATTCCAGACCCCATTGTTTATCAACAATTTGAAGAAGCTGGCACTGACTTGGGTCAATTGATCAATAAAAAGAAGAATATTGCTTCTATGAAGAGCCTTGATTCAAATTTAGATAAAGCGTTAGGTAGATTAAGTGGAGGCTTATATGTAGTTACAGCGAGCCAAGGAGAAGGTTCGACATTTAGACAAAGTGCAATGGTCGCAAGTTGGGTTAGTCAAGCAAGCTTTTCTCCACCAGGTATTACAGTTGCAGTAGCAAAAGATAGAGCTATTGAATCATATATGCAAGTTGGGAAAGGTTTTGTTGTGAATATCTTGAGAGAAGATAACTATCAAAAAATGTTCAGACATTTTTTAAAAAGATTTGCCCCTGGAGCTGATAGATTTGCAGATGTAGATGTAATTAGCAACATCGCTGAAGGAGGACCAGTTCTCTCAGATTCACTCGCCTTTTTAGATTGTAAAGTTAGTTCCAGACTAGAGACTCCAGACCATTGGATAATTTACGGAATTGTTGAAAATGGTAATGTTTCTGACTTATCATGCAAGACAGCAGTTCATCACAGAAAAGTTGCTAATCACTATTAGAAAATAAGTCTTTAAAATGTCAGATATTAATATAGGCTTACTTGAAGAAAATCAAAACTTCTCAGAATTTAAAATTACCGAAAATTTTTCTTGTGTTAGATTCTTAGACCAAAATAAAGAAAGATTTGAACTTGAATTTAACCTTGAAAAAGGGACCTCCTTTAATACTTTTTTCATTAGAAGCCATGAGGAACTTTTTATTATTCATCCACCTGAGAAACAATATTTAAATTCATTTAATAAAGTAATTTCTAGGTTTTGCAATCAATTTAAATTAGATAAAATCAACTTCATTTCTGGTCATATTAATCCTCAGATTATTGAAACCATAAAAAATATAAGTACCCAATTTCAAAACACAACAATTACTTGCTCTAATCCAGGTTATAAACTTATTAGCGAACTTTGGAATCAAAGAAATCCTACCTTAGAAAACTTTATTGAAATTCATTTACCTGAAATAAACATAATCAAAAAAGAACTTAATTTAGAATTAGATAACATTTCACTAGAGTTAATTCCTATTCCAACTGCACGTTGGCCTGGAGGTCTAATAATTTATGAACATAATCAAGAAATACTTCTTAGTGAAAAAATTTTCTCTGCACACATTGCATCTAAATATTGGTCTGAAACAAATCGAGTAAGTACAGAAATTGATAGGAAACATTTTTATGATTGCTTGATGGCTCCAATGTCTAATCAAGTAGTCTCAATAACTGAAAAAATTGCAGATTATGACATTAAAACTATTGCACCATTACATGGTCCCGCGATCGAATATAGCTTAAAAAGCTTTTTAAATGACTATGTTAGATGGGGAGAGAATCTCTCAACAAATAGTCCTAAGATTGCTCTGATATATGCAAGTGCATATGGCAATACAGCCTCAATAGGTGATGCATTGGCTAAAGGGATAAATAGAACCTCTGTAGAAGTTGAAAGTATTAATTGTGAATTTACACCTAATGATGTACTTGTAAAATCTATCCAAAATGCTGATGGATATTTAATAGGCTCACCCACATTGGGTGGTCACGCCCCAACTCCAATAGTTAGTGCATTAGGAACATTGTTAGCAGAGGGTAATAGAGATAAGCCAGTGGGAATTTTTGGTAGTTTTGGCTGGAGCGGCGAAGCTATAGATTTACTTGAATCAAAATTAAAAGACGGCGGTTTTCAGTTTAGTTTTGACCCTATAAGGATTAAATTCAGCCCAAATAAACCAAAGATTAAAGAGTTAGAAGAAATAGGAACTCACTTTGGAAGAAAAATTATAAAAAAAGCAAAGAAAAAACCGAGAAAATCTGATACTGGAATGATTACAAGCAAAACGGATCCAAAGCTTCAAGCTCTTGGAAGGGTAATTGGTTCACTTTGTGTCCTGACAGTCTCTAAAGGTAAAGATGAGAATAATATCAAAGGAGCTATGCTTGCATCCTGGGTTAGTCAAGCAAGTTTTTCTCCGCCCGGGTTAAGTATTGCAGTAGCAAAAGATAGATCGGTAGAGTCTCTTCTGCAAATAGGAGATTCATTCGCATTAAATATTCTTAGTGAAACAAATTTTAAAGAACCTTTGAAAAGATTCACAAAGCCCTTTGCACCTGGAGAAAATAGATTTGAAGGACTAAATATTGAATTAACTCCTAATGAACAGATAATCATTCCTGAATCGCTTGCATGGTTGGATGCTTCTGTAAAAGAGAGAATGGAATGTGGGGATCATTGGGTAATTTACGCCGAAGTACTACACGGTAATATACTAAAATCCGATAGTCTAACAGCAGTTCATCACCGCAAAACTGGTGCTAACTATTAAAGTTATTTATCTAATTTATGACTGAAACAAAAGATCTAATTATCATTACGGCTAGTTGTGGTAAAAATCTAGAACTTTCTGAAAAATTTCTTGAAATAAGTAATGAACTAAAAATAAGTTCTGAGATTTTAGATCTTACCACTTTTGATATTCCACTATTTAATCCACGAATTCACAGCAAAGAAAATATTCCAAGCGAAATAGAAGAATTAAAACAAAAGCTTTTCGCAATAGAAAAGTGGGTAATTTGTGCTCCTGAATATAATGGATCTATCCCTCCGATTCTCTCCAATTTCATAGCATGGCTCTCTATTTCAGGAGATGACTTTAGGAATTTATTTAATGGTCAACCAATTGCAATTGCAACATTTTCTGGTGGTGTAGGGTTAGAACTACTTACCTCGTTACGTATTCAATTAGTGCATTTGGGTAGTCAAGTATTAGGGAGACAACTTTTGTCCTCATATAGTAAACCTATAGATACAAAAACTATTAAAGATATTATCCAAAGACTTTTACAAATGAAAAAATTAAAAACATAAACTTTAAAAATTAATATCAATTTTTTTCATTCCAAACTTTTAAAATTTGTTTAGCCATTGGAAGCGCATGTACAGAGCCTCCACCAGGAGTATTTTGTGCAAAAGCAACCACTAGCAACTCACTATTTTCATAAGGAGTAAAGCAAACGAACCAAGCATGATCTAAGCCACCTTCTCCATCTTCAGCAGTTCCAGTTTTACCTGAAACTGGAGGTAAATTTGAAACTCCATAATTAATGGCGACTCCTGTACCAGACTCTACTACTTTCCTAAGACCTCTTTTTATCAAGTTAATATTATTTGGATCAATATCAATTTTTATACGTTTTTTACCTAAAAGATTTTCTTCATCTTTTTTGACTAAATGGGGAGTAACTAGATAACCTCCATTAGCAATCGAAGCATATGCTCTAGCTATTTGGATAGGAGTAACTTGCACAACAAATTGTCCAATAGACATACTTGCAATATCTTCTGGAACCCAAGGAGTTCTACCTGGTTCGCCCCAACCTCTGCCCCCTTTAGCCCATTCACTGCTTGCTACTAAACCTATATTTTCTTGTTCAGAAATTTCAATTCCAGATAAAGAATTAAACCCAAGCTTTCTGGAGACTTCATTAATTTCATCAACACCAACACCATATCCAACTTGATAAAAAAATGTATTACTTGAAACTCTTAAAGCATCTTCGTAACCTATTACCCCAAAACCTAAATCATTATGTTCCCTAAAACATTGACTCCCATAAGTAATACATGGTTTCGTATTAAGCATAGTATCACTAGGAAATTTGCCACTTTCTAAGCCAGCTAAAGCTGTTACAATTTTCCAAACACTACCTGGATCATAAGCATTCAGGGCTCTATTAAATAGTGGTTTTTCAGGAGAATTAAATATCTTATTATATTCCTTTTCAGGCTTAAAATCCTTTGAAAAAAAGTTTAAATCAAAAGTAGGTTTGCTTGCCATTGCTCTTATTGCGCCATTTCTTGGATCCATCACTACTATTGCTCCAGCTTTTTTATCTTTA
>QCBE01000017.1 GCA_003281715.1 Prochlorococcus sp. AG-347-B23
TTTATCGATTATTTTTAAAAATGTTATACAGTAAAATAATGAATCCAATATTAATAGATATATCAGCAATATTAAATACTGGAAAATTTATAATATTTAAATTTATAAAATCAACTACAAAACCTCTATATATTCTATCTATACCATTACCAATAGTTCCCCCAAGAATAAAGCTATAAGAATATAGATCGAATGAGTTTAAAGTATTCTTCCTAAATATCAAATAAATAAGTAATATAGAAAAAAAAATACTTATTAAAGATAAAAATACTCTACTACCACTAAATATGTTAAATGCTGCTCCGTAATTTTTTACAAAGTCTAATTTGAATAAAAGAAAATCTTTATTAATAAATAATTTTTTATTATAAAACATTAAATATTTCGTAAATTGATCTATTAGAACAATAACAATACTTAAAGATACAAAATATAATTTTGTTTTTATATTAATAATCATTATTTGCTACGTTTTAAACGTTCTATAGGTTTAATAAGTAATAAAAGTGGAAAAAGCATTAAAAAATGATATCCAATTTTACCTAATGAGTATTTTCCTAAATTATATAAAAATAAATTGTATTGACTGAAGAATATAATTTGCATGAAGTTGTAAAATATTCCAGTTAAATGCATAGCACCTATTGCTATAAATCCGTTTTTTAAAAAGTTTCCAACGTTTATTTTATTTCTATTATTTAAATTATCAATTATTTTGATGAATGGATATAAACCTAATAAATAACCAAAATTTGGAGTGAGCAAATAACCTAATGAACCTCCTTGGTGAAAGACAGGAAGTATAAATAACCCCAAAACTATATATATAGAAAATGCT
Organism: Prochlorococcus sp. AG-347-B23; assembly: GCA_003281715.1. Classification (GTDB taxonomy): domain Bacteria; phylum Cyanobacteriota; class Cyanobacteriia; order PCC-6307; family Cyanobiaceae; genus Prochlorococcus_A. Next base: position 839 of record QCBE01000017.1, read on the forward strand.
CTGAAAACAACTTTTTTATGGAATATAAGTGTTAATAAAATTATGGTCGGAATTTGCCATGTGATAGGTAACTCAAAGTTATTACTAGATTTATAGAGAAAAGGTAGTGGAACATAAACAGGTAACATTGATGTTATTACTATTGATTGAAGACTCACCAGTATCTCAATTAATTTATAAAAATTGAGCATTATTATAAATTATTTATAAACTTCTCAATGCAACAATTGGATCTAATTTAGAAGCTCTTTTTGCAGGTAAAACGCCAAAGATTAAACCTATTGATCCTGAAATGATCATGGTGGAAAAAGTAGTTGTAATCCCTACTGATGCAGGAAGTGGTGTAATCAGAGATAAAATAAAAACACCTGATAATCCTGTTGTTGTTCCAATTAACCCGCCAATTGTAGATAAAATCAATGCTTCAATCAAAAATTGAATTAAAATATCTGACTGTTTAGCTCCTATTGCTTTTCTAAGTCCAATTTCTTCAGTCCTTTCACTTACAGAAACAAGCATAATATTCATGATTCCTATGCCGCCAACGACCAAAGATACTGCCCCAATACCAGCCAATAAAAACGTTAGCCCACTTGTTATATTGGTTACTATATTCAATGCATCTTCTTGTGATCTAACCGCAAAGTCATCATCTCTGATTATTTTATGTCTTTGCCTTAATAAGTTAGTAATCTGAAATTTAGCGGCACTAGTTGCATTTTTATCTATCGCTTCAACACTAATGAAGCTTAAACTTACTCCATATGTTGGGTCCTTCCCTGTAATCCTATTGACCATAGTGGTTAATGGAATATAAGCATTTTTGTCTTGATTACTTCCAAATACAGCACCTTTTGGTTTTAATATTCCAATAATTTCATAAGTATGATCTTTAATTCTGATTTTTTCCCCAAGTGATGAAGAATTATCTTTGAAAAATTCGTCTTTAAGATCAGGACCTATTACTACATAACTTCTTGCACTATTAATATCACTCTTAGATATAAATCTTCCCTTATCAACTTCAAAGCTTCTTACTTCAAGAAATTCAGGAGTAACTCCTGCAATTGATATATTTAGACTTTTAGAATTTGACTGCACTATTTCGTTAGCAGAAATTTGAGGCGCAACTTTTTTAACTGTTGGGACTTGATTACTTATTGCTAGTGCATCTTCTAAAACAAGATTTTTAGGAAATGAAATACCTCTTCTTCTGGTGTCATTATTTCCAGGAACAATAAATAAAACATTCGCACCTAAATTACTTAATTGGTTTTTAGCTAATGTTTGGGCACCTCTTCCAAGCCCAACAAGTGTAATAACTGATGCATTTCCTATAATTATCCCCAGCATTGTTAACGAACTTCTCAATTTGTTCGAAACTAAAGTTTTTGTGGCCATGCCTAAGGCTTCTTTTATTGAGATATTTCTAGACATATTTATATTTATCTATTGCATCATCATCTTCAATTTGTCCCATGTATATGACACCTTCATTAAGCTGTAGTGTAATAAGGTCACCATTACTGATTTGATGATTATCTATATTTTCTAAATTACAAATTGTAGAAATCTTTTTATTATTTTTGTTAAACAAAGCATAAACATCATTTACATTTTGGTTCGTAACTATGCCGGCAATATTTTTACTCATTGGAATATTTTTCATTAATTCCTTTGGAACAAATAATATTTCTCCTGGGCAAATTAAGGACAGATCAAGATTATTTTTAATTATTCTTGCTTTACCTGTAACACCGATTTCACCTATTGAAATTCCTCTTGAAACAATCTTTCTTACTAAACCGACTTTTATTAAATCTGTAGAGCCGCTAATTCCAGTTAATGTACCTGCTGTTTGAACTACTAAATCTCCTTGATTTAGGATCCCCATCTCTTGAGCAATTTGCATAGCTAAACTAAAAGTTTTTGCTGTTCTTTCATCATTTTTAACTACTATTGGAGTAACTCCCCAAACAAGTTGCAATCTTCTCGCTACACTTCTTTCTGTAGTAGTTGCCAAGATAGGTGTTGGTGGTCTGAATTTACTTACATTTCGAGCGGTAGAACCTGATTTAGTTAAAGGGATTATAGCTCCTGCATCAAGTTGTCTAGCTATATTACTAACTGCTGCGCTAATAGCATTTGGAATCGTACTGGGTAAGTGGCTTTCAATAGCCTTAAGTGGATAATCCCTTTCAATTCTTCTTGCTATGGTTGCCATCGTTTCAACTGCCTCTACAGGATAATCACCAACTGCAGTTTCGTTAGAAAGCATTACAGCATCTGTACCATCCAGAATCGCATTTGCAACATCACTAACTTCCGCTCTAGTTGGTCTTGGGTTAGAAGCCATAGAATCAAGCATTTGAGTCGCTGTAATTATTGGGATACCTAATGAATTAGCTTTTCTTATTAACTCCTTTTGTAAAAGAGGAACTTCTTCAGCAGGCATTTCTACTCCCAAATCGCCTCTTGCGACCATAACCCCATCACATAAGGGTAAAACTGTATCGATCTGATCAATTGCTTCAAATTTTTCTATTTTTGCGACTACCGGAGTTGAATGCCCATTTTTGTTTATTAAATCTTTTATGTCATTTATATCGGATGGATTTCTTACGAAACTTAGTGCTATCCAATCAACCCCTTCAGATAAGCCGAATTTTAAATCCTCTTTATCTTTTTCTGTTAATGCTTTTACTGATAATTGAACATCTGGAAAATTAACACCTTTATTGTTTGAAAGAACCCCTCCTACAGTTACCATGCACTCCAAATTATTAGCTTTTTTATCAACTTTTTCTACAATCATTTCTATTTTACCATCATCTAAAAGTATTCTTTTCCCTTCGCTAACTTCTTGAGAAAGTTTGTCGTAGGTTACATTTGCAATAGTATTTGTACATTCGACTTCATTTGATGTCAGTGTGAATTTATCACCTTTTTTAACTTTTACTGGCCCATCTTTAAAGCGCCCTAATCGTATTTTAGGTCCTTGAAGATCTTGCAATATTCCAATATCTATATCTAACTTCTTTGATACTTCCCTTATGGTTTTTATTCTCTCAGCATGATCTTTATGATCTCCATGTGAGAAATTTAATCTGAAAGTTGTTACTCCAGCTTTAATTAAATTTGTAATTATCTCTTCAGATTGAGTTGCAGGTCCAATAGTTGCTACTATTTTTGTTCTTCTTTTTAAATCAATATTCGACATATATAGATAATATTGCTAGATATAAATAAATTTACCATACCCAAAGTTAGTTATTTAAGTCATGGATTTTAAAACTTATCAGAAAAAAGCTAGAGAAACTGCACAATATCCAGATTTAGGTTCAAATAATATTTATCCAACTCTTGGTTTAGTGGGAGAGGCTGGTGAGGTGGCAGAAAAAGTGAAAAAGGTTATAAGAGATAAAAATGGAATATTTGATAACGAATCAAAATTAGGTATTAAAAAAGAGTTAGGAGATGTTTTGTGGTATATATCAAATCTTTGTACAGAATTAAATTTCAATTTAGAGGATGTTGCGTTACAAAACCTTGAAAAATTAAAATTAAGAGCTGCTAATGGCAAGATAAGAGGTTCTGGAGATGATAGATAAATTCAGCTATAACCTAAGCTTGCATACTGGAGATTTGTAATTAAATTTTGAATAACATTTAAAAGTAAAAAAGCTAACAAAGATGAAATATCAAATCCACCTATTGGAGGGATAATACCTCTAAAAATGTTTAAATATGGATCTGTGATAGAAGTTAATGCAGATAAAACACCGTTACTCCAATCAATACCAGGAAACCATGTAAGTAAAATTCTTATTATCAATATGAAGGAATAAATTGATAAAGTTTGACCCAGAACTGCAAAAATCTCAGATAACATTATCTTGTCGTAATTTAATATATCCTAACATTTACTTATTATTGCTGCTTATTGTTTCCGTTACCTATATTTGAGAGATATTCATTACTTACAGCAAAAGTTTGAAAAAACTTTTCTGATAATGATAGCCAATATGATCTACCATCTTTTTGCTTCCGTTTGATGATGAATTTCTTTTCTAATAATTCTTTAATATGATCATAAGCACCTGAACCTCGAAGAAGTATAAGATCCGATTGCAGGATCTTTTTTTTGATCGCAATAGTTGCCAATGTCCTTAATTCGGATGTTTTCAAATCAGAAGGAAGTAAATCATCGACGAATTCATTAAGACTAGATTTTAGTTCAAGAGAAAAACTGTTATTAACCGCATTTAATTCAATAGCTGAGTTGGGATTAGAGTATTTATTTTTTAGATCTTTAATTGCATCATTTATTGAGTTTATATCAGAATTAGTAATTTCTGAAAGATCCTTTTTTGTTATTGGTCTACCTTTCAAATATAGAACAGCTTCAACTTTAGTAACTATATCTATATCAGATATTGGCGTGGTATTTAGATCAGATTGATTGATTTTAATTACCGAAATCTTTCCTAATTTACCTTAAATTTAATCTGATGCACCAAGGAATAATCTATATGTATCGTTTTGAGTTTCATCCCAGAATTTATAGCCAAGAATTCTTACAAAATTATTCCACTCTAAAATCTCATTTTTATCAATCAAAACTCCAATAACAATTTTCCCTACATCAGCACCATAATTCCTATAGTGAAATACGCTTATAGACCAATTAGATTTCATATTATTTAAGAAGTTTATTAATGCGCCTGGCCTTTCAGGAAACTCAAATCTGTAAAGAAGCTCAACAAATATTCTATTATCAATTTCTTTAAAATTCTTTGGTAATCTTCCACCTACCATATGTCTAAGATGATTTTTAGACAATTCATCATCGCTTATATCAATAAATGAATAATCAGAATTTCTAAATAAATTTAAAAGATTTATTTTATCATTTAACCCATAGACTTGAACTCCAACAAAAATCTGGGCATTCTTTGAATTCGACATCCTATAGCTAAATTCAGTTAAATTTCTATTATCAAGTAACTTACAAAAATCAATTAAACTACCAGGACGTTCAGGAATTTCAACAGCCATCATCACTTCTTTACACTCTCCAAGTTCCGCTCTTTCTGCTACAAATCTAAGCCTCTCAAAATTCATATTTGCACCACATGCAATTGCAACCATTTTTCTATTTGAATGATTCGAATTTAAAATATCTTTTTTCATTCCTGCAATTGATAATGCTCCTGCGGGCTCTAATATTGATCTAGTATCCTCAAAAACATCTTTTATAGCTGCACATATTTCATCAGTATTAACCCTAATCATCTTATCTATATATTTTTTCCCAATATCAAAAGTATTTTTACCAATTTTTTTAACCGCCACTCCATCTGCAAATTGACCAACAGAGGGTAATTCCACAATTTTTTCTTGTTCTAAGGATTTTGTCATAGCGTCTGCGTCTTCTGGTTCTACGCCAATAATTTTTACTTCAGGCCATACTTTTTTAACGTATAAGGAAATACCTGATATCAATCCCCCACCACCTACAGCAATATAAATTGCATAAGGTTTTTCCTTAAGCTGCTGTTCAAGTTCTATAGCTATAGTTCCTTGTCCTGCTATTACTTCTGGATCATCAAAGGGATGAATAAAGCATAAATTTCTTTCTTGGCTAATTCTTATTGCCTCTTTGTAAGTTTCATCATAGTTATCGCCATATAATATAACCTTTGCTTTTAAATTTTTTACTGCATTAACTTTTACTAGAGGTGTGGTAATGGGCATTAATATAGTTGCTTGGCAATTTAACTTAAGGGCACTAAGTGCAACCCCTTGAGCATGATTACCAGCACTTGAAGTAATCACTCCCTGAGCAAGCTGTGAATTAGTGAGCTTACTCATTTTGTTATATGCACCTCTTATTTTGAATGAAAATACATCCTGAAGATCTTCTCTTTTTAGAAAAACTTCATTATTAAGTGTTTTACTTAAATTATGAGCTTTTTCTAGCGGTGTTTTTTTTGCAACTTCATAGACTTCAGCTTGAAGTATTTTTTCAAAATAATCATTCATATATATATTTTTAGCATTAATTATTAATCTAATAAAACATTACATGATCTATTTCAAAAAAAATACTCATTTTGCACCTCGGCGTTTTAGATTATATAGATACCAATTTTTGTTAAATGCTTTTAAGTGAGTTAAGTCATCCAAATCAACTTCATGGCTTAACAGTTTCACAATTAGAGGAAATTGCTTGTCAAATTAGAGAAAGACATCTTCAGGTAGTATCTACTAGTGGAGGACATCTTGGTCCTGGATTAGGTGTAGTTGAGTTGACATTGGCTTTATATCAAACTCTCGATCTTGATTTTGACAAAGTTGTTTGGGATGTAGGACATCAAGGTTACCCTCATAAATTAATTACAGGACGTTTCAGTCAATTTGATTCTCTAAGGCAACAAAATGGAGTCGCTGGATATCTTAAAAGAAGTGAAAGTAAATTTGATCATTTTGGTGCTGGACATGCAAGTACTTCTATTTCCGCTGCTTTAGGAATGGCAATAGCAAGAGATAGAAAAGGTGAAAATTATAAATGTGTCGCTGTTATTGGAGATGGAGCACTAACTGGAGGAATGGCATTAGAAGCTATAAATCATGCAGGTCACTTACCAAATACCCCTTTAGTTGTAGTATTGAACGATAATGACATGTCTATTTCACCTCCGGTTGGAGCCCTTTCATCTTACTTAAATAAGGTAAGGGTAAGTCCACCATTGCAATTTTTGACCGATAGTGTTCAAGAAAGTGTAAAAAATATTCCCCTAATTGGTAAGGATATCCCAGAAGAACTAAAAAATATTAAAGGAAGCGTTAGACGACTATCTGTTCCTAAGGTTGGAGCTGTTTTTGAAGAACTTGGATTTACATATATGGGTCCAATTGATGGTCATGATATTGGTAACTTAGTTAAGACCTTTAACGCTTCCCATAAACTTAAAAGACCTGTACTTGTTCATGTTGTCACAACAAAAGGGAAGGGTTACCCATATGCAGAAGCCGATCAGGTTGGATATCATGCGCAGTCTGCGTTTGATCTTACAACGGGGAAATCTATTCCATCAAAGAAACCTAAACCTGTTAGTTATAGTAAAATATTTGGTCAAACCTTATTAAAAATATGTGAGCAAGATAGCAAAGTCGTTGGTATTACAGCTGCAATGGCTACAGGTACTGGTTTAGATATATTGCAAAAAAATATCCCTGATCAATACATCGATGTAGGAATAGCAGAACAACATGCAGTTACTCTTGCGGCAGGAATGTCTTGTGATGGTCTTAAACCTGTTGTAGCTATTTATAGTACTTTTCTTCAACGTGCTTTCGACCAATTAATTCATGATGTAGGGATACAAAATTTGCCTGTATCGTTTGTACTTGATAGAGCTGGGATAGTTGGGGCTGACGGTCCAACTCATCAAGGTCAGTACGATATCAGTTATATGAGATCTATACCTAATTTTGTATTGATGGCACCAAAAGATGAGTCTGAATTACAGAGAATGTTAATAACTTCAATTAACCATAATGGTCCTACAGCTCTAAGAATACCAAGAGGTTCTGGATTAGGGGTGGCTGTAATGGATGAGGGTTGGGAACCTTTGAATATAGGCGAAGCTGAAATACTTGAAGAAGGAGAAGATATTTTAATTATTGCTTATGGATCAATGGTCGCATCAGCTATTGAAACTGCAAAGATCCTTAAATATATGAACATTAATGCATGTATTGTTAATGCAAGATTTGTGAAACCTCTAGATAAAAATCTTATTATGCCTTTAGTAAGTAGAATTAAAAAAGTGGTAACTATGGAAGAAGGAACCTTAATTGGTGGGTTTGGTTCGGCAATAGTTGAGTTACTTAACGATAATGAAGTAAACATTCCTGTATACAGGATAGGTATACCCGATGTTTTAGTTGATCATGCTTCACCTGACCAGAGTAAAGAAAAATTAGGACTTATGCCTGATCAGATGGCAGATAAAATTGTTAAGAAATTTAAGTTATATAATTAAAAATTTAATAAATAAATTTTTATAAAACACCACGTGAGGCTAATCCTAAGATTGCACCAATTCCGAAAATATGACCTAGGCAATTAGCACCTACAACTGACGCGTGACTTAAACCACCATAGAATTTTGAATTAGGTATTTCAAAACCTTCATTTGGTTTTCTTATAGTTGCTCTGGCAATTGCATAAGCAAAAACATTACATGCAATCATTACGACGGCACACTTTGGAGACCAAGAAAAAGTTGCTGGATCTGCAGCTGCAAATAATGTAGTAAACATAAAAAATCGTTATTTTCTTATATTCTCTAATACTTTTACCTAAAAAACACAAAATTGTAAAAGGTCTTAAGAGTTGTTTACTTCTAAGCTATTTAACAACTTTATAAATCCAAACAAAATAACAAAATCACTTATAGTTAGGAAGGATTCTGCTAAACCATGGAGAAAGTCAACCTCAACAAGGGTTTTATTATAGTAATTAAGTGTGATGATAGATACCAATATTGTTATCAATACGAATAAAACAGTTAAGGAAAATCCTGTTTTTACAAAATTATTAATAGATTTTATTTTATATAAGTAAAACAAAAAGATTGCATATGGAAATATAGATGATGCGAACAAAAATGTGTTATCGATTGAAGCTAATTTTTCTATAAATTTTATAAATATGTCATTCATAAGTCTCTTCCTTTTTAAAAATAGTGAATGATGCTAAAGCTAATGTTGAATTTCCTATAAATGTAAATATCCCTTGAAGCGTTACTAATCCATACAATGCGTCTTGATTATCATAGATATGCCAGGTGATCGCGCACATAGCTCCTATTAAGTTTGGGACCATTGCTAAGCTTAACCAAAAAAATAAATTATATTTTTTATATCTAGAAATTTTGTTTATGACAAAGATGGTAAATATCCATTCAATTACTGAAGAGATATGAATTAACCAAGTTCCAAATGATAGCTCGTGCAAGATTTATATTTTTTTCTTTAGTACATTAAGTACTTCCTTGGCATGATTTATAGGTAAAACACTTATCCATCTATAAGAAATTTCCCCTTCTGGAGAAATCAAAAAAGTATTTCTATCTGAAAATGGAGGAATCCAGGAACCATATTTATCGCTAATAATTCCTTCGGGATCAGATAATAAAGTGTAGTTTATGGATTTTTCGCTGCAGAAACTTTCATGAGAATCTTGATTATCAGCACTAATCCCAACAATTTCGGCATTATATTTTAAAAAATCCTTTTTTAATTCAGAAAAACCTTTCGCTTCAAGAGTGCAACCTGCTGTAAAGTCCTTTGGATAAAAATACATAATTAGCCACTTACCTTGAAAATCATTTAATTTCCATATTTTTTTTGATTTTATATTTTTATTAAAACCCTCTAATTGAAAGTTTGGAGCAATATCTCCAACCTCTGGAGCAAAATCAAAAGCTATTGCAGAATTACAATTAATTAAAAGAATAAATGATATTAATATACTTACAACTAAATTTCTCATCAAATTTAGAATTTTTTTAAATCAACTCCATTTGATTTAGCAAATTTATCTAATCCAACTTTTTGTATAGATTTTAGTGCTTTGGTACTAATTTTTATATTTACCCATTTATTCCCTTCATCCCACCAAAGTCTCCTTTTTTGGAGATTAACTTGTTGCAATTTTTTTGTACGAATATGTGAGTGACTTACAGCCATCCCATTATTAGCTTTTGCTCCAGAAAGTTCGCAAACTCTTGACATATTTTTTGAGTTATATCTGTAAAAATTCTAACACACGACTCAATTTGTGGAATTAAGCAATTCTGAAATTAAATCGGCGTTATTATTCTGTAAATTAATAATCTGTTCTTGATCTAATCCACCAACAGATAGTTTAGCCATATCGTAAACATGATTTGCAATTTTAGATGCCAATGGATTTTCTATAGGATCTTTTTTATCAATAATTATTTTATTGCCTGTAATTTTATTAAGACCAGCAATAAGTGGATGTTCCTTGTTAATTAAAAGCACATGATATTCTGGTAAGCCAGGCATCTTTTGTTCCATGTAAGCACCCATATCATTAATTCTTCTCATTTGCTCAGGAAGCAAAATCATCGCTGGTGGTGCATCTTTACTTGAAAGTGACTGAACTTTAACTGTTACTTTTTCGTTGTTAAGTGCTTTTACAATCGTATCTCTAAGATTTTCTGTATTTGATTTGCCATCCTTATCTACAATTTCTTTAGATTCTTTATCTTCAAGTTCATTTATTTCTGAATCAACTCTTTGAAACTGATAATCTTCGTTTTTGCTTTCTAACCAAGGAAGAAATTGTGCATCAATTAAGGGATCTGATTTAATAACTTCCTTGTTATCAGATAAGCAGATATTTAATGCGCTTGACTGAGCAATCGAATCTGAACAGTAAATTATTTTTTTAGAATCAGTTATGTTATTTCGTTCTTTGTAATTTGCCAGAGTTGTGAAGTATTTATCATTTGATTTGATAAGAGTTTTATTTTCAATATCTTTAGTTACGTCTTTCTCAGAGCTTATTATTGTTTCAAAAATTATACTGTTATTTACTAATTCAGCAAATTTATCATCCTCGATCGCACCAATTTTAATAAAAGCTGAGATAGAATCCCAAATTTCTGCATAAAATTCAGGAGAATTTTTTATTAAATCCTTTAGTTTATTAGCAATTTTTTTTGAAATAAATGATGATATAGATCTTACTTTTCTATCTGTTTGCAATGCGCTTCTACTTACATTTAAAGGTATATCTGTAGAGTCAATTACTCCTCTAAGAGGTAAAAGGTATTTTGGGACAATCTCTTTAATTGAATCACTTACGAATACTTGATTACAAAATAGTTTAATCTCTCCCTTTTCCCAATCAGCTCTACCAGACAATTTAGGAAAATACAATATTCCTTGTATGTCATATGGATAATCGGTATTTAGGTGTATCCATAAAAGTGGATCTCCCTGAAAAGGATAAAGATATTTATACAACTCAATATAATCTTCATCTTTTAATTCACTAGGTTGTTTCCTCCAAGGTGGATTTTTCTTATTAATTGTTTCACCTTCTAATAAGACATCTATTGGCATAAAATCACAATATTTTTTTATTAATGATTTAATCCTTTCAGGTTCAATAAACTCTTTTTCTTCGTCTAGTAGGTGAAGTATTACATCTGTACCAATTGTCTCTCTTTCTGACTCCTCTAACGTGAAATTTGGAGATCCATCACAAGACCATTTGAAAGCTTTTGATTCTCCAATTGCTGATTTAGTTAATATATCAACTCTATCAGCAACCATGAAACTTGAATAAAAACCTAGTCCAAAATGACCTATAAATTCATCATTATCTTTTTTGTATTTTGTTAGGAATTCTTCTGCGCTAGAGAATGCTACTTGGTTAATGTACTTCTTAATTTCTTCATCATTCATTCCAATTCCATTATCGGAAATTGTTAATGTATTTTTTTCACGGTTAAGTGTTATTTTTACTTGAGCCTCCTCAGTATTCTCGCAATCACCGGCCATAGAGGCCATTCTTCTTTTACTAATTGCGTCAACACCATTACTAACAAGTTCTCTTATAAAGATTTCATGGTCAGAATATACTGCCTTCTTGATAATTGGGAAAATATTTTCGGTATTAATACGAATTTCGCCTTTTTCCATTTAAAAAAAAATCCAACATATTAAATATTATTTCGTAAAAACTAGTTAATCAAGTTTAATTAGGAGTATTGTCCGAACAATATATGAATTTAAATGTTAAATAAATTTATAGTTGGTTTTATTTAACCCACAAAATCTCACTACAATTATTTTCTTTCATAATTTGATTGGCTTTAGCCAAGTCATCACATGGATTTAAATGTAAGACAGCAATATTTCCCTCTTTCTGTTGTATTTTTTGTTCATTCATTCCTTTTTCTAACAAATAAGGATCTTTAAACATCAATAATATCTTTTTTTTATCTTTCTTTTCTTCCTTAATTAAATTTCTTAAAATGTCTACTGAAATTGTAAATCCAATCCCATTATATATTTTCTCATTAGGACTAAATGATCTTACTAACTCATCATATCTTCCGCCTTTTGCGATGATGCTTTTATTTTTACCATTATCCCCTATTAGTTGAAAAACTATTCCTTCATATAAATTCAAGTGAGGTTGAAAAGTGGGATCAAGTTGTAATTTAACGCCATATTTTTTTGATATTTTTGATAATGTTTCAAATAAATAATTTAAGTCATCTAATGTTTTACTAGTACCATATATAGTTTTTAATTTTTTTAATATTGCAATTGGCTCTCCTCTTGTGAATAAAAGATCTTTAAGAATATATTTATCATCTTCATCTATTCCTAATTTAGATAAATTATCTTGATCAAAATTAACTAGACTTTTCTTAATTTCTTCAAAATTATTATTCTTATATTTGTTCAGCATCAAGTCCATTATTTTTGTGGTGCTTACTAGTAGAAATAAATTACAACCATCCTTCAAATTAATATTATCGATTGAATCAAACAAAATATTAATAACTTCAATTTCTGGGTATTTTGTATCATATCCAATTAATTCAATTCCACTTTGCAATTTTTCTTGCAACTTAAATGAATTTTTATTATTTTGTTTTTTATCAAAAACCATTCCATTGGTAAATAATCTTATAGGTCTTTTCTTATTTATTAATCTGGTAGATGACAATTTAACAATTGATGTTGTCATTTCTGGCCTAAGACATAATGAATTATTACTTACTATTCCTACAACCTGATTTTCGTCAATAATGCCACGGCCTTTTATGGTCTCTAAAGTATTTATAAATGAGGGTGAAACCTCTTCATATCCCCATAGTTTATAAATACTATTTAAATTATTTATGATGTTTGAGTTGTTTTTTACATCTACTAATTTTATTTCCTTTATATCTGTCATATTAATATTAACTAATTTTAGGTGTAGAGATTTTTTTTAAATGGAGAGACTTTATCTAGTTCATTTTTTAATTCATTCTCAAGGCTGGGAGAACAAGCTAAAATTCTTCCTGAACTTAAATTAAATTCGCCTGATGGATAATCAGAAATAATACCACCAGCCTCTTTAACAATAATAGCACCGGCCGCTAGATCCCATACTTCCAATCCTCTTTCCCAATATGCATCTACCTTACCTGAGGCAACAAATGCTAGATCAACTGCTGCTGCACCTCCTCTTCTAACACCTCTAGTTTTATGTGTTAAATAACAAAATTCAGCATAATTATTATCCTCTGTCTCAAATCTGTCATAAGAGAAACCAGTTACAAGTAGGCTATCAGATAGATTAGAGGGATTTGATACTTTAAGTTCACTATCATTGCAGAATGAGCCTAAACCTAAACAGGCTGAATATAGTTCATTTAAATAAGGTACTGATATAGCGCCTATAATTGGTTTATTTTTATATACAAGACCAATAGAGGTCCCAAAAAAAGGATATCCATGGGAATAATTTGTAGTACCGTCTAATGGGTCTATACACCATGTTAAGTCCGAAGATTTGGTTAATTTACCCGATTCCTCTGCATTTATAGATATGTTTGGTGTCTCTTTTAATAAATATTCTTTTATTTTATTTTCAACTTCCAAATCTACATTAGTAACTAGATCACCCTTCCTACCCTTTGAAGATATTTTCTGAATTTTATTGTAATTAGCTTTTAAAATTTCATTACCAATTTGAGCAGAATTTTTTGCTATTTCATACAAAATGGATAAGTTTACTTGATTTGCAAGTTCCTCTATTTCACTTAATTCAAACATGATAGTTAATCTTCCTCAAATTCCCAAGGTGGAGCAACTCTTGTATTCCCTCTCCCAAAATATTGTCCAAATTGTAAATCGTAAACTTCATCTTCATATGTAGTTTCTACCTCAAGATCTGATGTTGCTTTAGCGACGCAAAGAAGTGCATAGCCTTTTTCTTTCAAAGCCTGAGATACACCCATGGCTTCAGGTTGTTTCAAACTACCAGATATTATTTTAACTGCACAACTTGTACAGCAACCATTTCTACATGAAAATGCAAGTTTGAAACCTTTCTTTTCAAATTCCTTAAGTATGTAATCATCACTATTAACCTGCTCTTGGTAAACCTTTCCGGTTTCCTTATTTTTAATCGTGACTGTGAAAGTCTTTTTCAAATAACTTTCCTCTAAAATGGGTTGATAAAGGGTTAAAATGGTTATCTTGGGAGAGGTGGCCGAGTGGTTGAAGGCGCAGCACTGGAAATGCTGTATAGGGGCAACTTTATCGAGGGTTCGAATCCCTCTCTCTCCGTTTTATATTAGTTTATTTTGGTTAACTACATCAAATCTTATTCTTTAAAAAATGTTTTAAAATAGATAGTAGACCTTTTGACAAGTTATAAATAATCTTATTTATTTAAATTAAGTTGAAAATATTTGGTTTTTACTATTATATGTAGATATCTAAGATAAAAATTAATTAAATTATTAGTAAATTTTGCTTTAATTTAGCGATCTAAAATCATGGGGCAAATAGTTGGAATTGATTTAGGTACTACTAACTCTGTTGTCGGAGTTATAGAAGCTGGTCGTCCAACTGTTATTGCAAATTCTGAGGGCTCCAGAACTACACCTTCAATAGTTGGATTTACAAAAGACAAGGAAATAGTAATAGGAGAACAAGCGAGAAGGCAGCTTGTTCTAAATCCTAAGAATACCTTTTATAACCTAAAAAGATTTATTGGTAGTGACTGGGATGAATTAGATGAGAATAGCATTTCTGTTCCTTATAACGTAAAGGCTAATACCAATGGTAGCGTTAGGGTTCTTAGTCCAAATACAGAAAGAGAGTATGCGCCAGAAGAACTAGTGAGCTCATTGATTAGAAAATTAATTAATGATGCAGAAACATATCTTGGAGATACTGTTGAGTCTGCAGTAATTACTGTCCCTGCCTACTTTAATGAATCTCAGAGACAAGCTACAAAGGATTCTGCAATACTAGCTGGTATTAAAGTAGATAGAATTCTAAATGAACCTACTGCTGCAGCTCTAGCCTATGGTTTTGAAAAAAGTTCTTCTAATAATGTTTTGGTTTTTGATTTAGGAGGAGGTACATTTGATGTTTCATTATTGAAAATTTCTAATGGTGTATTTGATGTTAAAGCCACTTGTGGTGATACACAGCTAGGCGGAAACAATTTTGATTCAAAAATAGTTGATTGGCTTGCAGAAAAATTTCTTGCTAAAAATGAAATTGATTTAAGAAGGGATAGACAAGCTTTACAGAGATTAACTGAAGCTGCTGAGAAAGCTAAATGTGAATTGTCAGGATTGCAAAAAACAAAAATATCCTTACCATTTATCACAACAAGTAAAGAGGGTCCGTTACATATTGAAGAAACCTTAGATAGAAAAATATTTGAATCATTATCACAAGATTTACTTGATAGATTATTAGAACCTGTGCAAATAGCTCTAGATGATTCTGGATGGAACGCAGATGATATTGATGAGGTAGTACTTGTAGGTGGTAGCACAAGAATTCCAATGGTTCAACAACTAGTAAAGACTCTTGTTCCTAATGATCCTTGTCAATCTGTTAATCCTGATGAAGTCGTAGCAGTTGGAGCTGCGATACAATCTGGAATTATTAGTGGTGATTTACAAGATTTACTTCTAAATGACGTTACTCCCTTATCTTTAGGTTTAGAAACTATTGGTGGTCTTATGAAGGTACTCATTCCTCGAAATACGCCAATACCAGTAAGACAATCTGATGTTTTTAGTACTTCCGAAGCTAATCAATCATCAGTTGTTGTTCAAGTACGGCAGGGAGAAAGGCCTTTAGCCTCTGAAAATAAATCACTTGGTAAATTTAGACTATCAGGAATACCTCCGGCTCCAAGAGGGATACCTCAAGTCCAGGTAGCATTTGATATTGACGCTAATGGTCTTTTAGAAGTAAGTGCAACTGATAGAACAACTGGAAGAAAGCAAACAGTTACAATCTCTGGAGGTTCTAATTTAAATGAACAAGAAATAAATTCGATAATTGAAGATGCCAAAGCAAAAGCAAATGAAGATAGGAAGAGAAGATCTGTAATTGATAGAAAAAATAGTGCTTTAACTCTTATTGCACAAGCTGAAAGAAGACTTAGGGATGCTTCATTGGAATTTGGTCCATATGGGGCCGAAAGGCAACAACGTGCTGTTGAATTAGCCATTCAAGATGTTGAAGAGTATATAGATGACGATGATCCTCAAGAATTAGAAATTTCAGTTAGTGCTCTACAAGAAGCATTATTCGGCTTAAACAGAAAATTTGCGGCAGAAAAGAAAACTGATAATAATCCCTTACAGGGCATTAAAAATACGTTTGGATCATTAAAGGATGAACTTTTTTCAGATGATTATTGGGATGATGATCCTTGGGATAATCAAATGAATAGAAATTATAGAAATTCGAGGTATGGTAATTCTAGGGACGATGATCCATGGGACAATGACTACTTCCTCTAAAAAAGACTATTTGTCGATTTTGGGTTTATCCCCTGATTTCGATGACAAAGAACTTAAAAAGGCCTTTCGAAGAGAAGCAAGAAAATGGCATCCAGATTTAAATACAAATGATCTTAATGCAGAAGAAAGATTTAAATTAATTAACGAAGCATACGAATATTTACGTGATCCTAATCTCAAGGAAAAAAATTCGGATGAAAATATCAAGGATGATTACGAAAATAATAATTTCAAGACAGGGTTTCCTGATTTTCAAGATTATCTTGATGCATTATTTGGTTATGAATACTCTCAAAAGAATTATGAGGAATATGAAAATGAACCATTTAGGGATGAACCGATAAATTCAAATAATGATGAATTTAATAATTATCAATACCCTACAACCTCTCCAGAAGAACCCCCTCCAGTTAAACTCCACCAAGATATAGAAACAGTTATTGATTTAACTCCTGATGAAGCCTTAAATGGAGCTTCAATTTTAATTGAGCTAGAAGATGAAACAGTAGTTGAAGTTGATACCCCTCCTTTCGCTGGAGATGGATGGCGATTAAGACTTGAAAATATTGCTAGAGGAGGTAAAGATCATTATCTTCAGTTGAAAGTTCAAACGGAAAGTGGTCTAAGAATTGATGGTTTAAGAGTTCTTTATAAATTAGAGTTATTTCCTCATGATGCTCTTCTTGGTTGTGCAGTTGAGGTCCCTACCCTTGATGGAAATGTCACACTTCAAGTTCCACCAAAATCATCTACGGGAAGAATGTTACGTTTGAAAGGTAGGGGTTTAACTTTCGAAGATAATGTAGGTGATCAATATGTTGAAATCTTGGTAGTTATACCTGCTGATATTAATGATGAAGAAATTGCTTTATATACAAGATTACAAGAATTATCACTTTCTGATTCTTAATCAAATACTATATAAATAGTAAAGTTGATACTTATGAACATATTTGTTCTTTTATATAATTCAGGAACAGATAAGGAAGGAATTCATTCAATCGAACTTAAAGGAAGAACTATTGTTCTTATGTTTGAAGATAAGGATGATGCGATAAGATATTGTGGTTTACTAGAAGCTCAAGATTTTCCCTTGCCAACAGTTGAGATGATAAACATAGAGGATATAAAAGAATTCTGCATTAAATTAGATTATGAATGTAAATTAGTTGAAAAAAATTTTGTACCTAAAACCGCAGAAGATAGGTTATTAATTGCGCCACCCCAGAAAAATCTAGAAGTTGAAAATTGGGAGGAAGACAAATGTAGTAATAAAAATAACATTGATATAAATACCATTAAGGAAAACCTTGAAAAGTTGCTTTAACTATTAAAATAACAATAAATATTTAAACAAATAGAACATGACAACTGCATTATTTGAGACTGAAGTTGGAAACATTAATATCGAATTTTTCTCTAACGACGCACCTAATACAGTTAATAACTTCACTAAGTTGATTAGTGATGGTTTTTATGACGGTTTAGCATTTCATAGAGTTATTCCGGGATTTATGGCTCAGGGAGGATGTCCAAATACTCGTGAAGGAGCATCTGGTATGCCTGGAACTGGAGGCCCTGGTTATAATATTAAATGTGAAATCAATTCCAATAAACATCTAAAAGGTTCACTTTCTATGGCTCATGCAGGAAAGAATACAGGAGGAAGTCAGTTTTTTATAGTTTATGAACCACAGCCTCATCTCGATGGAGTTCATACTGTTTTTGGTAAGACAGATGATATGGATGTAGTTCTAAAGCTTACTAATGGTTCAAAAATTCTTAAAGCTACTTTAAAATAGTAATTTAGCCTTCAAAAACGATACTAAATGTCTCTTTATCTAGATTAAATTTTCTAGTAGATGAATATAAGATTTCATTATTAATAGTAAATTTAGTATTGATTAATTTAATGCTACTTTTTGGGTGTAATGCTTGTTCAAGATTTCTAGAAACAATAATTCCAATCTTTGAACTATTTTCATAATTAGATAAAAATTGAATAAATAGTTCTATATTCTTTATTTCTTCATCAGTAATGTTGGAATTGGTTCTATTCTGATCATGTAAAATTCGCCAAACTAATTTTGGTCGATTCCAAAAAGCCAATAATCTCGGCGTACTTTCAAGTTTAATATTAATGTTCTGATCACTACAGAATTTAATAACGTTATTTTTTATTGGAACAAGATCAATAGATTTATATTTCCCGTCAAGAAAAATTGATATAAATGGATTGATATTTCGGGAATAAGAATTATCTTCATCAATCATGTGACCTAGCTTCGTTTTTTTAACACTCAAATATTCAGCATTATTATCGTTTGGACAAATTACTAATGGAACTCTCTCAATAACTTCGATTCCATAACCGCCTAATCCAGCAATTTTTCTAGGATTGTTTGTTAGTAATTTTAGTTTTTTTATCCCTAGATCCGTTAATATCTGTGCTCCAACTCCATAATTTCTGAGATCAGCTGGAAAACCTAATTTTTCATTAGCTTCCACTGTATCTAATCCACCATCCTGCAAACTATAAGCTTTTAATTTATTTATTAGGCCAATACCTCTGCCTTCTTGTCTTAAGTAAACAACAACTCCCTCTTCCTCTTTTTCTATCCTTGATAAAGCAGCCTCTAACTGGGGTCTACAATCACAACGTAATGATCCAAAAGCATCGCCAGTTAAGCATTCTGAATGCATCCTAACTAATACAGGTTCGCTTAGTTTTGAAGATTTTTGTTTAACTAATGCAACGTGCTCTGAACCATCAAGTTCATTAACATATCCATAAGCTTTGAAATTGCCAAAAATACTTGGAAGAACAGCATCGGATTTTCTAAATACAAATCTCTCGGTTTGAAAGCGATAACTTATTAAATCAGCTATGGATATTAATTTCATTCCCCACTGTTTTGCATACTCTTTAAGTTGTGGAAGTCTTGACATAGAACCGTCCGGATTTTGTATTTCACAAATCACTCCAGCGGGATAAAGGCCTGACATTGCCGCAATATCTACTGCTGCTTCGGTATGACCTGCTCTTTTTAATACTCCACCTTTTTTAGCTCTTAATGGAAAAATATGTCCTGGCCTCCTTAGATCGTCAGGTTTTGTATTTGGGTTTATTGCAACTTGAATGGTCTTTGCTCTGTCTTCAGCGGAAATTCCAGTAGTAACATTATTTTCAGGTCCAGCATCAATTGATATCGTAAAAGCTGTTTGATTTTCATCTGTATTCCTATCCACCATTAATGGTAAATCTAAAGAATCAAGTTTTTCACCTTGCATAGCTAGGCATATAAGGCCACGTCCCTCAGTCGCCATAAAATTAATTTGCTGTGGAGTTGCAAACTGAGCCGCGCAAATTAAATCTCCTTCATTTTCTCTTCTTTCATCATCTACAACAATTATGCATTCACCATTTCTTATAGCTGCTAACGCATCGCTGATAGGATCAAATTCAATTTTAAAGGATTCATTTATATCCAAAATTGTTCCATTATTAGATTTGGGACTTGTTTCTTTCATTATTCCTATCAATATAGAAAAATAGTGTTTTAGTTACCTTAAATTCAACACTTTATAATCCTATCTCAAATTCTGCCAATTCAAAGAAATGAATGTTGCAATAGTAGGTGCTACTGGTTACGGCGGTATTCAAGCGGTAAATCTTTTAAAGAAAAATAAAAAATACAAAATTTCATTTTTAGGAGGTAATAAAACATCTGGATCTAAGTGGAACGATAATTTCCCTTTCATTTATCTAGATAATGATCCCTATATAGAAGAAATTTCAGTAGATAATATTTCAAAAAACACTGATGTTGCTCTGCTTTGCTTACCAAATGGCCTATCTTCTACATTGACAAGGAAATTATTAGATAGAGGAGTTAAAGTTATTGATTTATCTGCTGATTACAGATATAAGTCCTTAAATGAATGGAAAAAAGTATATTCCAAAGAAGCTTCTATTTATAGAAGGAATGATGATGATTTATGTAAAGAGGCAGTTTACGGTCTTCCTGAAATAAATAAAGAAGCCATATCAAAAGGAAGATTAATTGCATGTCCGGGATGTTATCCAACATCTGCTCTTATTCCATTAGCTCCTTATCTCTCTCAAGGAATTATTGAAAATGAAGGGATAGTAATTGATTCTAAAAGCGGAACATCTGGAGGTGGTCGAGAACCAAACCAAAAGCTACTCTTATCAGAATGTGGAGAAGGTCTATCAGCATATGGATTGATAAACCATAGACATACCTCAGAGATCGAGCAAGTGGCATCTTTAATTGCTGGAAATAAAATTGAACTGCTTTTTACACCTCATTTGGTTCCAATTTCAAGGGGTATGCATTCGACCATATATGGGAGATTAAGAGATCCAGGATTAACTTCTGATGATTGCAGAATACTTTTGGATAATTTTTATAGAAATTTCAAAAATATTAAGGTATTACCTGTAGATACATACCCATCAACAAAATGGGTTAAAAATACAAACCAAATTTTCCTTTCTGTTAAAGTTGACAATCGAAATGGAAGAATAATTATATTATCTGCAATTGATAATTTATTAAAAGGTCAGACTGGGCAGGCAATTCAAAATTTAAATATTATGAGCGGATTTTCAATGGATGAAGGTCTTGATTTAACTAATAATTTTCCATAAAATTACTTCTTATCAAAAAACCCGCAAGAGAGATTGATTGAGGTAAAATTTTATGCTCAAGCATTTGTATCCTTTTGGAAAGTGATTCAATATCATCACCATTTCTAATTGACAATGCAGCTTGCATTATCAATGATCCACTATCTACCTCCTCTTCAACAAAATGTACGGAACAACCAGTTATTTTTGAACCATTTAATATAGAGTCCTTTATCGCAGAACCACCTTTATATGCTGGAAGTAATGAAGGGTGAATATTTATTATCTTATTCTTAAATTTATTAATAAAAAATGGAGTAACAATTTTCATCCAGCCTGCCATAACCACAAGTTCAACATCGTAATGAATTAAGGTATTTACAATTTCTAATTCAAATGACTCTTTTTGCAGAAAGTCTTTGCCTCTTATAATTTTGTGAGGTATTTTTTTACTTTCAGCTCTCTTTATACAACCTGCATCATCTTTGTTAGTTATTAGAACTTTTATATCTATATCTAATTCTCCTTTTTCTGAGAGATTAATTAATTCTTGAAAGTTTGTTCCTTTCCCAGAAGCAAGTACACCTATTTTTAATTTTGGGGAAAATCTCCTAAATTCAGATATCTCAGGCGAAATTATGTAATTAAATGATCTATCCAATGTTTTTTATTTTATCCAATGATAAATTCATATGAAATAAAAAAAACCCTCAATTTTAATTGTTTATATTCAAAAACATATTAGTTTGAAGATAATAATTTAAACAAATTTAAATGAATCAAATCTATGTACTATTCGTATAGATATAATTGAATAATATATAAAAGAAACAAATATATAAAATGAATGAAGATTTAAACTCATGGGATAAATTTTGTAATTATCTTTGGTTTGATAAAAAATTAAAAATTTGGTTAGACATAAGCAAAATTAGTTTCACAAGTAAAGAGATAAAAAATTTAGAAGATAAATTTATAGATGTTTTTTCATCAATAAAAGAATTAGAAAATGGTGCAATCTCAAATATTGATGAAAATAGACAAGTTGGACATTATTGGCTTAGAAATCCATCAATTTCACCCTCTTCAAAAATAGCAGAGGAAATTAGAGCAGATATTAATGCAGTCTCTGAATTTGGAAAACAAATTTTAAATGGAGATATTAAGAATAAGAATAATCAGCAGTATACTGATGTTCTTTGGATAGGAATTGGTGGAAGTGGGTTAGGACCATTACTTATTACAGAGTCACTGCAGAAGTGTTCCAGAGGTTTAAATTTTTCTTATATCGATAATGTTGATCCTTTTTTAATTAGTGAAAAGTTAGATGAGTTATCTGAAAAATTATCAACAACATTATTTGTAATAGTAAGCAAATCAGGTGGTACGCCTGAACCTAGAATTGCTATGGAAATTATTAAAAGTCACTGCGAAAACAATTCTCTTGAATGGAATTCTAATGCCATAGCTATAACTATGAAAGATAGTAAGTTATTTAAAAAAGCCACTTCTGAAAATTGGTTAAAAATATTTAATCTGCAAGATTGGGTTGGAGGAAGAACTAGTATTACAAGCTCTGTGGGATTACTTCCATTAGCTCTTATTAATGAAAATATATCTGAATTTATTAAAGGTGCATCATTAATGGATGAAGCCACACGTATAAGTGATTTTAAAAATAATCCAGCAGCACTATTATCATCCGCATGGTATTTAACTGGGGATGGTATTGGAAAGAGAGATATGGTCGTATTACCTTATAGAGATAGGTTACAAGTATTTAGTAAATATCTCCAGCAATTAGTAATGGAATCATTAGGAAAGAAATTTAATAGGAATGGTGAAGTAGTTAATCAAGGTATTTCCGTTTTTGGTAATAAAGGATCTACAGATCAACATGCTTATGTTCAGCAACTGAGAGATGGAATTGATAATTTCTTTTGTATTTTTATTGAATTATTAGATTCTCCATCTACTAATATTTTTGATGAAAAAGAGAATCCTAAAGAATATCTTTCTGGTTTTTTGCAAGGAACCAGATCAGCACTCTCTAGTGAAAACAGACAAAGTATCACTATTACGTTAGAAAAGTTAAATTGTTTTTCACTTGGTGCCTTAATCGCTTTATTTGAGAGGGCTGTATCCTTCTACGCTGAATTGGTAAATATAAATGCATATGATCAACCTGGAGTTGAAGCTGGAAAGAAAGCAGCCGCAAATATTATTGAGTATCAACAAAAAGTAAGTAATTTACTAGATGAAGGTGGAGAATATTCTATAAATGACATAACTTCATTATTTGATAATTCAGTAAGTGAACCTATTTTTTTCATACTCCGTGAAATGTGTTTCGGTAATGATAATTATTTAGTTAAGGGCGATTGGTCAAATCCAAATTCATTAGTTATTCAAAAAATAAATTCTTAAACAACAATATTCATAATTTTTCCTTTAACAATAATTATTTTTCTTATTTCCTTATCTTGAGTCCATTTTAATATGTTAGGTCTTTTAAGAGTTAATTCTTTAATTTGATCTTCACTCATATCATTATTAATATTTACTTTGTCTCTAACTTTTCCATTCACTTGTATTACTAGTTCATATGAATCTTCCTTTAGTGCCTCGGAATTAAATGAAGGCCAGTGTTCTAAATGTACAGATTTTTTAAATCCTATAAGATGCCATATTTCTTCTGCGATATGAGGTGCAAATGGAGCCAACAAAATACAAAATGTTTTTAAGGCATCAATTTTTAACTTATTGCTTACGTCATTAATGGAATTTGATATTGAATTATAAAACTTCATTAGTTCTGAAATCGCTGTATTAAATTGGTTATTTAATATGTCATTTGAAATTTCTTTTATAGCGATATTCATTGACTTTATTAAACTTTTTTCTTTATCTGGATAGGTATTAGATTTACTATTTATATCTTTTGCACAATTCATATAAAGCTTCCAAATCCTGCTTAAAAATCTGAATTGTCCTTCAACATCTTTATCTCCCCATTCCAAATCTTTTTCTGGTGGAGCTTTAAATAATATAAACATTCTTGCTGTATCTGCTCCATATTTTTTAATTACTGATTCAGGGTCTATTCCATTATATTTAGACTTAGACATCTTCTCGAAAAGAACTTCTAGTTTAGAATTGTCAATTGGATCTTTAGGATTTGATAAGTCAGTAATATCGGAAGGAGAAACATATTTGCCAGTTTTATTGTTTTTATAGGCTGCAGCCTGAACCATTCCTTGCGTTAATAGTTTTTTGAAAGGTTCATCAATATCAAATAGTTCATTATCTCGCAAAGCTTTAGTGAAAAATCTTGCATATAACAAATGCAATATTGCATGCTCTACTCCTCCAACATATTGATCTACAGGCAACCACTTATTAATTTCATTCTTTTCAAATGGCTTAGTTGTACATTTTGAAGATGTGTATCTTAAAAAATACCAAGATGAACACATAAAAGTGTCCATAGTATCAGTTTCTTTTCTTGCCGCTTTACCACATTTTGGACATGTTGTATTTATCCATTTATTATCATCACCTAAAGCATTAATCTTGTTAGCGGAGATTTCTATATCTTTTGGTAATGAGACAGGCAAATCCGATTGGTTTAAAGGAACAGCTCCACATTTTTTGCAATTAACGATGGGTATCGGACATCCCCAATATCTTTGTCTAGAAATTAACCAATCTCTTAAACGATATTGAATCTTATTTTCGGCCCATCCATTATTAACCCCATCCTCTGAAATTTTTAATTTAGCAATAGTATTTGTTAAACCATTGTATTGATTTGAATTAATTAGATATCCATTTTCTACATAAGCATTATCAAGCTCATTACTTTGTTCACTTTTGTCCTTTACTATTACCTGTTTAATATCTATATTATTTTTTTTTGCAAACTCAAAATCCCTAAAGTCATGAGAAGGTACACCCATAACAGCACCTG